>JAJYDQ010000020.1 GCA_021777225.1 Deltaproteobacteria bacterium
CGCAGCAAAAAGGCGTATTGCTGGTTATATTTTGGCCTTTGTTGCCGCCACGCTTATGCTGACTTTTGGTGGGTACTCCGGGTACAGCACCTTTGCCGTGGCGACAGTGTTGGGCCTGTCCTGGCTTTATATGGCCTGGTCTGGCTATAATGCTTCCGAAGAGCGGATCTGGGCCAAAAAGCTTTATATTTTCTCCATTCTGACCATATTCATTCTGAGCATCATGATGTCGATCGATTTTACAGCGCCTGTCCCGTCAGAAATGCTTCTGAGCTATGCCCCTAGGTCCAAACCACTGTATTTAGAGAACTGTGATCAGTAACACCAGTAGCGAACCGCCGGGGAGATTTAAAAAACCGGACCAGTGCGCTTCGTGCGCCACAGCTACTCGCTAAAAAATGTAAAATTATAGGGCTAATGTTATATTTTGTATTTCATCCAAGAGCGCTCTTAGCAAGTCTTTCTCTTCGTAAGTGCCGACGACCTCACCCTTCTTGAATAAAATACCTCGACCTTTGCCTCCCGCAATACCAACATCCGCTTCTTTGGCCTCTCCTGGACCATTCACCACACATCCCATGACAGCAACTCTTAAAGGGGCTCGTATGCCGGAGACTGCCTTTTCCACTTTAGTGGCTAGAGCCAGAAGATCTATAGCTGTCCTGGAACACGTTGGGCACGATATGAGATCAACACCCCAGCGCCGCAATTCAAGGCTTCGAAGGATCGCGAATCCAGCTTCTACTTCCCTCTCGGGTGGAGCTGACAACGAAACTCTAATCGTGTCACCGATCCCCTCGGTGAGCAAGACACCGATTCCAATAGCAGACTTTACACAACCGCGAACCAACGTGCCCGCCTCAGTTACACCAACATGTAATGGGTAGTCGACCCTGGTTGAAAGCATCCGATAAGCGTCAATAGTCCTTGTGACATCTGAAGCCTTCAAAGAAACTTTGATAAGGTTGAAGTCAGCCTTTTCAAGAATGGCAACATGACTGAGGGCGCTTTCAACCATCGCCTCGGCCGTTCCTCCACCATATTTCCGCAATAATTTCTTTTCGACAGATCCGGAATTTACTCCAATACGTATGGGCACGCTCTTTTCGAGCGCAACCCGCGTAACTTCACGGACCTTGGACGCCGTTCCTATGTTTCCAGGGTTGAGGCGTAAGCCGTCCACGCCTTGCTTTACAGCCTCTAGCGCCAATTTGTGGTCAAAATGAATGTCTGCCACTAGAGGGACTGTCATGCCAGCCCTTATTTTTCCCAGTCCACGGGCTGCATCCATGTCAGGCACGCCAACTCGGATGATTTCACAGCCTGCTTTCTCAAGCCGTCCAATTTGTCGGAGTGTTTTCTTGACGTCACGAGTGTCCGAATTGGTCATGGACTGGACGGAAATTTCCGCCCCCCCTCCCACGGTCACCTTTCCCAAGCGAATCGCTCTGGTCTTGTTTCTCACAATATTCATAATTATTGGCTAATTCTGAAGTGTTCCATACCACTGTTTGCAGTATGTTAGATATTCACCTGTTTTTATTCTTCTCCACCAATCCTCATTCTCGATGTACCATTTAATGGTTTCATTTATTCCTTCTTCAAAATCTATCAAAGGCTTCCAGCCGAGGTGATGCGTCAATTTGTCTGCGTTCATAGCGTACCGTCGGTCATGTCCGGGCCTGTCCATTACATATTTGATAAGGGAAGATGGTTTCCCTAGTTTGGTGAGGATAAGCCTGACTATGTCAATGTTATGATATTCACAAAACCCCCCTATGTTGTAGATCTGGCCGGCCTTTCCTTTCCTCATCACTGTGTCTATGGCCCTGCAATGATCAATCACGTGTATCCAGTCGCGTACGTTCATCCCATCGCCGTAAACCGGTAGCTCCTGATCCTGAATGGCATTGGTAATCATCAGGGGTATTAGTTTCTCAGGAAACTGTAATGGTCCGTAATTATTGGAACATCTTGTTATGACAATATCCATGCCATAGGTCTTGTGGTATGCGCGGGCCAATAGGTCTGCCGAAGCTTTTGACGCCGAGTATGGGCTATTGGGTTTTAGATTGTTGGTCTCACTGAATGGAGGATCAGAAGGGGTAAGGGACCCATAAACCTCATCCGTCGATATCTGAACGAATCGATCAATTTTATGTTCACGGCAACAATCGAGCAGGACCTGAGTCCCGATTACATTGGTTTTTAAAAATTGGGAAGCGTCAAGTATAGACCGATCTACATGAGATTCAGCCGCAAAATTTATAATTACATCTGGTTTCATGGAACCGATCTCGCCAACCAGATTTCGGTCCGTGATATCACCCCTTATGAACTGGTATCGGGCGCCATAATTCTCAACATCCTTAAGGTTCTCGACATTGCCAGCGTAAGTTATGAGATCCAAATTGATTATGCTCAGGTCGTTGTAACTGCTAAGCATATTGAGAATAAAATTCGAACCTATAAAACCTAATCCACCGGTTACCAGTAAACGCATGCCCATATTACCTCAAATCAATTAACAATTGTTTGACTCACTGCATCCAGGTTTTCTCGCGATGAGCGTCTATTGGAAATTTTGCGAAAAGAACCTGTTTAGCCATCTTTTCTGACCCAATCATACGGGATGGTGTCTTCGTGTGGGTCAACCCTGAATTCATCGGGGTCAGACCTGTTGTAAGGTTCTGACGGCACATTTATGACATAGGCCTCATAATCGCTGACACACTTCCAGCCATGATATACACCGGCCGGGATAACAATGAGAGCAGGATTATGTTCGCCCACATACAGCACGTTCAGGGCGCCTCGCGTAGGAGAGCCCTCACGATCATCATAGAGAGCGGCTTTTACCATACCCCTGACGCACGTGAACCTGTCATTCTGGACCCTGTGATAATGCCATGCTTTTACCACTCCCGGATAAACCGTAGAAAGATAAACTTGCCCAAACCCGGTGAAAAAAGGATCATCCTTCCTCATGATCTCCATAAGCCTTCCACGTTCATCCGGAACGACTTTCAAAGCCTGAACAATAACTCCTTGTATAGGAGTTGAGGGTGGCTGTTTAAATTTTTTATTTGTAACAGTCATTTTCAAATATTGTTAGCTCCTCCGTGAGCGACCAAATTGGAAGCCTTTAGCAGGGAGTCAAATGTCCCGGCGTCGGTCCACCATCCATCGATTAGCGACCATGTCATGGTTCCCTGATTGATGTAAAGGTTGTTAACATCGGTAATTTCGAGTTCCCCTCGTTGCGATGGGTTAAGCGTCTTGATAAAATCAAAGACTTGCGTGTCATACATATAAATACCCGTAACTGCAAAGCTCGATGGAGGATCTTCAGGTTTTTCAATTATCTTTACGACCCTGTTTCCTTCAAGCATGGGGACCCCAAACCTCTTTGGGTCATCGACTTCCTTGAGTAGAATTCGAGCGCCCTTATCCTGCTTACGATACTCGTCTACCGCGACTCGAATAGTTTTTTCCAAAAGATTATCGCCAAGAACAACGCATACAGGCCCACACGCCGCATGATTTTCGGCCAGGGCCAAAGCGTCCGCGATCCCACCTTCGCCTTCCTGATACGCGTAACTAATGTTTTTTACACCATATTCCTTGCCATTGCCGAGAAGTCTCAGGAAATCGCCGGGGTGGTTACCCCCTGTAACGATGAGGATGTCATCAATGCCCGCTTTTACCAGACATTCAACAGGATAGGTAATCATGGGCTTACTGTAAACAGGTAAGAGGTGTTTGTTCGTAATCTTTGTTAGTGGGTATAAACGAGTGCCTAAACCGCCCGCAAGAATAACACCCTTCATTTCAGATCTCCTGAGATGTGAATCTATGAACGCAAAAATTTCAATCTATCTTTACAAATCGACCACAACAAAAGGACCTATACAAAAACATTCAATTGTCAGCGTCTGTTTGCACGTGAAAAGATCGGCCCAGAAACAATTGTGGAAAAAAGCAAAACGGACTGCAAGACAAAAACCCAGAAAGGGGAAGACTAAATTTTTTAAGCGCCCATATCCATCGCTTTTTGATATTACCACCTTTATGCGGTCTGCATCAATAATTGAAATCTCAATTTGTCGCCAACAGCCCAGTTTGTTTCAAATTGTGCTAATATTAAGAGGAATTTTACAAACGCGCAAGGTATCAATCGTTCACTTATGTGAAATCATATTACACGTTCTCCATATGGTTTTTTACGGTGCGGACGCTGGCCATCTCAGGCATTGACTAAAACCCGAAACTACGATATTGGGGTTTCAAGATGACCAATCTGCCGGAAATCTTTCCAGGTGGCTCCGACGAATCCTCAGGGTTGACGACGGGCCAGTTGTTAATTAAATTCAGGATCTTGCTTGCTATCGGAAGGGGCCTTCTCGGAAAAGACCCTTTTGATCAGAAGATCCAGTCTTTGATTCCGCTTTTGGCGCGGCTTTTAGGTGATCGTCCCGGCATCTCAGCCTGGATTGAAATTGATGGAAACGTTTTCGGAAAGACCCCTGAAACCACAGCCGAGAATTTAACAGTTAAGGACATTGAGGTTGAAAGCCTAAATCGGGGCAAAGTTTGTGTAAGCTACGGTCAGAATGAAAAGGTCTTTCCGGAAGACGAATTATTTTTACAGGAAGTCGCAGAATTAATTGGTAGAAAGATTGAAGTTCATGAACTTGATTTAATGCTCAGGCGCTCCGAGGAACGCTATAAAAGACTTTCCGAGAATCTTTCACAGGAAATGTGGAGGCGTACCGAGGCGTTAGCCAGCCAGAGCAGTTATTTGGAAGGCATACTCAGATCATCTGCGGACATGATCATAACTACCGACCTTGAATCCCGAATTGTCGAATTCAATCCTGCCGGAGAAAAATTGTTGGGCTTCGCGGCCGAGGAGATTCAGGGGCATAAGATTAATGAAGTTTGGGCAGACGCCTTCGAACGTGAGGCCATCCTGGAAGAGGTCCAGACTTCAGGTGGGATCAAGAATTACAAGACTAAACTAAAAAAGAAAGATGGCGCTATTGTCGAGGTGTCTTTGACATTGTCCCTGCTAATGGACAACGAAGGGCGAATCTTGGGAACAGTTGGAATTAGCAGAGATATAGCTCAAGATAACGCTATCAGAAGGGAACTCGAGAGGCTCAACAAAAATTATCGTGAAGCCATCCATTTCATAAATCACGAAAACAAGAACTCACTTCTCATAATCGGCGGATTTGTTAAAAGGCTAGTTGACACTGAATCTGACCCAAAACGGCGGAAACAGCTTGAGATAATCTATCATCATTCTACATTCCTGGAAGCAATGAGTCACGATTTCTTGACAATGGCCGACCTGGAACAGGGTGAATTTCAGATATACAAACAGGAAATTGGGAATTTCTTCCAACAAATTATTTTACCTGCCATGGTGGGACTAAAGGAACGATATCCAAATTCATTCGAAAATTACGATGAAACAATGGGAGGTGTAGGGGCTGTCCCAATATATGGAGATCCGAGATTTCTCGAAATAGTTTATCGTAACCTCTTTGGTAACGCTCTAAAATATGGCGCCCGTGGAGGAAAGATAGCTTACGGCATCGTTGATCTTGGAGACAAATTCCTGTTAAATGTGTGGAACGAAGGACCGGGCATAGAACCTGAAGAACGAGAAAAGATATTCGAAAAGTTTTACAGGATCCGAAATGAGATGAACCGCTCTAAACGGGGAACCGGATTAGGCCTGTATAACATCAGGAGAATTATCGAAGCGCACGGTGGATCAATATGGTGTGAATCTGAGGTCGGAAGATGGGTGAATTTTCTTTTCACACTCCCTAAAAAATAGGTTGATAGGTTTCTTCCAAGCTACAAATTCATTACGGCCTCAATTCTGTTGTCTATATGTTTTCGGGGGATTATTTGGCGGCTACGTGAGCGGCTGCCTCTGAATTGGCGCTCTTGATCGTGTTTGTTTGCTTCAAGGCCTTGAGGTACAGCAGTCTTGTATCCCTGAAATGGTTGGGGCTACCCAGCACAACTATTACCAACAGGTCATTGCCCGGCGAGAACTCGGAAGCCAGACAATGTCCAGCTCGGACAGTAAACCCAGTTTTTCCGCTAACTACAGGCAACTTGTCGCGTAACAACTTGTTGGTGCTTCTTAGCGAGTATCCCTTGGGATTGAGTTTACTTGTAATCACATAAGACTTTTTGCGACAGATGGATTGGATGACCTTATTAGAAAATGCGATTCTTGCAATGGTGGCTATCTCACGCGCCGTTGACACATTTGCTTCAACCTCTTCTTCTTTTTCCGAGCAATTCGCATTTCCAATCTTTTTGTCCAATCCACTTGGAGTGAAAAACTTTGTATTGGTAACACCCAGGCTTTTAGCCTTGGCATTCAGCGCTTCTATGAATTTGTCCTTACCGCCGGGATACGCGCAGGCCAGAGATTCGGCGCAATCATTGCCGGAACTGATAAGCATGCCGTGTAAAAGATCTCGGACCGTTAAAGTATCACCTGGTTTCAATCCGATAACGGATTTCGGAACCTTCTTGATGTGGTCAGGGACGGTTATTTCCTTATCAAGAGGCATGTGATCCAGGGTCACCAGCGCTGTTACAAGTTTGGTCAGACTGGCTATGGGCAATTTTTCGTCGGCATTCTTTGATATCAGAGTTTCGTTATTCGCCAGGTTCACGCAGTAAGCCGCCTTTGCCTGGACAGAGGGGTTCACTGGCTTGACCCGTTTGATTCTCGAAGGTTTTAACGAAGATTTCTTTTTTAATTTCGGATGAGACTTTTTAAGGGATTTTTTTGAAGCTGACACCAGTTTAGTTGTTTTTCCAGCAGCGAAAGAGATATTTGACCCGACCGCCAAAAATATCATACACAAAAATGCTATTAAACCAATTAGATAAAGTCTATAGTTATAAAAAATATAGTCCAGTCCAGTAGGCCTACGCAATGTGTTATTTGACATTTTTATCCTATTAAACTAATTGTTTAACAGGCCATTGTATAGCACACTTTATTGTTTTTTGAAAGCGCTTTGCTTTAGCCATTTTATATGACTCATTAATATCGCGCGATAATTTTGTCAGTGTTATGAAACATCATTTGAAACCAAACCAGGCATGGGATGAATCACTTGAATTCAGGAGTATTGCCATATGATTAGGGCAAGAGTTTGGCTCCGGTGCGCAGCGATGCATGATCCTGTATCACCGTGTGTAGTGAGGCCCGCTGTCATAGGATGGGTTGGCAAAAATCGTCGAATTGATCTTACCATTGAGCGAGAATTCACCGGAGTTGAATTGCTCAGAAGGATGAAAGGGTGGATTACGATCAATCCTAAAGAGGCTATAGAACTTTTGGAGAGTCACGGAAGGCTCAAGATTTTTGACGACGGAGAGTTGGTGATTGAAGTTGAAACTGAAGAAGAATTTGACTTGCTAACCGGGAAGATCGTCAAACATTTTAAAGATCAGTGCGACTTGGAACGTATTTGATTCCAGTTTTAAATGCACGAGCTTCAAGTAGACAATGCGTCGTCATCTTTATCGCCAGTTCGGATTCGGACTACTGATTCAACGCGGCTAACCGTGACGAGACTATCGTCAAGTTTCCCGGAAGGTCCGTGTATACAAAGGGCTTCTATAACTGGTTCGACCAGCCAGTCAGAGACGACCACCCGAACTTGAATATGAGGAGTCAAATTACCAAGCGCCATTTCAGAATCGCTAAATCGTCTGGTTGTTTTTTGGGAAACAACTTGCCGAAGAATTTCGGTAACGGTCATGCCGCCAACTCCCAGGTCCGCCAGAGCCTCTCTAACGTCATCCAGTTTAAATGGTTTGACAGTGGCCTCGATTGAAAACATTTGGCTGTCTACACGATTTCAGTGATTGTTTGTCTTTGAACTGCTATAAATGATTTGACACAAGAGCACAACCTAAAATACATTAAAACGCTATATTTGAGATGGTGAGTTGTTGATGCCCCCGTAGCTCAGTGGATAGAGCGACGGATTCCTAATCCGCAGGTCGCAGGTTCAATTCCTGCCGGGGGTACCAAATATTTGAACAGATTGCGGCGTTAATAACGATGGCCACAAATAACGTCCAATAATGCGTACGACATTTCATGAGTTTTCGTAACGTCCGAAGATTTTGTCACGGTTTTGTCGAATTTTTTCATGATATACGGCTAAAGCATGGGGTGGGACAAAAGGGATCCTCCGCTCGTTGCAGATTAAGACTTTGATATTCTTGTGGCCTGGTTAAGAACCTCGTAATCGATTCATGAAATTTATGACATTATAGGCAATGCGTGCAGACAGGGGAAGTTTGCCGGGATAATCGCAAACATCACAAAGTTTCATCTGTCTGTTCTTGTTATTGAGATTTTGGCGATAAGTTGTGGCTACCGGACCTGAGAAAATCTCACTAAGAGTGTTTTCGTTAATATTTCCCAAAACTACATCGCCTTTCCAGTCGCAACAACAAAGCACGACGTTTCCGTTGTAATGCACGTACAATTGATAAAACGGTCGGAAACACCAAGCCTTCATTGGTTCTCTCTCCAGATGTATACCGGGGACGTTTCCAGCCCAGTTTTCCTGGCCATCCTTCGTCCAGGTAGTCTTGTCTTCTATAGTTATTTCCTGTCGGATGTGATTTGGCCGCTCCGGTCTGATCATCATATGGAAGCCGCCTACGGAGTACTTAACCTCGGGCATTTGGCTTTTTATCTCAGTCGCTATGTTGCGCAAACGACTCAGGCGATTTTTCTCATCGTCATAGCAATTGATAACGAGTTTGTGCAAACCTGATTTAAATAGAGTAATGCCCTTTTTCGCCGTGAGCATGTCACCGTTGGTTTGAATGAGCAATTTAGCCCGAGGGAGGAATTCCCCAGTGATGGAAATGAGTTCGGGAAGTCGCTTGTCCAAAAGAGGCTCACACTGGAGAAAGGGAGAGAATCTGCCCGAAAACCTCAAAGCAGCAAGCTCTTCAATTATTCGTTTATAGGTTACTAAGGACATCAGGTGCGGTTTCCGGTCAAATTTTTTACTGGGGCAGAAATCGCATGAGCGATTACACCAGCTAATTGTTTGCACCTGGACATGCTGTATATTCCAGTCGTTTTCTGTGCTCATAATCCTCAGCCCCAATTGCGGAGTTCTTGCCGTCGTAACAATTTTCGACTTTGTTAAAGGTGATTAGATTATAAAACCGGCTCAACGAAACATTGCTAATTTCTTCAATCGATCTTCCGCTAAACAACATTCAAATTAATTGAGCCTTTTACAAAAGTGTTTTTAGGGGCCTTAGGCATAAATAATAGATGAGATACATGTACAGCCCCGAGACATAGTGTTTTTAAAAATGACACTTTTTCATAGGAGATCCAGTTAGGCCAAGTAAAAAATATCATGGTTGAAAGGAACTCGTCAATGAGTTCTTTTCTTAAATTGTGGTGATGCCGCAAAGGACTTTCGATGAAAAATGGCAACGTTTTGCTGGTATTGGTAACAGCACAGCTATACAATAATTTCAAGGACTCTTTTCCCCGGTAATTAGGAAGTTAAAATGTATCAAAATGTGACCACCAATCTTCTCAATTTGGCGCTTTCCCTGTCCGACGCCTTGGACTTGGGTAACGCAAAACTTTTTCAACGCCAAATACGGTCGGCTTTCGTGGCTTGGCAGCTTGGGCGAGCTGCATGCCTGGCGCCGGAACCCTTGAGAGATCTCTTTATTGCGGCGCTGTTTCATGAACTAGGAGCAGTGTCGCCTGACGAAAAGCTCGCTCTTTATATGGGACAGGCGCAAAATCTGGAGGTCCATTGCGTCCGTGGGGAACGGCTACTTCAAACGGTCCCTATTTTCGAGCCCTGTGCTTCAATAGTTAGAAACCACCACAGGTCGTGGAGAGACTGGAGTGGGCCCATTGAAAATCAGCTAGTGTTGCAGTCACAGATTCTCTTTCTGGCTGACACACTAGAACGATTTATCAATCGAGACCAGTACATCTTACATCAACATGAAGAGCTGATCTCTAGGGTATCGTCCCTGTCAGACAATAAAATTCATCCTCTGGTTATTGATTTGCTGAAATACGTTGGGCGGAGGGAGGACTTTTGGCTTGATATAACGTCGCCAAGATTGTATTCGCTCCTCCTGCACAGCGCTCCATGTAGAGGAACTGAGGTGGAGCTTGGTCAATTAATTATTATTTCTGAATTTGTGAGAAACCTAATTGATTTCAGATCAAAATTCACAGTGACTCATTCGGCTGGTGTATCTACAGCAGCTTCCATGATCGCAAGTCTATTTGGTCTCACAGAGCTTGAAGCAGAATTGATGAATGTTGCGGGAAATTTGCACGATTTGGGAAAAGTGGCCATTCCCAATAGTATTCTGGAAAAAAATAGCAAACTCACGGACGAAGAATTTGCTGTGATGCGGCAACATACTTATGTGACTTACATGGTACTTAGTAGTATAGGCGGTATACAGCAAATAACTGAATGGGCCGCATATCATCATGAGAGATTAGACGGCTCCGGATATCCTTTTCATCTCACATCAAAAAAACTTGGTATAGGCTCTCGGATCATTTCAGTCGCCGACATTTTCACGGCGTTAGCCGAGGACCGTCCGTACAGACAAGGCATGAACAAAAATGACGCCATGTCAATATTGAATGATCAAGGCAAAAAGCGCTTTTTGGACATCAACATAATTGAGCTGCTAAAAGCGAATTATGATCAAATTCATGCACTAACGAGTGAGGCCCAGGAAAAGGCCATGAATACGTATCTTCAAATTTATTAACTGTCGTTGAACATCCATCACATTCGACAAGAAACAGACTTGATTTAGTCCTAGACATTTTCGAATGACCAACTCATCGAATAAATGATTTTTGTAAAAAACGACTTTACCGTGACTGATTTTTCCAAGGAGTATCGGATTGATGAAGGCAAAATTACTTGTAATTGGAGGAGTAGCCGGAGGCGCTACCGCTGCAGCCCGGGCACGCAGATTAAACGAACAGGCCGAAATTATACTTTTTGAACGTGGTGAGCACATTTCTTTCGCAAACTGCGGATTGCCTTACTATATTGGTGGTATAATTAAAGATCGGGCAAATCTGCTGGTAACTACCAGCAAATCATTCACGGCGCGCTACGATATAAGCGTGCGTATCAATTCGGAAGTTTTGGCAATAGACAGGAACAAGAGAACAATCCTGGTCAGAGATCTCCACTCTGGCGAACAGTATACTGAATCTTACGACAAGATTATTCTTGCTCCCGGCGCTGAACCAGTAAAACCACCTATTCCAGGAATTGATCTCGATGGTGTTTTTCATCTCCGTGACATCCCTGATTCGGATCGAATAAAGGGCATGATTGATTTGAGAGGATCGAAGTCGGCAGTGGTAATTGGTGGCGGTTTCATAGGGCTTGAAATGGCTGAAAACATGGTCCTTCGAGGGGCTTCAGCAACAGTAATAGAAATGGGACACCAGGTTATGGCGCCTCTTGATCCGGAAATGGCCGCCATTGTTCATGCCCATCTTAAAGAAAAAGGTGTCAAACTTGTTCTTGGCCAAAGGGTTGAATCCATCAATTCAAGAGATGGTGGACTGTTGGTGAAAACATCTGGAGGGGTAGAATACCAATGCGATCTGGTTATTTCGGCCATAGGAATAGCCCCGGAAAACAAGTTGGCAAAAGAGGCCGGTCTTGAATTAGGTCCTCGAGGTCATATTCGTGTGGATGCTACGATGACCACGTCAGACCCGAATATATACGCCGTAGGAGACGCTGTTGAGATCAGCGACTTTGTCACTGGTTTCCCCACTTCGGTAGCGCTTGCAGGGCCTGCGAACAAACAGGGAAGAATCGCCGCTGACAATGTGATGGGGAGACGATCATTATATACTGGCGCTTTGGGGACGTCAATCGTGAAAGTTTTCGATCTGGCCGTCGCTGGTACTGGATCAAATGAAAAGACCTTAGTAAAGCATGGGATCCCATTCCTGACAAGCTACACTCATTCCGGCTCCCATGCCTCATATTATCCGGGCTCATCGCCAATGGCCATCAAACTCATTTTCTGTCCAAACACAGGCAAAATTCTCGGAGCGCAAATAGTTGGCGCTGATGGTGTTGACAAACGTATCGATGTCCTGTCGACAGCTATTCATGGTGGCATGACGGTCATTGACCTCGAAGAGCTTGAACTGGCGTACGCTCCGCCATATTCATCAGCAAAAGATCCGATCAACATGGCTGGTTTCGTCGCGTCAAATATTCTAAAAGGGGACATGTCGATTGTTCACTGGCATGAATACGTTAGCTTACGTCAGAATGGCGCAGAATTTCTAGATTTGCGTTCCAGAGAGGAAATTGAAGCGGCCGGAGCTATACCGGATTCTCGACACATACCAATGAATAGATTAAGAGAGGAACTGCAAGGCCTGGACAAGGACAAGCAGTATATACCCTATTGCGCAGTAGGCATGAGAGGCTATCTGGCTCACAGAATACTTGTTCAAAACGGTTTTAAGTCGAAGAACCTGAGTGGAGGCTACCGAACCTTTGTAGGCGCAGAGGAAGAAATCATGAGAGAGTCACCCGAAATGCAGCTGTGGCTGAGTGAATAAAGTGGTTAAGGAGTATATCCGATGGCAAAAGTTTTCCTGGCTGGTGTTAAAAGGGGATCATCTGAGAAGCTAATAGGTGAAGCCGTGCGAGCTTCGGTAGAAGCTACCACCGACTTTTCATGGTTGTCTAAGGGAGATTCGGTTTTTCTCAAACCCGCCCTTAACTCGGGATATCCTTATCCGTCCACTACTAGTCCACATGGAATTGCGGCAATGGTAAAACTTCTTAAGGATAGGGGAGCCGGCCGGGTTGTCGTGGGTGACATGTCGGGCATCGAGCACGTCAAGCTCACACCTGAAGGGACCTCAGGCAGCACACGCAGGTTGATGGAGAAATGTGGCATGGCAAAAGCCGCATCAGAAGCTGGAGCTGAGCTGCATTTTTTCGAAGAGGCCGGCTGGGACGCATTCTATGAGGATTTACCATCTTCCAATTCTCACTGGAAACAAGGCTTGATGTTGCCAAAAATCCTCCAGGCAATGGATCATATTATCCTGATGCCCAGATGTGGCCGTCATACCCTTGCCGGAAGTACCCTTGGCTTGAAGGCCGCCGTTGGCTACTGGAGGACTGATACTCGTCTGGAGTACCATAAGGACTCTAGCAGCTTTTATGAAAAAGCCGCTGACGGTAACGCTGTGAGCACACTACGTAACAAACAGCGAATGGTATTATCCGTCGCAGATAAAGTGCTCACCACTTTTGGACCGGACAAAGGATACGTGGTAGAGCCGGACGCAGGATTAATTATCTCGTCGCAATCCATAGTCGCTCACGATATGGTCTCATTGGCCTGGTTGTCCCTAAACAGGCTTGTAGCTCCATCATCGGAATTGATATGGTTCAAGGATCCGAACACGTCTCAGTTTGTCGTGGATGTTGCAAACCGTTGGGTTGTCAGCATGCTGGGTAATATGATCGATGCCTCTCAGGCTGAAACTCTCGAGAGAAATGAAGTTAAAAGTATTTGGGACGACAGGACCTTGAATCGCGCTTATCAAGTATTTGGCGGTAGGCCCGTCATCGAGTTCGAGGATGTAAATGACCTCTTCCCCGCGGATTTAAAGCGGCGGTTGTCCCAAATGACAACCTTTAATATTGATAGTGAGACGAAAATTGCAGGTGAATAGATCACTATCATAGGAATCCACAGTATGTCGCTTCCGCGTAGCAAAGATCTATGGGGTCATCCGAAAGGGCTTTTCATACTGTTCTTGACGGAAATGTGGGAGCGATTTTCCTACTACGGGATGAGGTCATTGCTGGTTTACTACATGGTCAAGCAGTTAATGTTTAACCATGGGTTTGCTTCGCAGGTTTACGGCCTTTATACGGGTCTAGTTTATTTGTCGCCATGTGTCGGTGGACTCATAGCGGATCGTTTCCTCGGCCGACGCAAAGCCGTCATCGTCGGAGCATTATTGATGGCCATCGGACACTTCATGATGGCGATAGAATCCTTTTTCTTCGTGGCCCTGTTAATTCTGATTCTTGGAAACGGCTTTTTTAAACCTAACCTCTCAACTCAGGTGGCAGACCTTTATAATCCCCTGGATCAAAGACTCGACCGGGCCTTTAGCATATTCTATGTAGGGATAAATCTCGGGGCGTTTTTCTCACCATTGGTTTGCGGTTCATTGGGCGAGCTTTATGGGTGGCATTATGGTTTTAACGCAGCGGGTGCAGGAATGATAGTCGGGCTGTTGATATATCTTTTTGGTCAAAAATGGCTTGCCCCTGATCTGTTGGTCATACATACACTAGCTGAAAAGGAAACAAATCAAATTCAAACACGCCAGGAAAGAAAACAACTGTTTGCTCTGTTTGCTATTGGCGTCGTAAGCGTGGCTTTTTGGTCCGCTTATGAACAACAGGGGAATACTCTGGCTTTGTGGGCAGACGCTTGCACTGATCGTCACATCCTTGGTTGGCAATTGCCGGCCACTTGGTTTCAGGCCTTAAATCCAGCTTTTATATTGATGCTGACCCCTATTGTCACAACTTTCTGGGCGTGGCAGTCCAGAAACCGTGAAGAGCCATCTGCCATATTGAAAATGGCGATCGGCTGCTTTCTATTAGCGGCTGGATTTTTGATTATGGTCCCGGCGGCAAGATCATATGGGGTAGATGGATCGCGAGTAGGTATGTCCTGGCTCATTTTCTTCAATCTGATCGCAACTTTAGGTGAATTGTACCTAGCGCCGGTGGGGCTTTCGCTGGTCACCCAGATGTCTCCTAAACGCATTGTCTCAATGATGATGGGGCTTTGGTTTCTGTCATTCTTTGCCGGGAACTATGCCGCCGGCTTCCTGGGCGAATATTGGGATGAGATGAATAAAGAAAACTTTTTTATTATGATCGCCACAATTGCCTTTACCGCCGGTCTTGCTATGATAATAATCCTAAAATTCCTAAAACGGGGCATGGGAAGTGAATGCGTATTGAGTAACCCGATTGATCTCCAACGATGATATACAGAATAAAATGTTGAAAGGCGCAAAACCGGAATGAAAAAAATTGGGGTCTGGCTCATCGGGGCCTTAGGTTCCATCTCTGTGACTGTAATTCTAGGGTCTCTTTTATTGAAGAAGGATATGAGCCATTCTACGGGCATGGTCACTGAGACTGAGCCGTTCAAGGGACTTAAACTTGTTCCTGTGGAGGCAATGCAATTTGGAGGATGTGACATACGCAATGGGAAATTATACGAAACCACAAATCAAATTGTACAAAAGAACGCAGGACTCGATCCCGCTGTCATAGAAGCCGTTAGAGCGGAACTTGCCCAAATTGAAAGAAATATCTATCCTGGAACATCGTTCAACTGTGGTGAGGCTATAGGAGAACTTTCCGCTGTCTCAGGGGAAAGAGGCAAATCGTTACGGGAAGAAATTGAGGAAGTTGTCGGCCTGATCAACGGTTTCAAATTGTCGAATGGACTTGATGAAGTAGTGGTTGTAAATCTTGCGTCTACTGAACCTCTCCTGGAACTAAAGGATTACCACTACGACATTACCGCTTTGAACCATTGCATTGACAAGAACTTAAAGAACTCTCTCCGGGCGAGCGCTATCTACACTTACGCGGCGATCACGTCGGGTTGCCCTTACATTAATTTTACCCCGTCCAATGGGGCGCTCTTCCCGGCCTTAGTTCAACTGGCCGAACACAACAGTGTGCCGGTCATGGGCAATGACGGCAAGACAGGAGAAACCCTTGTAAAATCTGCCCTGGCGCCAATGTTTAAGGACAGAAACCTTCAGATATTGAGTTGGGAAGGCTTCAATATACTTGGAAACATGGATGGCCAGATACTGGATTGTGACGAAAACAGGCAATCGAAGATCAAAAGCAAAGACGCTGTCCTTGGGAAGATCCTTGGTTACACACCCCATTCTCAAGTCCATATAGACTTCGTGCCATCTTTGGGGGATAGAAAGACAGCGTGGGATTTCATTCATTTTCAAGGCTTTCTCGGAACGAAGATGTCATTGCAATTTGTCTGGGAAGGATACGATTCAGCGCTGGCCGCCCCATTGGTCTTGGATCTGGTCCGATTTGCAGAATTTGGTCACCGGCGAGGCGAAGCCGGTCTGATGCCCCATCTTGCTTCATACTTTAAGGACCCAATTGGTGTGGATGAGCATGGGCTGCATCAACAATTTGACATGCTCATAGATTATGTGGAAAAGACTCAAAAAGCTTCAAAGGCGTGACTGAGACAGAGATGAAGATCTCATATAGCACTAATGGCTTCATCGAATATTCAGTTTTTGAGGCGATAGAACGAATTGCAGACATCGGTTATGAAGGAGTCGAATTATTAGCCGACTCTCCTCATCTCTATGCTGATTATTTATCGACCCAAGATCTGGAAAAGCTGAAAGGCTTCATTGGCCGGACAGAATTAAAGGTGGCCAACATAAATGCGAATACAGCCATGGGATGGTACGGCAGAGATTTCTGGGAACCTCTTTTTGAACCATCTCTCGCCAATCCTGATAAAGAATTGCGACATTGGAGGGTAGAGTACTCAAAAAAATGCGTTGACTTGGCTGATTGGGTTGGCGCTGACTGTATAAGTGTTACATCAGGGCGCTGTGCCCCGGATTTTGACCCGAAAACATCCATGGGTTTTCTGCTGGAGTCACTCAGAGAACTTGTGGAATACGCTGAAGAGAGGTCTATTCGTATTGGCATCGAATACGAACCGGGTCTCCTTGTTGAACGTTATGAAGAACTGGCGATTGTTCTTGAAAAGCTTCCGTCCCGATGGCTGGGGGCAAATCTGGATCTTGGTCACAGTCACGTCCTCGGTGAAGACCCGGCCAGGGTAATTGAGAGCTTGGGCCATAAAATATTTCATGTGCATCTCGAAGATATCCGTGACAGGAAACACTACCATCTTGTCCCAGGGACAGGGGACATGAATTTCCCTGAGCTTTTAAGAATCCTTTGTAATAGTGGTTATAGTGGATTTGCCACCGTGGAACTCTACACATACCTTCGATGTCCAGAAGAAGTGGCTCGTCAGGCCCTTAAATTCCTCACAGATATTCGAATAGATGGCCAAAATGAAAGGTAAAAACGAATGAAATTCGCTTTTAGCTCCAATGCGTTCCTTCGGCACAACCTAATCGAGACAATTAGAATCGTTTCACGCTTAGGATACGAAGGAATCGAGATAATGGCCGATGTCCCACACGCTTTCCCGCTTCATCTGACCGATGAGGACATCACTTCAATTCGCAATACGCTAGCTGATGAGGGGCTTTCAATATCAAACATTAATGCATTCATGCATAACGCGGACGGAGACACTTATCATCCCTCCTGGATTGAAAAGGACCTTGCCATGAGGGAAAAGCGAATTGACTACACTCTCAGATGTATAGATCTTGCTGAAAAACTAGGGGCGCGAAATATATCTACTGAACCTGGAGGTCCGCTAGACGGAATTAGTCCGGAGGAAGGCCTCCGACTTTATAGAGAAGGTTTGATGGCAGTGGAAGGCACGGCAAGGGGAAAAGGCATAAAGATACTGATAGAGCCTGAGCCTGGTCTGTTGGTGGAAAATAGCGCCCAGTTTCTGGATCTTTTCGAAGACTTGGACCCGACCGTTTTCGGCATCAACTTTGACGTCGGTCATTTCTTTTGTGTAAATGAAAATCCATCTCAGCTCATCCTCAGCATGAAAGACTACATTCACCATTTCCACCTTGAAGACATAGCGGCCACCAGGGCGCACCATCATCTCATGTTGGGCCATGGCGCCATAGATTTATGCAAGATATTGAATACCATCGAAGAAATAGGCTACCAAGGTTTTGTGACAGTGGAACTTTATACCTACGAACATGCTCCGGAGGACGCTGCGCTGGGGGCTATTCAGTATCTTGAGAAATGGAGAAAACAGAATTTTCCCACTGATTCCGCTCGCCCCTAAAAATCATCCGGCCACTTCGCAATATGGCAACATGAGATAAGAAAGGCCACATTTCCTTGTGATCATGAGTTACGTATATAACGTTGGTCCCTTCTTCGATCACCTGATTGACTGCTTTCCAAACATCGTTTTTGGCTTTGTTATCAAGGCCGGTTGTGGGCTCGTCGAGAATCAGGAGCCTTGGATTGGTCACCAAAGCCCTCATTATCAGTAACATTCGAATTTGGCCATAAGAGAAAGCCCAGATCTGCCGGTTTTCGATCCCCAGCATATCAAGCTTCTTAAACCATGACTGGGCGGTTAAAATTTGTTCCTCTGAAGGCTCATGAGGGAGCCCAACACTCCCATAGAACCCGGAAAGAACCATTTCAAGGGCGGTTTGACTCAACATGTGTTCAGCCTGGAAGTCCGGCGTGACCAGACTTATGCGTCGTCTGATCTCGTCAATGGTTTGAATACCACCTTTGCCAAATCTTCGAATCACACCTCCCCATACCGGTCGCTTTTCTCCGACGATCAGTTTGAGTAATGTAGTCTTTCCCGAACCATTTGGACCCAACAAGGCCCAATTTTCGCCATTTCTGACCGTCCAGTCTATTTTTTTTAGGATATAACTGCCGCCTAACGCTATATCGACTTTTTCCATTTCAATTAACGGTGGGGCCGCGTTAATATTCTCAAATTTCGATATCGTGGTATTTTTACGACCCTGGTGCGTGTTTTTTGGTGATCTGTCTCTAATTATAGATCCTTTCGCCCTCGGGCCACATGCGATAATTCTTCCGGATTCAAGAGTTAATAAATTGTTAATGGCATTGGGGATTTCTTCAACATTGTGTGCAGCGCAGATTATTTGTGTTCCCTGTTCAGCCACCGTTTCAATCAAACTCAACGCCCTTTCCTTCGATCCTACGTCCAGCCCTGCGCAGAGTTCATCGATAAATAGAATGTCGGGTTTGTGAACCAAAGCCCTGGCTATTAAAAGCTTTTTGGCTTCTCCGAACGACATGGTAAGTATGCGCCGATCTGACAACTCCTCCAAACCAAGCATAGCCAACGCTTCCTGAGAGCGGTTTAGCATTGAGTCAGTAGGCTTTTCATAGAGAAACGCCGTTCTATTAAAACCAGTGCAAACCACCTCCAAACCGGTAAGGTCCCATCCGTGACTTCTATATCTGTCAAGAAGGTCTGTAGATACTGCTCCAGTTTTTTCATAAAACCCAATTGGCCCTGTTTGAGGTTTGCCGTTCAAGTGATAAAGACGTCGACCACATTGAGGAGCAGGCCAGATATCTCCACGGACGAGGTTTAGAAAAGTGGTTTTCCCCGCGCCGTTACTTCCGGTCACCGCCCAATTCTCACCAGAACGCAGCACCCAATTTATATCCGATAACAGGAATGTGTTCCCTTTCCTGACACAGACCTGAAAAAGCTCAACCACAATTTCCTTTGAATCCATATATATCCTTTCCAACTAGTATTCTTGTCCTGGACGCCAAATTTGTATATTGTGAAGTTACGGTAAAAAAATCAACAGGCGCGAAAATTGCCGACTGCTCTATAGGTTTCGCCACATCGAGCATGGTTGATCCTTTGGGTGTCTATGATGTATGGTGGTCACAGACTTTAAACAGCGAGAGCGGTTAGCTGATTAAAACTTGAAAAGTCGGCGCTTAAAATTGACAACTCAAGAAGGGTAAGAAAATGATAGCTATCAAAGCAAGTGATGTAGAAGAAACGAAGGTAGGCGCCATTCCCTACAAAGGCATTACATCATATGCCAAAGATGTTGGCATACGCTGGTTATCGAAGGTTGGTCAGGACGCGCAGGGCGCTCCAACGTACGGTCTCAGGCTGTTCACAGTTGGCCCGAACGGGGAAATCCCCACTCACAATCATGCCTATGAACAAACAATGTACATAATTTCAGGTCAATTTGAGTGTTGGGATGCGGACTTGGATACCGGAAAAATTCTTGACAAGAAAATTTGTGGACCCGGTGACATGGTTTATATAAGAACCATGGAACCCCATGGGATGCGAAACGTGAGCGCCGATAATTCCGGCCAGTTCCTTTGTTGCATCTGCACTTTGGGGACGTGAAAATGGAAGCCAAGGTGGGGCATTTGACAATGTATGGGGCCAAATGGTGCCCGGACGCCAAAAGAGCGAGAAAATTCCTGGATGATCGCGGGATTAAATATGAATGGCATGATATTGATGAAGAAGAAGGGGCAAGGGAATTTGTCATCAAAGTGAACGGGAGATTTGTAATCCCAACACTGCTTCTTCCTGATGGATCCAAAATGACCGAACCATCGAACGAAGAACTCTCCAATAAATTTGGTGTGTAAATCCCTGGCCTCCTATCTTGTGGCCATTGAGGTTTAATCATGATTGTTGGAAGCCTTTTCTCTGGCTTCAAACAGTAAAAATTCGTTTATCAGCTTATTAATATCCCCATCGAGTACTGCCTGAACATTACCAATCTCGCAGTTGGTCCTGTGATCTTTTACCATCTGGTAGGGTTGGAGCACGTAAGACCTGATCTGCGAACCCCATGCAATATCCTTCTTCCCCTTGTGCAAGGTATCTTTCTCGGCTCTTTTCTTTTCCAGTTCCATATCGTAAAGTCGGGACCGGAGTATTTTCATGGCCATGGCCTTATTCTTGTGCTGCGAGCGTTCATTTTGGCATTGGACTACAATATTTGTAGGTAAATGAGTGATCCTTACAGCCGAGTCTGTCTTGTTAATGTGCTGACCGCCAGCCCCAGAAGCCCGATAGGTGTCTATTTTAAGGTCACCCTCGTTGATCTCGATTTCTACATCATCGTCAGCGCTAGGGTAAACAAACAGGGCGGCAAATGAAGTGTGGCGTCGAGAATTAGCGTCAAACGGTGAAATCCTGACAAGGCGATGGATCCCCATCTCGGCCTTTAGTCTGCCATAGGCGTATTCTCCATCGACGGAAAATGTGACGGATTTCATACCGGCCTCCTCACCAGGGAGTGAGTCCATAATTTCAGCCTTGTATCCCTCAATTTCAGCCCATCTCAAATACATACGAAGCAACATCTCGGTCCAGTCCTGAGCTTCTGTTCCACCTGCGCCAGCGTGTATTTCGACTATAGCTGAACCGGAGTCTTCAAGTTGAGTGAACAGACGTTGAACCTCTATTTCCCGAATATCATTTTCGAGTTTGGAAATATTTTCCTGAACCTCTTTAAGAACGGATTGGTCATCCTCTTCAATTGCAAGCTCCAGGAGCGCTTCGGTATCTTCAATATTTCTGTCAAGCCCCCGGTAATTATGCAATATTTTAGCAATTTGTTTTTGCTCGCGTAAAACGTCTTTCGCCTGACCAGGGCTGTTCCAAAATCCTTCGTTGGACTGGGTTTTTTCAATTTCATCTAGTCGAGAAATCTTGTTATCTAGGTCAAAGATAACCTCGGAGGTTCGATTGCCTCTGTCTTATTTCCGCCAGTTTTTGTTCAAGTTCAAACATCTTCTACCTCCTGAGGCGTTGGGATCACACCGGAATAGGCGCGCCCCTCAAGCCATTTATTGTATTGTGAGAAGCCTTCGGAATCTACCGATAACAGGGCCTCATCAATTATCTTTAGTCTGGAATCCAGGTTGTCGACAAAATGGATTAATATAGCTTCCCGTGTAAATGGCCTTACCGGCGCCCCAAATCCTGGCTCGCCATGATGTGAGAGAAGGATGTGTTCAAGATCTGTTAACCATGGTTCATTTTCCAGTCCCAATTCCAGAGCGACCTCATAGAGGAAAGTTACACCCAAGGTTATATGTCCTATCAACCTTCCATCTGTGGTTCGTCTTCGGGCATCGATGGCCATTTCTCGCAATTTGCCGATGTCATGAAGTATTGCCCCTGAAATTGCCATGGAACGATTTATTTTGGGCTCGATTTCCAGAATGGCCAGGACTTTTTGAGTCACAGACCATGTGTGTTCAATCAGTCCACCCCTGTAAGCGTGATGAACCATCATGGCAGCGGGCGCTCTCTTGAATTGATTCGCAATCCTCTCAAGTATCTCTTTAACATAATTTGACAATTCCAAAGGATCAAGTGTTTCCGTCAGAACTATCAATTCCTCATAAAGTTCATCAACATTGTATTGAGTTGATTTGATAACATCAGAAACGTTGGGGACTTCGTTCTCGTCAGCTTTTCTAATCTTTTCGATTATAAGTTGGCTCATGTCCCGATACATCTCAATTCGGCCCTCAACTTTTACAATGGAGCCAATTTCGAAATCCTTGCCCCATTTTTCAAGAGCTTCCGGCCATAGTTTGGCGGATATCTCGCCAGTGGAATCCCCCAACTTCAGGTCTAGATAATCCTGACCACTTCGAGTTTTCCTCGAACTTTTCGCTCTCAATTCAAAAAACCGGAGGATTTGGTCCCCATCTTTAAATTCCTTGATAAAATAGGTTGATGTCATCAGTTCACCAATTCGATAAGAATGCACGTTGGTCTTGAATTATCGTCTGAACAGGTTTGTCTATCAGGCTAAATGGAGCGATTGATCCGAGATTCAAATCAATTGTTTTCACAAGGAGAGTTCAATGCCGAGTGGTCCGCGTCCTGACATTGGCGCTTATTAAAGAAGCTTCTCTTTTGTTGAGAGCGTCCAATGATTTTTCCATGAAGTCGGGAATATTTATGTTTTTCCCCCCGTGCAGAATTGCATAAATTTCACCCAGAATAGGTGGATGGAAACCCCGTTGGGCTGCGATCCTTTTGGCAAAGCGGGACGCTTCAAAACCTTCTACCGCTATCATCTTTTTTCTGTATTGTTCCAATAAAACTTTAGCCGGTCTCCCTTTGCCCTGTTTCTCATCCATCTGTGCGAGATCACGCCCAAAACTAGAAGACCGCCCCCCACGACAAGTAGCCAGCAAGTCAGCCATCCATACCTGACTCTCTGCGTCAAATGTTTCCGGGGACGCGCCGAGGAGCGCTCCGAAGTCCCTGATTTCGGCGGTCACAAGCGTTGCGTAAGTCGCTAGGAAATTTTCCGGCGCCAACTTTGATCCCTCAAGTATACCATACCCGATTGCATAAACGTTTTTTAGCGCAGCGGCCAGTGTGGTCCCGATGACATCGCCCGAGTAAACAACTCGAAACAGAGGAGTTTCAATTAACGGTTTGAGTCGTTCGAAGGTCTCAAAATGATCGCAGGCGATTTGAGTCACACCAGCGCCCCCGTGGATGATTTCATGAGCCAAATTTGCACCGGAGAGTACAGAGATACGCATTCTTTTTCCAAGTCGCTCGAGTTCCTCTCTTACTGTCTGACAAGGCAACAATCCGGTTTCAGGAATGAAGCCCTTGGTAGCTAGAACAAGGTCGCTTCCCTCCGGCGCCAATTCCAGAATCTTAGTCATTGTAGAATAGAAATACTTGCTGGGAGTCACCAAGAGAATAAGAGAAGTGTCCCCTATCGCCGCAATGATGTCGGATTCTGGTCGTACCGACCTGGGAATGATGACATCCTTAAAAATCCACGGATGTTTTCGTTCAACTGTCAGTTTCTCAATTATTTCTTCCCTGGAATCGTACAGAATGAGCGCATGTTCGGAGAGTTCACTCTTTTTAAGGAGATTTCCCCCTATGTGCAAGGCCAATGTATATCCCCAAGCCCCTGCGTTGACGACCGTCAGCGTGTTACGGCCCCGGAGCGGATAAATACGGCGATCAGCGTGATATGCGTAAAAATTTAGCAAAGAAACGTTTCGAGGCAAATAATAGCGTCTCCAGACAGACCAGGCAATCGCCCTCCGGCCTGACAAGACCTTTAATCCTTGTCGAGTGGCCTGCTCGAGGTCCGAAGTGATCAGTGGATGAAAAGGCGGCGTCTTCCTATAGCGTGTCTTAAAGAAAGCGTTCGTGTTTTCAACTTCTTCAATCACTTTTTCATGTAACTTTTTCCTGTCGATTCTCTCAAAACCCTGAATAGATTTTGCAACAAGCTGAGAAGGATGAATGACCTTGTTTCTGGCGATTTCTTCAATTGCCCGATGAGAAATTCTTTGAAGGGAGAGAGAATTGTCATCGGCAAGTTCAAAAGGTTCACCGAGTGTTGTTGCTACGTCTCCAAAGATACCTTCTATCCTCTTGATAGCTTTGTCTGTAGACCCAAGTCCCAAAACAAACGGAATCAACATTGCCCGTCTTTTTGGAAACATGGACAATACAGGGAAAAACCACGGAGAACTAAGATAACTATCTTCCGGTATGATTGAATAAGAAATGGAAACAGGAATCATCAGCGCTTTACCGGTTGCTTTCACCCCGGCGATCACGCCATGAGGCACGTAAGGCTCCCTAAGCACTCCATCCCTTGATCGCACCGTATAACGGCTAGTTCTGGCATATAGGGTCTGAACTTCTCCGGCTTCTGCAAGGGCAGCGCAGAACCATGAATATGCTCGATGCTGAACAGGTGAGAATGTTTTCTGGACCTCCAGTGTCCGAAACGCCTTAAGCCAGTTTGCGACCCATCCAGTTGTAATGCCCCCGGAAACGTGAGTAACCGGTATTGGCAATCCCATTCTATTCAATAGCTCCGAAGTGTGCGCGTAATCAAAATAAGAAGAGTGATTGACAAAGAAAAAAAGTGGGCCTTTGAACTGAAGAATTCTCTCCCTGATATGAGTGGGTGGTTGTGGAGAAATGTCCTTGAATAAAACGCCGGTCAAGAATTTTAGAAGTGAAAGCGTATTATGAAAATTGTTTTCGTCAAATGAAACGTTTAATTCGGACAGAGCTTTTTGTAGTTCGTAATGGTCCCCTTTAGGCTCATGTTTTTGAGCTAGCGTAAGAGCACGGTTTCGTGACGCGTCTATATCTATCAGCCTTGGCCTAACACCGGAAAGACCTTTTAGAATTTTTTTGAACCCTTCATGTCTTCCAAAGACTTTTAAAAATCTTTCTAGTCGCATAAGGTCAAAACCTCACATGAAGGGTCCTTATAATGTGAACGCTCAATTAGTTTACTATTCCGGTAGCTGGTCGGTCCGACTCACGCGCCGGTCCCCTTGGCCCCGGTCTTTGCGGTGGTCCCGCTGGGGCTGGCCCTGGAGCAGGGACCGGGCCGGAGTCGTGTCTGACTGATGATGGCGGTTGAGCAGGCTGTTGTTGCTGCTGGGTCGGAGCAGGGGCAACAGACTGAGGAGAAGCTTCGACTGAGGAAGGAGCGCTTGGCTTTGCTTGAACAGGCGCCCCTGGAGCCCCATTTGGCTGAACATTGTTGTTTGACGCCGGCGCAGGGGTGTTGAAATGGACTGATGTCAGGACCTCGTTAAATAATTCGTGAAACTTTTCCATACTTTTGGATGGGGCCAGACATGATACCCTTATGAGGGTCTGATCGAGCTTATAAAAAACTATGACTATGTCCATCCATGTCTTGGGGCTATTTTCGTAAGCCTGAATGAAAAAATAATATGCGCCGGGGACCCCACACTTAAACTCACCTTCATCGAGGATACGCACTTCCTGCTTTTCTTTTGCCGTGCCCGTACCTTTCTGGAGGTCCGTTATACCATTTCGCAATTCCTGAAGAAAAACACTCAACTGGTCATTGACGGGCTGGTGCGCCGCAACATGTATTTTAGCCCTAAAATTGTCGGTTAGATCTGGATCTTGAAATACCACATAATAGTTACCCTGTGGCTTGTCAATCTTGATCCATGTGGCTGGATATTTGATGGAAAATCCATATTCGGCGCTGTCAAATGTTTTAAAATCAGCGGCGAAGGTGGATAGCGGAGCCAGGAAAATCAAAAAGGTCGCCACTATGGCGCATGTTTTGGTAAACTGAAAACGATCTTTCCTCATGTGGTGTGTCTCCTTTGTCAAGGGACTGATCCGAACAGCGCGGAATGATACCAACAAAAAGTTTGCAGGGTCAAGTTTTTCTCCGGCTTTCTTACTTATAAACAGACCCTCTCCATTCTATTCCAATATTGAGCATTTTCGTGAACAATACCAAGGTGGCAATCCAGAAACCAGTAAAAATCCCAAAGGGAGATAACAGAGTATACAACCATCTGCCATGATAATGTTTCAAAAAAATCCCAAAGGGGATTTCAATCGCAAGAATAGTCATTATACTCAGGCCAAAGAGTACCGACTCATCTAAAGCAATATTACCATTTGTAGCCATTTTTGTCGCAAAATAAACCACCAGCCCAAACGGAATTAACAGAGGCGTATAGTTAAGCCATAGCCTAAGAACTTTGATAGGACCATTTTCCAACCCCCCACAAAATGTTCTTCGCCAAAACCTTATTAATTCAGTGATATTATCAAATGGTTTTGTCTGAACTAGATCGGAGCGACTCACGCGTAGCTTCAAACCCAAGGCCTTAACAGCTCTAGACATTGCGATGTCTTCGGTAATCTGACCTCTGAGACTGCGCCATGTCCCAACTTCATTGTAGGATTTTCTTGACATCATGATGAAACAGCCTGAAGAAACCGCTGCGCCCGAACTGGGATCGTTCACTGATGTAATTGGGTAAAAAAATGAAATACCAAGCGCCAGGTGTGGATAAATCGATTTTTCAAGAAAGCCCCATTTTTTAAAACCGGGAATCAAACTTAACATGTCTAGCTGATTGGATACAAAATAACTTATAGCCCTTAATAAAAGATCTCTAGAAAAAAGGGCGTCAGCGTCGGTAAACAGCAACATGTCGCCTGAAGCGACACTGGCTCCAACGTACATCGCATGAGTCTTGCCAGTCCATCCAGCAGGTAATTTTTCAATCTTGACGGTTTTCACTCGATTGTCCAGCCGTTGCAAAAGCTCCATCAACTGCCACGTCCCATCATGGCTTCTATCATCTACGAGAATTATTTCAAGATCTTGGTAAGATGATGCAAGAATTGATTCTACAGAAGCCTTAATGTTGGCTTCTTCGTCTTTAGCTGGCACAATTATGCTCAAACGACCATTGGCTTGGCATGATGACAAAGTTGGTGGAAGATCCAAATCGGACTCAAATTTAAGTTCTCTAAATAACAGTGGCGTCAGACGAGCGATTTCCAAAATCATTATGGTCAGCAAAATCGCAAAAGTTGTAAATAACCACATCGGCAAAAGTTCTAGCCTCACTCATGATGTCAGGAAATCGACAAAAATCCACAATTCTGTAGGATGTCCCTCTGAAAACTCGTTATCTCTTAACAATCGCAGGATTTGGCTTGGATTTCAAGCGGATGATGAACAAAATCGTGTTTTACTCGATGTATGACACAACGAAACACCAAAAATCTCCCTACCTGGATGTCAAAATATTTTGCAACAAATAGAAAGAGACAAATTTTTAGTTATTCTCCGGCGGGGTTGTCTGAGTTTCTTTAAATGATATCCGTTTTTTCATGTAAAGTTTTTCCGCGATTGCCAAATCTTTCCTGGCGTCATTCCGTAAACCAAGTTGCTCTCTAAGTTTGGCTCTCTCACGATAATATTCTGGATTCTTGGAATCCAGTTCAATAGCGGCTCCAACATGGAGAAGCGCCTCTCTAAGATGGCCGTTTGCTACTAGGTTCAACGCTGTCTGCATATGCGACGGCGCGTTTGAAGGGTCAGTGTCGTAAATAAATGGAACCTCATGAGAGAATTGACTTTCAGCGTGTGCTGTGGCCGAAGTTGCTGCGAAAAAATTCAAGACCCCATTATGTATTCCTTTGATGATGACCGCAGGCGAACTGGTTTCTGCGAACTTTCTATATTCATTTTTTTCAGGACCCCAAAACAAGGTATATTTCAACGCCCCTGGTACTGAGCGCCAAGTAACTAGAAGTCCCTGATCAACTTTCTCAAAACTTAGCGCGCTAGGCGGACTGGGTGGAACAGTCGAGACAAACCCATCTTTTTGGCCGCCACAGGAAACCACTCCTCCAAAGATAGCCAATAGAATCAGGCTATAAATTAATGACTTGTTGATACAAAAACCAAGCAAGACCACAAACCCTCTAATAAATGCGAATCTGACACCCAGCCAATGACTAGACGATCCGTTATATTGTTGATAACAAATTAGCCACTCTCGACCAAGCGCACAAGTATTTATATGTCACTATATCTATATAAATATAACCAGTTTTACAATGTTTTTTCTTACGCTCAATGGTGAAACCTCATCCTCAAGAGAGTAAGAATTAATGAAACCACTATATTAGCACATTTTGACCAATATGTGAAAGCTTCCAAAGCAATTCAGGAAGGTTTGACTGCAAAAAACACATGTGTTATAACGCGCATTGCTGATTAATATATATAACACAAGAAGTTAGTTGTTATAATGCTAAAATATATAAGAAAGGAAACTGAACTTGTTAACTTCACGTAATATTTATCCAATTATGATCCTTTTTGTTCTGTGCGCTTTTCTGTGCGCGTCAGGCGCTTTTGCCCAGCAAACACAAACTCCGACCGATGATCAAGTATTGGCTAAAGTAGGTTCAAAAACTATTACTGAAGGGGACCTGAAACAGATGGCCAACGCAGTCCCCGAGAAATTCCGTTACTATTATCAAACCCCGGAAGGAAGAAGACAGACTCTCGACTATATCGTCAACATTTACGCGCTTGCCGCAGAGGCGCAGAAAGAAGGATTGGACAAGTCTCCCGACGCGCAGAAGTTGCTGGATTTTACCAGAAACGACCTTCTTGCCCGACTGCTACTCGACAAGTTGACCAAAGACACTCCTGCCCCAACCGAGGCGGATGCGAAAAAGTATTTTGAACAAAACAAGACTGAATTTTCTACTCCGGAGAGTATCAAACTCCATCACATATTGTTGGAAAACGAAAAGGACGCCAAACAGGTCCTTGCCAGACTCAAAAAAGGAGAGAAATTTGCGGATGTCGCGTCCCAGGTTTCAATTTGTCCCAGCAAGACCAATGGAGGGGATTTAGGCTGGATGCCCAAGGGTAGCCTGGTTCCAGAGATTGAAGAAGTCGCGTTTAAAATGAACAAGGGTCAAATAGAAGGGCCTATAAAGAGTAAATTCGGTTATCACATACTCTATCTGGAAGACAAAAAGCCTGCTGAAGAAGCGTCCTTTGATCAGGTAAAAGACTACATTATTGAGCAACTCAAGTATCAAAAACAGCAGGAGCAATACGAAAAAATAGCCGATTCCCTGAGAAAAAAGATGAACGTTCAAATTCTGCTTCCAAATGAAACTCCCAAACCTCAAGGGGTCGCTCCGGCTGATTCTCCAGCAGACAAAACCAAGAACTAAAAACAGCGGCGGCTTATTAGCCGCCACTGTCACAGAGAATCCGAATTGATTGCCCGTCAATCATCCAATGGGACAAACATGTCTTCAGCCTCTTGAACAGCATCTTTCATATCACCAACCTGATCACTGATTCTCGATAGGGCTTCCTCAGCGGTGCGGGTTTTCAGATCTTCCTCTCGCATCATCAGCGAAACTAGCTCTACAAAATAGTTCTCGTCCAGAAGATGGATCTTTTTAAGAATATCAAGAGTTTCTTCATCAGTAAGTTCAAGATCGTCCGGTTTTAATTCTCCGCGGTCAAGTTTGATCAGAAAATCGGCGGAGAAAGTGCTCTCCGAGTCTTCGTCCGAAACGACGGAAGCTACGTTTGTCCCCGGACGGACAACTTTATCCTGGAAAGCCGAAGCCACAAGTTTGATGTCGAGGCTCTTCAACACATTGGAAAATGTTTCCTCATCTTCTTCAAGAAAACTCACCAGCCAATGATACGCTGTCTGAGGGTCGGTCATTCCCTTTGTTGAAAACAGTTCAGAATCGAGGTCGAGGATTGACTGTATGCGGTTAGGTTCGACCAGCGACAGCACTCCAATGTGTGTTGAGCACTGAGACTTCATCAAACGAAAAACGGTCCGGTCTCCCAATTCATCCACCAGTTTCTTGCCTTCATCGTCATTGAGAAGAAAAACGAGTTCCTGAGCGTTCAGTGGGTTGTTAAGGGCCTCGTTTGACACCAGGTTTACCTGTTCTTCCCTTGGGAGGCTTTCCAGCAGTTCGGAAGCATGTTTATGATCCACCTTCATAAGGTCCAAGACGCGATGGCCTTGTTCGGATATTGGAGTTAAATAGTTTTCCAATCGCATAAAGCTTCTAATCCTCCTGTTGATTCCATCGAGGATCTTCTATAGCTCTGACGGTTTCCAAAATGCCCTCGTCCCCTCCAAAATCTTCGTCCAGCCACCCTTCGTCGGGCGCCTTGTACGATTCTCCGAGGTTCAGCGTGACACGACGACGTTGCCTGAAAATCGTCATAATCTGTAAAGCCTTTACGAGGTTTCCTCTTGTTTCTTCGTCACTGGAATCTCGAAACGCAAAAATAATTTTCTTGAGTTCAGATGCGTGCTTTTTGTCCAAATCGATCCCTTTTGTCTCAATGATCTCCTTAAGGTCGGGCAAGTTGTCCTGGTTCAGAGATTCCAGCAATTTGATCATAAGCGGACCGGATAGACGCACCAAACTGTTTAAGGCAAACGATAGCGTCGCAGCGTCCATTGCCGATGGGTCTTTTGACACCAAATCGAGATAATCCAGTTCGTGACCTGAATTTTCCAAAGCAAATTCTTCAAAGGTCCTGAACTCAGCGCTTATATCGGGATTGGCCAGAATTTCTTCTTCCATGAGAACATAAAACCTCCCTTATATTTGGAGCTATATTAAATCCAACGCAGAAATGTTGCAAGTTTCCGAATGATATTAAAAGGATCGATCATACGTGAAAAATGCCTGCAGGGGATCAGTTAGAGCCTATAACTCTCAAGAAAAGTGTTATCATTTGATCTGCGAAGACGGAGGATGTTTTGCGATTAGGAATTATCATCCTCGCCACGGTTTCTTGATCTAAGGACCCATAAATTAGGCACAGATAAATAGGTCTATATGCCGGACTATCTTCCACGACCCTCGAATTCGAAGGAGGTCTAAAATGATTACCGCAGGAATCGACTGTGGAGCGAAAAATACAAAAGCTGTCATCTTAAAAAGCGGTAAGATGATAGGAAAAGGCTTGATCTTGACAGGCTTCGAACAAACGGAAGCGGTCAAAGCTTCTCTTGACATGGCTTTGAGAAAGGCCGGCATAGATTTCAGGGATGTCAAACACATTGGTGGAACTGGGTCCGGAGCCAAAGCCATCAAAGAAGCGGATGTAAGAGTGAATGACATTAAAGCTATGGCTGTCGCAGCCAATTACTTTTTCCCAAACAGTAGGACAGTGGTTGACGTCGGCGCGGAAGAGGGGCGAGTCGCCAAATTCGATGATATTGGTAATGTAATAGATTTTGCCGTTAATGAAAAATGCGCAGCGGGCGCTGGCGCTTTTATCGAAGCCATGAGTCGGGCCCTGGAAACACCAATAACAGAAATGGGAAAACTTGCCCTTTCATCGGATAATCCAATGCCCATGAACGCCCAATGCACAATCTTTGCTGAATCCGAGGTTGTAGGCCTTATTCATGCCAAGACTCAGAAAAGGGACATAAGTAGGGCTATTCACGATGCCATAGCTGGTAGAATAGTATCCATGATCAGGGGAATAGGGCTAAACCCGGACATTGTTATGTTAGGCGGCGTCGCGTACAATCCCGGTTTTACATCAGCTCTCATGAGAGAACTCAGTGTCCATAGGATATACATCCCGGAGGAACCGGAATACGGAACGGCTGTTGGCGCGGCCGTGGTTGCGGCAAAAGAATAGACCTGGGGATGGTTCACGCAAATCACGGGCCGGTTTCAAACGGCAAACACAATAGAATCGGAGGACACATATGTTAGAGGGGAAAAAGCCGGAATTCTGGAGATGGACTGAAAGCAATTGGATCAATCCCGATATTGGTTGGGAGGAAGCTCGGTTCATCACTCTCGGAATTGATGTAGGGTCAGTAAGTTCACAGGCTGTAATTATGACCGACGGTAATATGTACGCGTATGGAAACATGAGGACTGGGGCGGATAGTCCCAACAGCGCAAGAAATGCTCTGAAGTTCGCTTTAGAAAAAACGACCCTAAATGAAGATAAAATCAGTTATTGCATTGGTACTGGATATGGCCGTGTAAATGTACCGATGGCGGACAGGACGGTAACAGAAATCGCCTGTCACGCGAGAGGCGCAAATTTCTTTTATGGCTCTAAAGTTCGAACTGTTCTTGATGTGGGTGGACAGGACATCAAAGCCATTCGATGCGATGAGAAGGGTAAAGTTACAAATTTTCTCATGAATGATAAATGCGCCGCAGGCACAGGCCGGGGTATGGAAGTTTTCGCTGACCTTCTCTCTGTTCCCATCGGCGAAGTAGGGGAACGGTCTTACCTGGTCGAAAAGGAGCCTCCTGCGGTTTCCAGTACCTGCGTAGTTTACGCAAAATCCGAAGCTACGAGTCTCTTGAGGAAAGGTCTTAGCACTAACGAAGTCCTTGCCGCGTATTGCTCCGCCATGGCGGAACGTATTTATTCACTTCTTAAAAGAATTGGGATTGAACCCGAATTCGCTATTACCGGTGGAATGGCCAAAAACATCGGTGTTGTCGGAAGGCTAACAAAAAAGATGGGCCTTGAGCCTCTGAAAACCTCATGGGACACTCAATTGGCAGGGGCTGCTGGAGCTGCTCTGTTCGGTTTCGCTCTTTGTCACAAAAGGAATGGGTAAGGGGAAATCGCTTTAGAATATTAACTCAACGTGAGGGTTCTTCGCATGATAAATGTTTAGGTATTTCAAGACCGTGGACAGAGATGATACATGTTGGCCAATTACGGATACAGCGACGGATCAGGAAACTACTTCATCACCATAGACACTGACAAGTGCAATGCCTGTGGCGAATGCGTAGAAGCCTGCCCCGCCAACATTTTTGAGATGGCGGACGAAGACCCAAACGATCCTATGAACGCAGAACCGTTGCCAATAGTTCTTCCTGAGAAGAAAAACAAACTTAAATACGAATGCGCGACTTGTAAGCCTTCTGGAGACAATAGGCCCACACTGCCATGTGTTATGGTTTGTGAGGGCTGCGCTATTACCCATTCCTGGTAGAATTCGATCATCCAGCGACCAGTTCAACGCAATCCATCACTTGCAGCGGAAACATGATCACCGCAAAAGACAATGACACCCCAGTGGATCCGGCAAGAAGCACTGATAGATGAAACATCTTAGCATCTTCAAAGATTAGGTAAGAGGTCGAGCCCTTGGGCCGATGAAGACAACTTACTCCCAAAAATAAGATAACTGCGAAGGTTGTTGAGGATTTCGCTGTTTACTTAAGAGTAGATTGGCGAGAGTTGTTTGAACTTTGTGATCAATTGAGCAAAGGAGTTCAAATCGTCCGCCTTTCTAACATGACCTAATATTCCCAAGCCTTCCGCCCTGTCATGAATGATGGACTCATCCTCATCACAGATCACGATGGTTGAAGTCATCCAGTTTATTTTCAGGAATTCCCCTACCAACTTCAAGCCGTCGCCGGTGGAAGGATCGTCGTGAATTATGAGAAGGTCGAACGGCTCCTGTTTTTGTCTTAGAAGCGCTTCATCTGAGGCCGAAAAAACCTCCGCGACAATCTGAGAAGATTCCAAAAGATTCATAATCGATGAGACATCTAAAATTCCATCTTTGACAATACAAGCCCTAGCTACTTTATTAACTTCCAATTTCATCCCAATTTCGCCAAAGCGCCTTTAAGCGTATTAACCGCCAGGTCAGCGCAATGAGTATTTTCTCTTGGGAGGCCCCCAAGAAATTCTATCAACTGCTCAGATGTAATGTTGCAGGCCTCTGCTGTCGCCTTGCCCTTGGCCAGACTGGTCAAAGCGCTGGCGCAAGCGATGGTGGGGCCGCAACCGTTGGTGACAAAACCTATCTTTGAAATTTTTTCTCCAGACACCCTTAAAAAGATTCCAATCGTGTCACCACACATTCCGCTCATAAACGTATACGCGTCCGGTTCTTCAAGCGCTCCCATGTTTTTGGGGTTGTTAAAGTGCTCAATGACCACGGGCGAAAAAAGTTTCGCCGCGTCTTTAACTACCATTCCTTCAATTTCATCAAAAATATCGTTTTCTGATCCCATTGAGATTCCTCATGTTACCTCGGTGTGAAATTTCCACCACAGCAACTTCCCGGTGTACAATTCTGTTTGGATGGATTTGATCCACAACAGGCGCTGTGAGAACCCACATGTTCAGAATTTACTGTAGGAAGTGAAGGAGGGGAGAGTATACCTTGCAATTGGCTTGACCCACAGGACCTACACGCCCTAGGGTCGGAATTTCGACCGATATCAATCAGCAATTCGCTAATTTTCCCACATTCAAGACACTTAAATTCCTTTATGGGCACCGGATAAGCCTCCAAATTGTAAAATTGTCAAACATTGACGACTTCTTCAAGATGTCTAGCCCTTGAAAAATTTTCTACATTGATAAACAGGGACTTTACCCCTGGAATAGACTCAATTTTATTCTTGATGGCCCCTGCCAAGGCATAAGCCATAGGGCATGCGGGCGATGATGGTCGAAAAATAAGATTTACCGTGCCGTCATCATTGATCGATATCCCTCTGACAATTCCCATGCGCATTATGCTCAGACGCGTTTCAGGATCGACTATTTCGGTAAGAGCTGTTTTTATGTCATTTTCCATAAGTTGCTTTTCCATCACTGGACCTCTGCCTATTGCCAAATACGCTGGTTCAAATGTTCCCAAACTTCAATGATCGCGTCACTGGCCGGGCCTGGTCCTTCTTCAACAACTGTTCGACGTTTAACCATGGAATCCGTAACTGCCCTATCATAAGGTATTTTCCCAGCCAGTGAGATGTTCCCGGATTTGGCGAATTCCTCGATTTCAGCGGTCATGCCAGGGTGTATATCCCATTTGTTGATTACCAAAGAGATTGGAATATTAAAGTGTCTTACGAGTTCCGCAGCCCTTTTCATGTCATGCAATCCCGACATGGTTGGTTCCGTCACAACAACAACATGGTCAACACCGGTGATGGATGAAATTACAGGGCATCCAACACCTGGGGCTCCATCCACAATTACTATGTCCATATTTCGCTCTTCGGCTATCAATTTGGCCTGGTTTCGAACAAGCGCCACAAGTTTTCCCGAGTTCTCTTCCCCGGGAATAAGGTTGGCATGTACCATGGGCCCGAAGCGTGTATTTGAAATGAACCACTTGCCGTTGAGAGTTTCTTCCATAGTGATGGCAGATTCAGGACAAAGATAATGGCACAGAGCGCAACCTTCGCATGCTGTATGATCAACAACAAAGCTTGCGCTAATAGCGCTGTACCTACAATTTTCCTTGCAAATTCCACAAAGTGAGCATTTGTCGTGGTCTATTACGGCCTTTTTTCCTCCAAAGAAATCCTCCTGATGGATTATTTCCGGTTGGGCTAGAATATGAAGGTCCGCCGCGTCCACGTCACAATCAGCCAACACTCTGTTTTTAGCCAGAAATGCAAATGAGGCTGCAATTGAAGTTTTTCCCGTTCCGCCCTTACCACTAATTACGGTTAGTTCCTTCATTGGTTACAAACTGGACCCTTTCGACGGTGTGCCAATAATCATCGAAATATCATCCGTCAGTTTCCTGAATTTGTGAGCATATTCAGGCATGGATTCAATCAGGGGCGCTCCTTTGGCGTAGCCCTCAGCGATCTTTCGATGATGGGGGACCTCCATTAACAACGGAAGGCCTTTATTGTGGCAGAAATCCTTCACAGCAGAGTCACCTATGTCAGATCTGTTGATAACTACCCCCATGGGAATGCCTAGCCCCTGGATAGCCTCAACGGCGATTACCAGATCGTTAAGACCAAACGGTGTTGGTTCTGTTACCATTATGACAAAATCGGCTCCCTTCACCGTTGTTATGACCGGACATGAGGCTCCAGGAGGCGCATCAAGAATGGCTAACTTGTCACTATCTATTCGGGTTTTTACCGCTCTTATCAGAGGAGGAGCCATGGCTTCCCCGATTCTTATTCGCCCTTGTACGAACTCAACTGATCCGGCCATGCCCGTTTCAACCACGCCCAAACTTCTGGGAACTTCGTGAATGGCCTCCTCCGGACACAACATTGAACAAGCCCCACATCCATGACAAAGCTCCGGGAAAGCGATGACTGTCTTGCCTATTGGCACAATAGCGCTAAATTGGCAGACTTCACCGCATTTCCCGCATAATGTGCATTTTTCAAGATCCACTGAAGGTACTGGCAAATTCACAGTATCAGTTGCCAGAATGGTTGGTTTGAGCAATATGTGACAGTTCGGTTCTTCGACGTCGCAATCCAAAATTTGAGAGCGAGTCTCCAGGACCAACGCTAAACTAGTCGCTACCGTGGTTTTCCCTGTACCGCCTTTTCCACTCGCAACCGCTACAATCATATTGAAAAATCCCTTTAAATCTTACCAGTGCGCTTCAGCGTTAGGTTTGTCGGCAAACGAAACCTCATTCTTTTTCACTCGCTCGATGGCTTCACGAATTGTTCCCGATTGCTCGATTCCAACTTTGATACCTGCGGCCCCCAATGCAGTAAACGCGTTGGGACCACAACGACCGGTCAAGAGCATATCGACTTTTCTATCCGCTATGGTCTTTGCGGCCTGAATTCCGGCTCCGCGAAAAGCATTAACATTTGTGGAATTATCAATCGCTTCTATCAAGTTGCAATCATCATCCACTATGAGAATGAACGGCGCCCTTCCAAAGCGTGGATCAATTGCGGATTCGACCGCTTTTCCCGTAGACGTCACAGCAATTTTCATTTTATCCTCTGAACGATAACTAAACTCCACCACCACAAACCTGGTTAGGAGCTATTGCTTGTAATTTGCCCTCAAGCAGTTGATTTATCACTGCGCCGACAGTTTCCCCTTCCGGACCGTAATAAACTTCAATTCCCACCTGTTTGAACCCCATCAACGGGCGCATTCCAATTCCGCCAACTATGAGGGAGCTTGCGCCACCCTGGTGCAAAATATTGACAGGCGCAAAACAACCACCCTGCACGTGAGGCGGATTATCCAAAATTGATACTTCCTGGATAGCTCCATTTTCCACATGAACAAGCGTGAACACATCGCAATGCCCAAAATGTCCGGATCTGGCAGATTCCAGACCCCCTGGATTCATTGAAGGAACGGCTATAGTTTCTCGTGCCATCTTATCTACTCCTTAAAAACTTATGATTAATCTGAATTACAAATTTCGGCAATTTGCCGGAATGGATTGAGCAAATTATTCTTTCCAAATTGCTGTCTCAACTTGTCTCGATAATTCCCTGAAAGCCTCTGCCGAAGATCCCTTAGGATCTGCGGATTCAATTGTGACACCAGCGTCGCCTCCGGTAACAATCTGCGGATCAATCGGGATAGCCCCCAGAAAAGGAACACCAAGTTCAAGAGCAGCTTTTGCGCCTCCGCCCGTCTTGAACAAATCTATGGCTCCCCCACAATGCGGGCACACCAACCCGCTCATGTTTTCAACTATGCCAAGCGTTTTCATTTCAAGGGTCCGTGCAAATACCACAGATTTTCTTGAGTCCAAGAGCGCCACATCCTGAGGTGTAGTCACAATGACTGCCCACAGCGGCTGACCCAATAATTGGGCGATACTCAATGGCTCGTCACCGGTCCCGGGTGGAAGGTCCACAACAAGATAGTCCAGCGGACCCCAGTCAACGTCGGAGATGAACTGTTGAAACAAAGAATGTTTCATCGGGCCCCTCCAGACGACAGGTGTGTCTGGGTCCTCAAGTAGAAACGCCATAGAAATCACCTTCATGTTGTCTGAGGCTACGACAGGGGACATCCCGTTGATACCCATAGCAGGAACCATGTGATCGATGCCAAGCATTTTAGGAACATTAGGGCCGTGAACATCAGCGTCAAATAATCCTACCGAACGACCTGAGCGCGCCAGGGCTACCGCCAGGTTAACTGCGACTGTTGATTTACCTACCCCGCCCTTTCCACTCATGACGGCGATGCGATGTTTTATTTTTGAAAGCCTGTTCTGCAAGTTTACTTCCATGTGCTTTGCTTTAGCGGCGGCGTCACAACTGGCGGCTGTTCCGCAAGTCCCACAAGAAGTATCAGACGAACATTTCGTATTCTCCGACATAATTCTCATTTACCTCATTCTATGTTCACTTGAATATATATCTAACCTCAATCATACATGGGCAATTTGGTTGGGCGCCTATCACGCGAGGCGCCCACCGTCCTGTAACCCGAATCAGTAAGTCCGATTATGTAGACGATTCCCCAATTTTACCGTCCGGATTCAATTTAATGGGGTTGCTTGATCTGTCAAAAGATTGATGCTTACCCATTCAACTAGACAATTCCCGCGTACCCCAAAACTCAAAGACCATTTGTTCCGTTTGCGGCCTTGACTTTGGACACCCTTCTTCCAAAATTCGGTTTTTGCTTCCGCTCTTATATAGTCCTCTTTGATCATGTTTCAAAGCTCAAATCGGTTAGCTTCGTCTATTAATCTTTGTACTATCTAATTATAATTTATAAAACATGATTGTACTAAAGGCAATAGGTATTTTAAATTTGAGTTACGATAATTGTACTCATCACTAAAGTATTTTTAACAATTTAGCCTTCAAAATCCATTTGTCAAAAAAACTGAAAAAATCTTTTCAGTTCACAATCGTTAACGAGTATTATAATGCTTTTATCTTGATTGAAACAGCCATTAGGGAGATTCCATGTCATCGTCCAGTTATAAGAAGTATTTGGTCACTGGTGGGGCCGGTTTTATAGGAAGTCATCTTGTTGAGGACCTTGTAGCGCGCGGTCATGAAGTTAAAGTTCTGGATAACTTTGTAACAGGCAAAAGAGAAAATTTGCTGCAATTGGGCGACGGCCGTTTTCTCCCAAATCGAGATTTCGAATTGATAGAGGGTGACATAAGAGACTATCAAACTCTGTTAACGACAACTGCACGCCTGGATGGAATCTTTCATCAAGCTGCCCTGGGCAGCGTTCCTCGCTCTGTAGGTGATCCATTAACTACTCAGGACGTGAACGCCAACGGGACTCTCAACGTTCTGTGGGCTGCCCACAAAAATGGTGTGCAGCGCGTAGTTTTCGCATCATCTTCATCTGTCTATGGATCAAGCGTCACATTACCTAAAAGAGAAGGCTCCGAAGGCTTGCCTCTGTCACCTTACGCCCTGACTAAAAAGATCAATGAAGAACATAGCAAGTTGTTCAAGGATTTATACGGCCTTGATACTATCGGACTGCGTTATTTCAATGTCTATGGTCCGCGTCAGGACCCCAATTCCGAATACGCCGCGGTAATACCTAGATTCGTGACCAGACTATTGGCGGGCGTTTCACCCATAATTTACGGCACTGGTTTACAGAGTCGTGACTTTACTTTTGTAAAAGACGTCGTAAAAGCAAACTTGATGTCGATGGAGGCCCCGACGGAAGTTTGCGGAGCGTCTTACAACGTGGGTAGGGGCGATCAGATAAATTTGCTCGAATTGCTGGACAATCTCAAGGACCTTTTGGGGAAGCGCATAGACCCTGTATTTGAACCTACCCGACCGGGGGATGTTATGCATTCATCGGCTGATATAAGCCTGGCGAGAGAGAAGTTAGGTTTTCAGGCGAAGTGGGAATTGCGCAATGGACTGGAAGCGAGCATAGGGTATTATGCTGGAACATCAGCTTCAAAATGATGTTCTCCCAGATCAACGCGCCACGAAACCCCGACCTGGTCATAAAACTGAACCCGTTATTTGACACGAAATTATATCGTGAAGAAGCCCCACAATAATCGGCAATCAGACAAGTCACTAATATGGAACCAGTTCGTGGAAAAAAAGGAAAATGTCCGACCCTAACCCCTGTACCCTCAGCCGGACACTTCAACTCTGGAAACGTTCCAGGAAAGCTAATTATAAAAACTTATAGAAACGACCATACATATTACACTAATGTTTGTCAAACTAGAAACTACTTTAATTACAATAAGATAATGATGTCAATCACATTGACGTAAATCTAAAATCAATGTCTAGTATCTTATAGCTTTTGCTTCGATCGTTGAGCTTCAAACGTTATAAATAAATGCTGTCCAACGTTTCCGACGCAGGCTTAATCAACGGCACGAAAGAGGGCGCAGTTGTCTCCAGCCAAAATATTAGTGCTGACTACTACATATCCGACTAACGAAACCGACTGGGCGGGCGCTTTTATACACAGTCTTGTCCTGGCTATTCAAAAGAGAGGTTTCGAAGTTGAGGTAATTGCTCCCTCAAACGGTCAATCCTATGGTTCACAATTCATTGGCGGAGTTCATGTCTCACGTTTTGCCTATTTTTGGCCCCGTTTTCTGGAACGGCTTACCCGAGGGGCAGGCGGAATTCCGGAAAACATTTCCAAGAGCATTTTGGCGAAATTTCAGCTAGCGCCGATGATGGCAATTTTTGTCCTCAGAACTTTGATCGCTGTTCGACATTTTGATGTCATTTATGCAAACTGGATAGGCGCCGGAATGGTAGGGGCTATAGTGAGTCGAATTTCGGGAAAACCCATGGTAGTTTCATTCAGAGGTGATGATGGTTATCTGGCTCGTGACAGCTGGTTGTGGAGAGTATTGACAAAATGGGTGCTCCGACAGTCCTCTTTTGTTACTACCGTCAGTTCCGAACTGTTAAAAATCATGAAAGATTTGGGCGCTGATCCCGCCAAGCTTAAGCTCCCGCGTTTTGGAGTTGATACCGGGATTTTCTGCCCGGCGCCACGAAATGAAGATCCCAGAGGTCGTGCCAGAGTAATTTTTGTTGGTAGTCTGATACCCAAAAAGGGTGTACAGGACTTGATAAAGGCCATGGGGGATCCAGAGTTCAGCAACACTTCGCTGACCATAGTTGGTGATGGTTATTATGCGGACAACCTCAAGGACCTGGCGCGAGAAAAACTCGACAGTCGCCGGATTATTTGGAAAGGAATAACACCACCACGAGAAGTGGCCAGACTAATGCGTCAATCGGACATCCTGGTATTGCCTAGTTATACTGAGGGAAGCCCAAATGTAGTAAAGGAAGCAATGGCGAGTGGATTGCCGGTAATAGGAACTCGGGTTGGTGGGGTACCGGATCTGGTAAGTGACGGGAAAACCGGTTTATTGTACGAACCTGGTGATATAGAAGCGCTTCGTGATTGTCTTTTAAAACTCTTGAAGGATGAGGATCTGCGCGTTGAAATGGGACGATTGTCAAAAAAGAAGTTAGAACAGGACGGATTGAACTGGGACACGACCGCTGAGGATTTCGAATCAATTTTCCTACGCGTAACAGGTCAGTCACACCGTAGTGACAAACCGATAGATTGAAACTGTGATATTTCAAAAATTTTGTTCCAAAACGAGCGAAATATTACATTTGCCAAGTGAGTTTGCAAACTTCAGCCAAATCTGAGATAAGCCCTAGAGTAGTTTTGTCACCTTTTTTGATCAACAAACTCCGGCACAAACCTTGCCGGGGTGTTAAAGGTATCGTTCGGTTGCGCCTTGTTGGAGGAATCTTTCATGTGCGAGTGGTCTAAATGGCTCCCGGTTTTTGCCTCGGTTGTCCTCATAGCAGGTATCACATCCGAACCATGCGCTGCGGCCCAAGTGGGAGCAGTAAAAGCCGTAGCGGGAGAGGCTCGAGTTAATAATGGTGATAAACCGGAATTCAGGGTTTTGAAGGCCGGCGATCCCATCAGATTGAATGATTCTATCCAGACTGACAAGAACTCCAAAGTCGAGGTAAAACTTGAAGATGGCGGCGCAAATTCCCTGGGTGAATATTCAGAGATATATTATTACGATTTTGACCATAAAGACGCGGCCCATTTTTTTGCGGCTGACGTTACGTCCGGTTCAGTCAGGTTTGTAAAGAAACTGGCCGAAACAAGCCCCCCATCAGCCTATACAGTGACAACTCCGACGTCGACCATAAATATTGAGCCCGGTGAAACCGCAGATTTTGTCGTCCGGATACTTAATCAAAAACGGACCACAGTTTCGGTAATTTCTGGAAGAATCCGTGTCAAGAATGTTTTGGAAGATATCGCAGCGGAGCGGACAGTAACGGCGTGCACAAGAGTAGACATCGAGGAAGGCATGCCTCCAGCAGGGACAATGGGGGTTTCCTCTAGAATTCTTAAAGACCTTGTCTCTGGCACAACCATACGCGGCGCCCTTTCTGAAGACGTTCCCAATTGCAAAGACATTTTTTGGAGCAAAAAGGACTGTCCTGGCCGCCGGATTTGGAACGGATCACGCTGCGTCCAATGTCGTGAATTCGGGATGGTGTTTCAGGACGGCAGGTGTGTAGCGCCTGTCTGTGGGGATTGTAAAACAGCCTGGGGATCACAATGCGTTTCATGTCAGGAATTGGGCTCGGTGTGCATTGAAGGCCGATGCGCAAGAAGGAATTGTCCTGAATGCGCCATTTGGAATGGTAGAAGGTGTGTGCCATGCGAGGAATTTGGAAGGGTCTGTGTTGGAGGAAGATGCTCGCCTAGGCGAGATTGTCCGCCATGCTCAGTCTGGAATGGCTGGAGATGTGTTTCTTGTGCAGATTTTGGGCGAAGCTGTGTTGAAGGTAGATGTGTCTTTAGACCCTGTGGCGAATGCGAAAACAGGAAAGGCGACACGTGTGTAAAATGTGAAGATCTTGGACTTCAATGCGAAAAGGGAAGATGTGTAGGCCCAATGCCCGGTTCCGAAACGGTTCCACCGTCAAAAATTACTCCGAATCCTTTAGGGATGGGCCCGAAGCCGACATTGGTCCCACCGGTCGTCGCTCCCTTGAAACCTAAAGTGGGGTCCGAGATACGGCGTGGGGATCAAGGCGAAAAACCCCCATTGAAACCAGCCATCCAAATCAAGCCTGTGGACAGGGGCTCATCACCCCCTGAGAACGCCAAACCTTCACTTACTAGAATTAATAAACCCAACATTTCTACGCCTGTGAGCCCAAAGCAGGGTATCCCGAAACAACATGAGCGAATGGGGCCTTCCAAGGGAAAGCAGTTGGAAGCGACCCCAACATTGAAATTGAATGAACGGAAACGGGAAAGTAGTCCAATTCATCCTAAGAGGCACGATATTAGGACAGGCCGTACGCCGGAAACCCGTCAACCAGCGGTCAAGCAGGAGAACAAACAGATAAAGACGGAACATCCTGCCCCAATAGGGAGGCCTGATCTGAAACCCGAGTTCGCAAAGCCCGATCGTGCCCCTGGACCGCCTCTAGGGGACCATCCTGGTGATGATGAAAAGAAAAAAAGGCGCTAATACGTTACACTGCCCTTGCTTAATCGCATATCGTTGATTTAATTTTATTGAATGTTTTTGGAGGTGACAATGAAACGGCTACTTTTTCTAACTGTTGCAATTTTTTTTATCAATACATCGGTTAATGCCGAGTTGCTTGAGATCGCCACAAGTTGTGAGAAGGCAGTTGCAGATTTAACCGAAATCCTTAAGCATCCTGACAAGTCGACCGCAGAAAAGATTAGGGACGCGTTTGGGGTTGATATATTTAATTCTTGCGATTCTCCGGATGGAAAAACAATTTGTTTCCAATGCCTGGACAAAAAACAGAAGCTCAGCCTTATCCAGTTGCAAGAAAACAAGGCAAAGAAGATCTTTGAACTGAAAGGGCTAGGTTGCAAATGCGATAATAAAAAATGAAAAGACCATTTTTTTGATTTTGCCTCAGGAGCATTCAAATGTGGGAATACACGGACAAGGTTAAGGACCATTTCTTTAACCCAAGAAACATAGGAGCCTTGGCTGACGCCAACGCTGTGGGAGAGGTAGGATCACTCGCTTGCGGTGACGCTTTAAAGCTCTTTTTGAAAATTGATCCAAAGACCGAGAAAATAGTCGATGCGAGTTTCCAGACATTTGGCTGTGGAAGCGCGATAGCGTCCAGCAGCGCTTTGACCGAAATGATTAAAGGTAAGACGGTCGAAGAGGCCCTAAAAATTACTAATCAAGATATTGCGGATTACCTCGGAGGCCTTCCAAAGGAAAAAATGCACTGTTCTGTAATGGGACGAGACGCCTTTCAAGCCGCTGTCGCGTGCTATCGAGGCGAAGCCGCCCCCGGAGAACAACCTGAAGGCGAGCTGGTATGTGAATGCTTTGGGGTTACAGACGAACAAATTCGCCGGGCTGTACGGGAAAATAATCTTTCAACCATCCAGGAAGTAACAGACTACACTAAAGCTGGTGGAGGGTGTGGACTATGCCACGACAAGATTGAGAGGATAATCGCAGAGATCAAAGGTGAAACCGGTGTCATCAAGTCAATAGAGTCCAAGACTCGTAAATCAATGACCAATATTCAGAAAATCACCAAGATTGAGGAAGTGCTGGAAAAAGAGATCAGGCCCAGTTTACAGCAAGATGGAGGAGATGTGGAACTTATAGACCTGGATGGCGATATTGTGAAAATTGCGCTCCGTGGTCTTTGTTCTTCCTGCCCAAGTTCGGCGCTAACCAGAAATGGGATCGAAAACAAGCTTCGCGAACTGGTGCATCCGGATCTCACCGTGCAGGAGGTGAACGTATGAAAACCATTTACCTGGATAATAATGCGACAACGCGCGTGGCTGACGAAGTCTTTGACGCCATACGACCTTTTTTTACCGAGCGCTATGGTAATCCTTCGAGCATGCACTTTTTTGGTGGAAGCGTAGCCCGGGAAATCGTGAACTCCAGGGAAAACATGGCAAAGCTCCTTGGAGCGTCACCTCAGGAAATTGTGTTTACATCAGGAGGTACAGAGTCGGATTCCACAGCGATCCTTAGTGCGCTCAGCACTATGCCGGACCGCAGGGAGATTGTTACAACAAGAGTGGAACATCCTGCCGTTTTGAACCTCTGCAAATACCTTGCGCGGGTCAAGGGGTACACTGTGAGGTGGCTGTCAGTTGACAAACTCGGTATGCTCGACATGGACGAAGTTAAAAATGTCATTACCGACAATACTGCCATCGTTTCTGTAATGTGGGCCAACAACGAAACCGGGGTTATGTATCCAGTAGAAGAAATAGCAAAAATCGCGGCCGCAAGAGGAGCCTTGACACATACGGACGCTGTTCAGGCTGTTGGTAAGATACCGATCAACCTCAACAAAACAGACATAAGTTTCCTCTCTTTGTCCGGACACAAACTTCACGCTCCAAAGGGTATAGGCGCATTATATATAAAGAGGGGTACCCGATTTTCCCCATTCATGATCGGGGGGCATCAGGAATTCAGTAGGCGAGGCGGTACGGAAAACGTTCCAGGCATCGTTGGTCTTGGTCAAGCAGCCCGTCTTGCCATGAAGAATTTTGAAGAAGAGAACACTCGTGTCAAAAAGATGAGAGACCGTCTACAACAAGGATTACTCGAAAGGATATCTCAAGCCAGGGTAAATGGACACCCTGGAAATCGCCTTCCCAACACATTGAACATAGGTTTTGAATTCGTGGAAGGCGAAGCGATCCTCATGAAAATGGACGAGAAGGGTATATGCGCATCTTCAGGATCAGCCTGCACATCTGGGTCTCTTGAACCGTCCCATGTTTTAAGGGCGATGGGTGTTCCTTTTACAGCGGTCCACGGTTCGATACGATTTTCCCTTTCACGATACAACACCGAAGATGAAATCGAATTTGTCATCGAAGAGACACCCAGGATAATAACGACATTGCGAGCAATGTCTCCATTCAATTTAGAAACCATGAAAGCCGCATGCGTGGTCCAATAGGGAACCAATTGTCTGAACGAATCACAACGACAGAAAGAATGGCACAAAATTCATAAAAACTTGAAGCCTCATAAAAGGTCACTTCCGGCAAAATCTGAAAAGACCCTTTCATTGAACACCGGATGAAGAGCTTTTCTGCGTTATGACTTTGGAAAATCTGGAAGGCTCTTCGTCAGTGACAGTCAGATTGGCTGTTATGGATTTCGGGTCAACGCGCTTGTGATCAAAAGCAATAGGCAATTCAAAAAGCTTTCCGTGAGAATCCGACGAGATTTCTCGAAGGTCTTTTTCAGTTAACCGTAACGTTCCACATGGAATCAATGTTTTTCGGTCAATCCAGGTTCCACTGAAACATATTTCACGGTAAGGGTACCCGACGGGAATAGCCACGTAAACCCAGAGTTTGTCTGAGACAATGCCGGATATTTTCTCGTTGTCCGCCTGCAAGTCCGTCGCTCTGCCAAGCACAGCGTATCCTGCGCCATCGAATTTCGCCTCGTACCGTAAGTAAAACACCTGTCTACTTAAGTCGCCGGGGTCTGAAGTTATCACTCTTCGAAGGATCGGCCCCTCAACCCCAACGAATTGGGCTTTGTAACCGGCGAAACACTTGTAAGGATTGTTCAATTTTGTGAAATCGTATCTATCAAGATACCCCTGTTTCAGATAACTTGAGAAAGCGTCTTTGATAGAAAGGTTTCCCAGTTCTCGATCAGGGGAGAACCCAGCGAGTTGGGCCACCTGGAGTGTCAGGCCGGAGTGCATTCGAAAAAAGGCAGGGGTGTCCCAACTCCTAACCGGGGCCCCGCATATTACATAGGAACCCTCAGGCACAAACCTCATTAAATCGCCATGAAGCGCGTTTTCGATCAGTTTTCGATGATAGTGTTCGCCGAAGTTGTATTTTTGAATTACCATCCTGTTGCTATTGTAATTGATCCCAGCGACAAAGACTCCTAAAGCTGCTACCCCTACCATGGTAGCGGCGCGTAAACCAGGATAGGATCTCTGAACAGCTCTGTAGATGATCATAATCAGAGCTAAAACCAGCATCATGACACCAAAACCGGATACATATACTGGAAGATATCCCAAGCCCCATTTCAGTTCCTGTTGGTACTTTGCCGAGAGGGTTACAAGAAGCGCCGGTAGCAACCAGAACCCAATCCCTAACAAAAACAACGTCTTCAAAGTATCTTTATACCTTTTGCCGCAGTGCTCCAAAAAATTGTCGGAAATTAAACACCACAAAATAGCCCAAGCTATGCACATGATCACCAAATCAGTAGCGAAATAAGCTCGAGCGACTTCCGCCCAGTAACTCAACGTCTCAACGGATATGAAATAGCTCAATGGAAGCGCAGCGCTGGCTTGTTTGAGGAAAGCCAGAAACCAGGCGCTTATCGAAAAGTTCAAATTTATTCCTGGATACCGGGGAGCGAACTCAGCCCTTACATAAAGCGTGATCAACATGTTCGAGACTGCCAACAGAAAGAACGGAAGAGTGATTTTGATCACCCTTTTCAAAGAGCCTTTTCCAAAATGGAGGTACGCTACCACAGCATGCATCATCCAAAACGCGTAGAATGCTTCATACACGAGTAAACAGCATGTCCATGCCGTGAGACTCAGGGCCAGGAACATGGCCCTGGACTTTCGTAAATAAAAGGTCAGAAGAATTAGAGATGTTAATATCAGCGAAAACTCGACCTGCATCAAAAAATAGTACGACATTATCGGATCGTGATAGCAACGAAACTGAATGAAAAGAGGCGGAAGCAAGGCCGCCATCAATCCAAGGGAGGCCGAAGATGTCATGAGCCGAACAAAATAGGCGAACAGGCCTATATTCGCCAACACAAACAGCACTTCAGCGCATTTATAGAGATATTCATTCAGGAAGCAAAAGACGGGATAATAGTAGATCATGAGAGGATACCAACGTCCGCTGTGAACATAGTCTTTTACAGTGTTCCAACAAAGGTCAGGCAAACTCATTTTCGATAGAAGAAGCAAACCCGGGAGTGTGGACTCACACCAAGAATCATCTCCAAGATAAGGACTATGCACAAGTGGTAACAGGCTTATCAAATTTACAAGAACTACCAGTGAAGCGATATACCAATAAAGTTTTTTACCGGGCATCCACGCAATCCCTCCGAGCGGCGATCCTCGATCATTTATCATATTATCAACTTCAAAACCTTGACGTCAATTTAACGTAGTATGCGCTTTAACAATAGCTGTCAATAAAGCCTAAGAATGCTCGAAACTGGAAATCGTAAATAACACTTACAAAAAAGATCCAATTCATGGTGGGCAAAGGCCTCCATGCTTGTGATTTCCACCCCCCCCTCAAATTGTGTCTGTCCTGATTTTGGTATTGGCGCCGGCCCCATCATTTTCAGGTTGACAACACCATGTAACAATTAGTAAGATAATGCTGTTGCTTAATTTGTATAGCAGCCCGTAATGATCATCGAATACGACTATTATAAATGTTATTGAGCGTTGGAGGCAGGTTGGTAATGTATCCAAATACACCCCCTGTTCTGAATTGGTATTAGATTGCTGGTGAGCGGATATTAGTCAAAGGTTTTAAATCAATCCAATTTCAACAATACATTGTTATTTCAATTGCTTATGGTTAAGCAACGGGCGCGAAGCTTGGAATGGCGCAGTCGAACAGTGGCTGGCTGTTTGTCATTTCGACGACCAACGGGAGGAGAAATCTACCCAACCTGCTATTTACCACTATGGTTGGACACACAACACAAGTAGGCGCACACACGGGAGTGCCCCTACAATGCCCGATCGGCCCAACGGGCCTTGACCATCTATGATGAAAACCCTATAATCGCTACCATAGGAGTTACATGATGCCTATGTTAGCTCAACAATCATCGATGAATAGTGGTAGGGGTAAGAATTTGATCGAACATCATTTCGATGATCCCGTCTTGCAGGCTGAATTTGACGCCCTTACCAATAATGAAGACCGATTGGATTTTATCGAAGGCATTAAAGGCATAGAGCGGATAAAAGTCCATGGCACAGTGTCGTTTGAGGAGATGAAGGCGATGCTGGGCGTTGAATAGTATCCCAGTCAAATATATCGTCGATTTCGATCGTTGCGTATCTAAAGAACTTGCATCGATACCAACCGAGACAACCCAAAAAATTCTGGTCAAAATTAAGAGCCTGGAAAAGGGGCCTCACCCTAGAGACTGTAAAAAGATTTCCGGTTCACAAAATATGTTCCGACTCAGACAGGGTCAGTATCGAATCATCTATCTGGTAGACACTGATCACAAGATTATTTCAATTGTTTCCGTCGCTCACCGTAGAAACGCCTATCGGAATATTTGATCACTCTTAAGAGAACATCCCATTAACCCCGTCAGGGGTTACACATATTAGCCCATAGCAACGCTATGGATCTGGGGCGCATTAATCTAGCCCAGGCTTAAGGCCCGGGAATGGTCGCCATGGGCCGCGTCAGGCCCGGTTTGAATTCCGTCCAAAATGACATGCCCTGGCATGGTTGCGTAATTGACCCCATTTAGGGTATAATTGACCCCATTATGAGGTCACTATCTGACACCATCAGCTCAAGACTGTTTGGCAGAGTTCGCTCTTCGGTGCTCTCTCTGTTGCTGCTTAACAGTGACATATCAATGTATTTTCGGGAAATAGAAAGAGCCGTTGGTATGGGCCGGGGAGCAGTCCAACGAGAACTGGACAATCTCGTTCATTCCGGGATCGTTGTTCGTAGCAAACAGGGTAATCAGGTTTACTATCAAGCCAATCATAAATCGCCTGTTTTTGCTGAACTCAAGTCCTTGATGATCAAGACCACAGGTGTGGCCGATGTGCTTCGGGAGGTTCTGAAGCCCTTCCAGAGCCACATAGAAACCGCATTTATCTATGGATCCTTTGCCAGAGGGACTGAGCACGCTGACAGTGACGTGGATGTTATGGTCATTGGGGATTTGACCTTTTCTGAGGTAGTTGACGCTCTTGCGTTGGCCCAGGAGTCCATCGGACGAGAGATCAATCCTTCGGTGTATCCAGTGGATGAGTTTGTTAGAAGAGTTTCCTCTGGGAATCATTTTCTCACTTCCTCTGTCGGTGAACCCAAGATTTTTTTGATAGGAGACGGGGATGTCTTTGAAGGACTGGTCAAAAAACGGCTGGTTGTTTGAACACAAGACAAGCCCCGCGGAGATCACCGAATTGCTTGAAATAGTCAAACGTGACATGGCTGATTGCAGGCTGGAAGGGCTCAGCGCTGACTGGCGTCTCAATATCGCCTACAATGCCGCGCTGCAGGCCGCTACAGCCGCATTGGCAGCCTGTGGATACAGGGCTTCAAGAGACGCCCATCATTACAGGGTTATTCAGAGCCTCGCCTTCACTATAGGAGCGGACTCTTCCGTTGTGCGCAGGTTCGATGTTTTTCGAAAAAAAAGGAATATTAGTGGCTATGATCGAGCCGGAATGGTGTCGGATCAGGAAGCCGGGGAGATGATTGCTTTAGCTGAACAGCTTGGGCAAGATGTTAACAGTTGGCTAGAATCCCATCGTGCTGAGTTGCTAGAAAAATAATCCCAATCACGAGACGCATCCTTTGCCATTTGAACGAACAACTGGAATACCCTCGAGGCAAGCCATCGCGCCGTACAATTCCCACGGCATAGCCGTGGGCTCATGAACGGCGCCCCATCAAGAGGGGCAAATATGATCACTCCTGAGAGAACATCCCATTAACCCCGTCAGGGGTTACACATAAATAGCCCATAGCAACGCTATGGGTCATAGGATTTGAAATTATTCCCCTTTGGGCCGCTCCTGCGGTCCAACACTCGCTGAGCCCATGGCTATGCCGTGGGGGCTGTGGTTGTTTGCATTTGGTTTCTTGCATTTGTATTTTGTTTTCTTCCTGGTGGCCAGAGGTACCTACCCGTATATTTGGATTGCCTACAGGTAGAACCCTGGAAGTTGCAATAATCGGCTCCAATAGATATACTCAAACTGGTTCGAGACAATAAGAAGCCCCTTGGAGCTTGTGATGAAAACAGGAGCAGCCACAATAAGAACAGAAAAGACCGAAAACGTTAAGTTACCGGCTCATATTTTTGAAGATCCTGCTTTCCAGGCGGAATTCGACGCATTAACCGACCCGGAAGATAGATTGGATTATTTAGTAGCTTTTAAAGCCTTCACCCGTCCAGAACCTGAAGAAACGATAACGCTTGAGGAAATGAAGGCCTTGCTGGAAATTGAATGAACATGAATTACCGTTTAGAGTCATAATCGAAAAGACGGCTCAAAAACAACTCCAGTCCATTCCGAGATCCGATGCCATCAAAGCCTTGGTTAAAATTGATGTACTTCGTGGGGATCCACTGCCCAGAGGTTGTAAAAAGTTTTCCGTGCCGATGTCATCATTTAGGGTTCGCTCGGGGAATTACAGAATAATTTATCAAGTTGATTTCAAAGATCGAGTAGTTAGAATTCAAGATGTGGGAAATAGAAAAAATGTCTATGAGCGATTGTGACGCTGTTATTCCTACCGTTGATTGCAACCACGGTGGCGACGGGCGTCCTTACCCGTATATTTGGATTGTGTCATCATGTCATCTCGAGCGAGCCTTGCGACGAGAAATCTTTCCCAGCAGCTATTTACCTGTATGGTCAGCAATGTTCGTAACCAGCGATAGAATAGATTTCTCCCTGCGTTCGAAATGACAAACGGATCATACCCTAGCTATTGATCCCAATATGGGATCGTGCTAATATGAAATAAGTGAGAATCATCGCAAAGAGCACGCTACGTTCATTCTGGGAAGCTGGTCATGGCGACGCTAGAGAACCTTTGATGACGTGGCACGCTGTTGTGTCTCATGCTAACTGGCGGGTCCCGGCGGATGTGAAACGACGATATCCATCAGTGAGTTTTCTTAATAACAATAGACTGGTCTTTAACATAAAGGGTAACAAATATAGGCTGATTGCAGGTATGGATTATGCCGGACAAAGGCTCTTCATACATTTTGTGGGCACTCATTCGGAATATGATCAGATTGACGCAGCAGTCATATGATCCTACGAACCGGTCGCTTCTACTGGAGATCCAAGGATGTTTATAACACCAATAAGGAATGAGGCAAGCTACAGGTCTTCCCTATTACGGGCGAAGGAGCTTTGGAACGCCCCCCAAGATACTCCGGAATCCGATGAACTGGACATCCTCGTGGATTTGATAGAAGCTTATGAACGTCGAAACTTTCCGATAGATTACCCTGACCCAGTCATCGCCATAACTGTTCGAATGGATGAACTCGGCCTGAGGCGCAAGGACCTCGAGCCGTGTATCGGATCCAGGGCTCGAGTTTCGGAAATATTGAATCGAAGGCGTGCGATGACAGTACCCATGATCCGAAACTTATCGGAATTACTGGGGTTACCCGCTGAAGCGTTGATGAAGCCGTATCCTTTAGTTAGAGACCCCAAAGGCGCAACAAAGTACAAAAGGGCATCCTGAAGATAGCTATCACATGATCAGGACGAAAAGACATAATACTGGGCAAATATGGATCACTCTTGAGAGAACATCGCCTCAGCCCTGAAAGGGCGCCTACGGTAGGGGTTTATGGCCATAAACCCTATTATGGGTCGAACAATGGTCGAACAATACGGTTTTGAACCCATTCCCCTTTGGGCCGCTCCCGCGGTCCAACATTCATGAGCCGATGGCTGTGCCGTGGGTAGGCTGTTTGGAATAGATTTCTCTCTTCGTTCGAAATGACATTATCCGGGAACTTAATCCAATGGAGGCGCCTCGCAAATATGGTTTTATCGCCGGATATCGATATTCCGGATTCAGACGTCTGGACAATTCGGTTGAATATCAACACAAGCTTAAAAGGCCACAGGCCCCGGCTTGCTCCGCAGGATGACATCATGGAATAGAATAAACATTCGGTAGTGACGGGCGGGGAGTTCCTGACCCGTATATTCCCGATGGTTGTATGTTGTCATTTCGATGGCGCTTGTGCGGCTGTCATCTCGACCCTTGGGAGAGATCTATCCAACCCACTTATTCCCTCTATGGTCGGCAATGTTCATAAATTGCGGTAACATGATTTTCTCTCTTTGCTCGTCATGACGCTCAGGAGCCCCCATTGAAAACTGTTATCCTCGCAGGTGGTATGGGAACTCGGCTCACCGAAGAAACCGACAATCCTGGATTCAAACACCCTGTGCGTGGTATACTGACCACGAAAAGAGGTTTCTGACATGTCTGACACCAATTCTCTGAACAGAATAACAATTAACCCGAAAATATTTGGGGGAAAGCCAATAATACGAGGTCGAAGACTTGCTGTTGAACATGTCTTGGGTATGCTGGCCGCAGGTGACACAATTGAATCCATCCTTGAAGGATATCCATGGTTGGAGCGTGAAGACGTGCTGGCGTGTCTATTGTACGCCCGAAGGATCGTTGGGCATGAACGGGTTGAGCCCATGTTTTCGGACACTGGCGTATGAAGTTGCTTCTCGACACGTGTGTTTGGGGCCCCGCTTCACAACGGCTTCGATCTGCCGGTCATGATGTAGTTTGGGCCGGCGAATGGACAGAAGATCCTGGAGATGAAGAGATTCTGGAACGAGCCTATACTGAGGGTAGAATCCTTGTGACGCTGGATAAGGATTTCGGAGAATTGGCTGTTGTTTACGGTCATCCCCATGCTGGGATAATTCGACTCGTTGATTTTAAAAGTACAGATCAGGCTGCGGTTTGTCTCAAGGTCTTAAGCCTTTATGCGGAGCAACTGCAAAGAGGCGCAATAGTTACTGCGGAACCAGGACGGTTAAGGATTCGGGATACCGAATTTACTGGAATGTGACGGCGCCAAACCCATTCCCCTTTGGGCCGTTCCTGGGGTCCAACATTCGCACCGATAGGGGTTTATGGCCATAAACCCTCTGCGCCATGGAGAGATTGGATTGTGAGTTTGCTCTTGGTGGCGACGGGCATCCCTGCCCGTATGTTTGCATTGTGTCATCATGTCATCTCAAGCCAATTGCGGGCAAACAATGTCATTTCGACGACCAACGGGAGGAGAAATCTTCCCAGGCCGCTGTTTACCTGCATGGTCGGCAATGCGTATCCCCCAACAAAATAGATTTCTCTCTTCGTTCGAGATCATAAATAGGATTCTCCACCTGTGAACTGTAATCATATCTGGTTTAGCGGTCACGCTGTAAAGAGAATGTTCGACAGAGGTATTAGACACGATGAGGTTACCGAAGTTATTCGTCTCGGAGAAGTAATTGCTGATTACCCGGATGATGAGCCCTTCCCAAGTTGCCTTATGCTAGGTTTTGTCCATGGACGCCCCTTGCATGTAGTGGTGGCCGTAGAAACAAAATCCAGTTCATGTTATATTATTACAGCTTACGATCCTGATCCCAACCTTTGGGAGAAGGGCTTTAAGACAAGGAGGACCTCATGAGCCACCTAGAATGTCAATTGTGTAAACATGGATCAACAAGCTCCGGAATGGTAACTGTGACCCTGCAAAGAGGAGATACTACGGTAATCATCAAGGGCGTGCCTGCTGAGATTTGTGAAAATTGTGGGGAATACTATCTGGATGAAAATACTACTAAGCAAGTCCTTTCTATGGCGCAGGAAGCCGTAAAGAACCGTGCGGAAGTCGAAATTCTGAGTTTTGCGGCATAGCCCGTTACAAGAGACTACGCCGTGGGTAGGCTGCTGTCATTTCGACAGAGCCTTGCGACGAGAAATCTTACCAACCCGCTATTTACCGCTATGGTCGGTTATGTTCATAAATTGCGGAGACATGGATTTCTCTCTTCGTTCGAAATGACTCGTAGTAGCGCCGTGCCTCCGTGCCGGCGTATTGGGTCGTGGCGCCGGGCGTCCCTGCCCGTAGTGTTGACCACCAACCAGAACATCGCTATAATTCCTACCATAGGAGTTGCGTTATGCCTATGATAGCAAAACAATCATTGACAAAAACCGGACGGGAAAAAGCTCCTTTGATCGAACGACATTTCGATGACCCGGTTCTGCAGGCTGAATTCGACGCTCTTACCAATAATGAAGATCGGCTGGATTATATTGAAGGTATTGAGGCGGTTGCATCTCTTGAATACGAAGTCACTTTATCACACGAGGACGTTCTTGCTGCGTTGGGTATGAAATAGCTTGCCGGCTTATGTCCTTAAATATAGACAGCAGGCTTTGAAACAGATTTCCAAACTTCCGGAAAATATAATCCCACGCATTATGGGAAGCATTCAAACACTGCAAGTGCAGCCTTATCCACGAAGTTGCAAAAAACTTTCTGGTACCAAAGGGGTGTTTCGCTTACGGAACGGCAACTACAGAATCTTGTATGAAGTCGATTCTGAGCAGATGGCCATCACGATATTGCTGGTTTCTGATAGAAAAGACGCATATCGGAACATTTGATCGTTCTTGACCCCATTCCCCTTTGGGCCGCTCCTGCGATCCAACACAATGTAAAAACAGGGCGTACACATGGGTACGCCCCTACGGTAGGGGTAGACCCGCGTGTCTACCCTGATTTCGGTATCTTGTTTTACGGTGGCAACGGGCGTCCCTGCCCGTAATTCCCGATGGTTGTATGTTGTCATTTCGACGACCAACGGGAGGAGAAATCTACCCAACCTGCTATTTACCCCTATGGTCGGTAATGTACGTAACCCCCGATAGAATAGATTTCTCTCTTCGTTCGAAATGACACCGTAGGGGTTTATGGCCATAAACCCTCTATGCCGTGGGGACATTGATTTGGTATTGTTTTTGTTTTCGTGTCCTCACGGCTATGCCGTGGCCCAGCCAATGATCACTGATTGCCAATTCTCATGAAAATGTCTAACATACCGACATGGGAGCATTCCCTTGAATTTTTTAGATCATGCGGGAATATAAGGACTCAAGATCATGCAAACTGTTAGTATGGAAAACGTTCAGGAGAAATTGCGAGGATTGTCGCCTGAGAAACTGAACACTGTTTATGACTTTGTCTCATTGTTGGAGAAATCAGACGGCCTAAAGCTCGATACCGTCGAAGGAATGCTTCTATCTGAGCTTGTACTACACCGGGAGTTGGTTAACCCGGAGGAAGACGCTGCATGGGCCGATTTGTAAGAGGTAGCGTAGT
>JAJYDQ010000021.1 GCA_021777225.1 Deltaproteobacteria bacterium
TAACCAAAAATTGTTGAAGAAAAACTATTGCCAGAAGAACAATAAGAGGGGAAAAGTCTATTCCCATTTGCGGTATAGGAAGATGACGCCGCACAAAGCTGAATAACGGCTCGGTAATCCCATATAGAAACCTTACAATGGGATTGTATGGATCAGGATTGACCCAAGAAATCAAGGCGGACACGATCACGATCCACATGTAAATCGACAAAAGTATATCAACAACATGAGCCAAAGCGTAAACAAGGTTTCCTAAAACAAACATTCTTTCTCCTCAAAACCCTCTACAAAAAACTTAATTGCTTTTCTTAACTTAACACTTTCCGCAAAGTTTTTCAGCCGCGCGAATTGACCGACCCTAAAATTAAAAGCGCCCGTAGGCGCAAATAAAACTGAGTTAAAAATAGAAAATGGTCGGCGTAACTCACCACCAACAACTATAAATTTGTCACTGCGTGAAAGTTAACTTGCAATGGCGTTGTCTCGAATTTTGAGAACCCACAGTAGTTCAACCAAAGGACAATTACTTAATGGATTCTTTAAGTGCCTTTGCCGGCGAAAATTTTGGGGCTTTAGCCTCTTTGATCTTGATTTTTTCTTTGGTTCTAGGATTGATGCCGGAGCGCGCCTTTCTCACAACAATTGAGAATTTGCCGAAGCCAGGCACGGAGATCTCTTGGCCTGCCACCAACGCGTCGGCTATAGTCGAGAAAACAAGATCTATAGCTTCAGATGCGTGCTTTTTGGTTGTTTGGCCCTTCTCTGCAAGTTTGTCCACGAATTCAGCTTTTGTCATTTCCACGCCTCCCTCGAGATGATCATAAATTTATGTTACTAAAATCAATGATGGTTCTATACGACCCTAAAACGTCAAGTGTCAAGAAAATATTACATTCAAAACATTTTTCAGAGTGCTTTGCCGCTGTGTTTTAGCGAAACTGCGGCTACTTTAAGGTCGCGTAACGTCAAAAAGAGTTATTCAATATATCTCATGTTATACAGTCATAGCTACATTTAAACTTCAAATATAACTGTTTATTTTACGTATATACTAAAAGGCGGTGGCGTCTTTTCTCAGTGGGGAGCGCAACAAATTATATGATCTGCAAATATTTCGTTCATAATAACGTTGACTGAAAAAACGCGTACATGTAAAGGTCTGTTATTGAATATTCCACACCTATCAAATTATGTCCTGACAGACAAAGGAGGAAAAATGGCAAGGACTTTAGTTGTTGATCAAGAGGCTTGCAGTGGTTGCGGAACTTGTGCGGCGATAGCAGAGGACTGTTTTGCTGTGAGCGATGATACCGATAAGGCTTACGTGGTTGATCAGAGCGCGTGTTCTGAAGACGAGATTCAAGAAGCCATCGATACCTGTCCAGAAGAGGCGATAAGCTGGCAGGAATAATGTTGGAATGCTTCCTTGATCGAAACAATTGTTTCATTGAACAAAGAACATTAGGCGCAAGAAATGAATTCCGGAGATAATTATGACTGTTTCCCCGGGACTGATTTCGCTCCCCGTCTAAAAAAGCTTTACCAAGAAATGGACGCCACGTACAGCGCGGCGTCCAACCTATCCGATTTCAATTGCGACGGATGTGATGGAACCAAGTGTTGCACAGTTGACCTAATCATTTATACATCGGTCGAAATGTCTTACATGAAGCAAGGCCTTCTAACTTTAGATCAAGCCATTAAATTTAAAATTAAAAATCGAAGCCTCCAAATAGTCAGATTTAAACAGAGCAATCCTTTCGGATCCGATTACCGCAATTCCATTTGCGCCGCCAATTTTGGCGGACGGTGCGTCATCTACGAACATCGACCGATGATATGCAGACTAGCGGGAATTCCTCATTTCATCGAGAAACCCGACCAAACAAGGATATCCGGTCCAGGCTGTCCCCGCTTCGAGACAGTCTTTCTTGCATCCAACCCGGAACTCAAAATTGATAGAACCCCTTTTTACCGATTGCTGGCGGTAATGGAAATCGAAACCATAAAGAAATACGGGAAAAGGACCCAAAGTCTAACTATTGCCGAGATTTTAGCTAGTTAACCCAATAGATATTGCTCAGCTAAATCGCGAGATACGCCCCTGATTAGAAGTGTCTTGTCTCTTGAGCGTTCGCCTCGTGCAATGGAAACATCCGATTGGCGGATCTTGAGCTTTTTGGCGACGAATTTAATCAGCGCCTTGTTTGCCTCACCATCGACTGGAGGGCTCGTAAGTCTGATAAAGATTTTATCTCCCGGCCCCACTGAAACTGTGTTCGTAGAGGAATTCGGAGTTACTCTTACCGAGAGAATAAATGTTTCTTCTGATACACCGTGTTTCAGGTTTCCACCCGTCCAGGGAAAATAAGCCTGATGCAAAAGATTATAGCGCCTACTGTCAAGGCCGAATCCGCAACATTAAAAGCCGGCCAGTGTAGGTTCCCTATATGAACATCTATGAAGTCAGTAACTTGGCCAAACATAACTCTATCCACAAAATTTCCTGCCGCCCCCCCAAAAAACAAGGCGAACCCAATTATGGAATATTGATCCAACCTTTGTAAAATGACTATCCAGATTATGACAACAAGAGCAGTTAATGAAATCCCAGAGAGGACATAACGGCTCAACACGTCGCCATGGCTGGAAAATACTCCGAAAGCCGCGCCTGAATTCGTGACATGCGCCAAATTAAGAAACCCGGGTATTATGGTTTCAGATCCATTAAAAGTAATATTATCTGAAACCCAATACTTTGTAAGCTGGTCGGCGATAATAACAAGACCAGCGATAATTCCAAATATTATAAAAGTTTGCTTTTTGTATTGGTTCATTATCTCTTATGTTCAGGGAACCCAACGCCGTGAATTTAACCTATATCGGAGAGTACTCCAGCGCATCTCGGGCAGACTTCCGGAAATTCTGGATCGGTTCCGATGTTAGTGCTCCAAATCCAGCAGCGCGGACATTTTGCGCCTTCTGCTCGGGCTACTTTAACGCTTACTCCCTGTAATGGATTCTGGTCACTTTGGTCTACTTCGGATGTTTCCTCCGCAATGAGTTCAAGTTGTGAGACAATGAAAAATCCTTCCGGGTCCTCCATCTCTCCAATTTGAGCAATGAAATCGTGGGGGCCAACTATTTCAAGCTTGGCTTCAAGAGATGAGCCGATAATTTTTTCAGATCTAGCCTCTTCCAGAATCTTTGAAGCCTCCTGTCTTAACGCCAACATCTTGGCCCAGAAAGCTCTTTCTTCGTTACTGAAGTCGACCCCTGCAATGTTTTCCGGAAATAACAGCAGATGAACACTCGCTGCTTTTTGGGGGCCGGCCACAAACTCCGACCAAACTTCTTCAGCTGTGAATGCCAGGATCGGGGCCATCAGCCTGATTAGTGCCGACAGTATGTGATGGAGGGCTGTCTGGGCCGATCTTCTAAGTGGACCCTGAATATGTTCCACGTATAGCCGGTCTTTCAGGATGTCCAGGTATAACGATGACAGATCTACAGTACAATAATTGTAAAGTGTGTGAAACACGACATGAAAGTCAAAGTCTTCATAAGCCTTTTTAACTCTGTCGATGACGCTGTTGAGTCTGTCCAGCGCAAATCTGTCCAGCACGATCATTTCGGCTGGTGGACACTGGTCACATGGTTTGAAACCCTCCAGGTTGCCCAAAAGAAAACGACAAGTGTTTCGGATCCTGCGATAAGCTTCTGAAAGCCTATCCAGTATTTCGGGAGAAATTCTTATGTCGTCGCGGTAATCATCTGCAGATACCCACAACCTGAGGATGTCCGCGCCGTACCTGTCAATAATTTGAGATGGCTGAATTACATTTCCAAGTGACTTGGACATCTTTTTCCCTTGTCCATCAACCACGAATCCATGAGTCAAAACATTTCTGTATGGCGCTTGCCCCCTCGTTCCTACTGAGGTTAGCATGGCGCTGTGAAACCACCCTCTATGCTGGTCGCTGCCTTCGAGGTACATCTGGCAGGGGTATTCAAGCGATGGCCTTTTTTCTAGTACCGCTGCCCAGCTAACGCCCGAATCGAACCATACATCGAGGATGTCTGTTTCCTTTACAAGAGAGGAGCTTCCACAATTAGGACACCTTAGCCCCTCGGTCTTTAGGTCTTGTGCGTCCAACTCGAACCACACATCGGCGCCCCGTTTCTCAAACAGCCTGGCGGTCTTTTCGAACAATTCTCCTGGAGCGACAACAGAGTCACAGTCCGCGCACCTCATGGCTGTAATCGGTACACCCCAGCTCCTCTGGCGCGATATGCACCAATCAGGTCTGTGCTGTATCATTCCATAGATTCTGTCCCGGCCCCATTTAGGAATCCAGCCAACTGTGTCGATAGCCTTGAGAGCGGAATCCCTTAAACCTGTAATATCCATTGAAATAAACCACTGATGGGTGGCCCTAAAAATTACCGGTTTTTTGCATCGCCAACAGTGAGGATAGCTGTGATTTATTTCTTCCGACGCCATAAGGGCCCCTGTTTCGTCGAGTTTCTCTATAATGGCCCTGTTTGCGCTGAAAACGAATTGTCCTGAGAAAAACCCAACCTCATCCGTGAATCGTCCGCGATCATCTACTGGAGCATAGACGTCAATGTTGTACGATCGACCTACTTCGTAATCCTCCTGTCCGTGTCCTGGCGCAATGTGCACTAGTCCTGTACCGGTGTCCAATGTAACGAAGTCCGCTAAAATCAATTGAGAAGTTCTGTCATAAAGAGGGTGCGCGCACTTCAAGCCCTCGAGTTCTTTTCCCGAGAATTCCGCCAAAACTTGAAATTGGTCTTTACCGAAGACCTCCATGTTGATTGGTACCAGTCGCTGTGCGAGAATATAGACTTCATTGCCAACCTTAACAGCCGCGTATTGTTCCCTAGGGTGGGCCGCGATGGCGAGGTTGGCAGGTATCGTCCATGGTGTTGTGGTCCATATGACCACGTAAACTTGTTCGCCTTTTAGTGCAGGAATTCTGGAAGAGAAATCATCCGCCGCCGCAAATCGGACATAAATAGCAGGGGTCGTAGTATCCGCATATTCAACTTCCGCCTCGGCCAGCGCGGTTACACACGACGAACACCAGTAGACGGGTTTCTTGCCCCTGTATACCGCTCCTGAATCAAAGAAACGCCCCAATTCCCTTACTATAGTTGCCTGATAGCCATAGTTCATGGTCAAATAAGGGTCTTGCCATTCTCCGAAAACTCCTAGTCGCTGAAATTCCTTGCGTTGAATATCTATGAACTTAGTGGCATAGTCTCGGCACTTTTGGCGAACCTGAACCTCTGTCATTTGAGCTTTAGATTTGCCTAACTCCTTGTCGACTTGATGTTCAATCGGTAAGCCATGACAATCCCATCCAGGGACATAGTTTGAATCGTAGCCAGCCATGAATTTGGACTTTATTATTATGTCCTTGAGGATTTTATTAAGCGCCGTTCCAAGGTGGATATGACCATTGGCGTACGGAGGCCCGTCGTGGAGTATATATTTGGGCCTGCCTTGAGCAGCTTCAATAATCTGATCATATATTTTTTCCGTCTCCCAACGTTGCAAGGTTTGAGGTTCTTTCTTGGGAAGGTTAGCCCGCATAGGAAAGTTGGTTTTTGGTAGATTTAGGGTATCTTTATAATCCATGTCTATTCCTCCGCCACTCCATCGTTAAAATCGTGGCTGCTCCGGTTCAGGCATTATACAATCTTTTAAAATTGACGATCCAAATATTAAAGTCAATAAAAATCCCTCGAATGTCTGATGAAGAACACCGTACAACACGGTTGAGTAATTTTGGAGTAATTAGTATAATTGATATAAGGTATTAACCGGTGAACATTATAACCAAGTTTATTATATATTTATTATGCCTCTTTATTGCAGTTATTAACTGTGGATGTCTGATCAAGAATGTAACTCCATCTGCTAACAACAACGACGTGCCATCGAATGGTTATGGGACCCTTTCAAACTTTCCGTTCAAGGAAGCGTGGTACGGGCTTTATTTTCAGGAGGATAAAATCGGGTATAGCCACTTCAAGATAACTCCAACCGGCGAAAATTTCGCTATTGAGAGTGATTCGACGATGCGGCTCACTGCAATGCGCAAAACCAACGAAATAAAAATGAACGAAAAAATTACGGTCTGTCCAGACCTTTCGTTAATCTCCTTTGATTCCAATGTTAAAATGAATCAAAAGGAACTCAAGGTTGAAGGCAGTGTAGAATCATCGAAGCTGCTACTAAAAATGAATGTGGATAATGAGAAAGTGGATAAGAATTTCCCACTTGACGGCAAAATATTTCATACGAGCGCAATTTCCTTGATGCCTGCCTTGAAGGGACTCAAGGATGGGGCAAAATACTCTTTCAATGTATTTAATGTTGAAAGACAGTCTATCGAGTTAATTGAACAGGAACTTTCCAAAGTGAAGGGAACTCCTGGACCTTCAGGAGCGGTTTGGAGAGTTAAAAATAATTATGGGCAGTCAAGTGTCACTTCCTGGCTAAATGGAAAAGGCCTGGTAGTTCTTGAAAAGGGTTTGGATGGTTCCTTGATAACTATACTTGAGGACGAGGGAGCCGCCAGAAGTTTTTTAGAAAAGAAAGCTCAACAAAAGGACCTGATTCTTGATTTCAGTTTGGTGAAATCACCCAAAAGGATATTGAATCCAGACAAAATAAGATTTTTGAAGGCTTGCCTTCAGGGAGTCAAGTCTGACCTGATTGCCAAGGACCATCGGCAGACCGTTAATGACGTCAAGGATGGGTTCGACGTAGAGGTTCGCGTGGAGGACTTACAACGTTTTAGAAACGGGTCAAACAGAGATGAATCCCAAGGAAAGGGATCAATCGCTGAAGACGAACTATCCGGATATTTGGTTTCAACTCCGGCTATTCCGTCAGACAACAGGGAAATAATTGCGCAGGCCCGAAAAATAGTCTCCAACAGTTCACCTGAATTGGAAAATGTTATAAAGCTTGTGAACTGGACTGCTGATAACATAAAGGCTGACATGAAAGAATCTTTTTCGGCTTTGGGTGTTCTTCAATCCGGAGAAGGTGAATGCCAATCACATACGAAGCTTTATACTGCTATGGCCCGCTCAGTGGGGATCCCTACTCGCATAGTTACCGGGCTGGTCTATGCCGACAGCCTGGGGTTCTCGTACCACGCGTGGGCAGAGTCGTATGTAAAGGGATGGCTTTCAGTTGATCCAACATTGAGGCAAGTCCCCTCCGACGCGACACATTTAAAACTAGCTTCTTCGGGCGACAATGACCCGACATCGGTGCTCAAAACTATGGGTAAAATCCGCATTAAATCATTGGAATACCAGTAATAAAAATGACAGTCTTGTAATCGCTGGTATACGTTTATATAATCATAGAAAATGAAAAGGTCCAAATACAGGAGATTCCATCATGGCGGATAAATGTAAGATTACATTCTGTGGTAGTTGAAACTATCGTCCCAAGGCCGCTGGTCTGGCGGAAGAACTAACACGGGAACTTGGCATCGAACCCGAACTCGTCAAATCGAGTGGAGGAGTTTTCGAAGTCGAATTCAGGAACGATCTAATTTTTTCAAAGAAGCAGATAGGACGTTTTCCCGATCCTGGTGAAGTGCTGAACTTGATCAGAAAGAAATTGTAGGTAGCCAATAATAATGGTAGTCAAATGTTTTAATTGTCAGACGCTCCTTAAAGTGGAGGCTGACCGTGTGCCCGTAAATGGTCAAATTGACGTTCGCTGCCCCAAGTGTGGAAGTGAGGGTATAATTTTGGCGCCTCATAGCTCAATTGATCCAAAGGTTGATTTTTTTCAGCAGATGGAAGCGCCGGAAACTAAAATTGCTGAAACCGAGACGGATCTGACAAAATATAAAACTGCACCCAAGACGAAAACCCAGGTCAAGGCCAGTGAACTGACTCTACCTGAAGACGCTTTCAGAGACTTCCGTTTTCCCGCAGAGGTTGAATCTTCAGTTAAAAAGGGGGTAAAAGTGAGCCATAGGTCCAACCTGATTACTTTTTTGATTGTTTCAATTCTTGTTGTAGCGCTCTTTGCCGCACTGGTAAATGTTATTCTCCCAGGATTGCCTCCTGCGGGGACTGGACAATAAAGAAACCTTTCCTGGTTTCCTCACCCTCGAGTTGAATCAATTTCAAGAGAGCCCAAGTGATAATCGATCGAAATATTCAGGAAAAGAGAGAACGGGACTATTTAGCGCCTTATGCGTTCCTCTCGCAAAACAGTTCAGGCCGACAGTGGCCTGAACCTGAGTGCAACTATCGAACAGCGTTTCAAAGAGACCGGGATAGGATCATTCATTCCAAAGCCTTCCGACGACTCGAATACAAAACACAGGTTTTTGCCTATTACGAGGGCGATCACTACAGAACAAGACTGACCCACACATTGGAAGTTGCTCAGATAGCCAGAAGCGTCGCTCAATACATAGGGGCCAACGAGGATTTGACCCACGCGATCGCGCTTGCTCACGACCTGGGACATACCCCATTTGGTCACGCAGGTGAGAAATCTTTGCATCACCTGATGCAAGATTTTGGGGGTTTCGAGCACAATCGTCAATCGTTACGGGTTGTTGACTTGCTGGAAACCAGGTACCCGGACTTCCCTGGATTGAACCTGACGTTTGAAACCCGCTCCGGCATCATCCGGCATACCACCAGATATGACCAGGCCCCGGAGGAAATGCTCTCAGAGTTTATCACATCTCCAAATCCTGCTCTTGAAGCTCAAATTGTAAACATCGCAGACGAAATAGCCTATAGCTGTCATGACATAGAGGATGGATTACGCTCAGGTTTTTTTACCGAATATGATCTCGCCGGATTGGGAATATGGAACGAAGTGACCAAACTGGTTAAGGAACGACCCACATTATTGGACGAAAACACATTCCTCTATCAATGTATTCGTTTCCTCATAGATTTTTTTATAAGAGATGTTCTCGGTCGAACGGAACACCTCTTGACAGCTATCAGGGCCGAAAAACCCGAACAAATTATGACGGCCAGCGGACCTATCGTTTTGTTTTCAGATACAATGCAGGAATGGAAGACTCAACTCGATAGTTTCCTGTACAACAAGTTTTATACTCACTATAAAATCATGAGAATGCAGTATAAAGCCGACCGGTTGTTGTCTGATCTCTTTAAAGAGTATGTGCAGAGGCCATTTCAATTGCCGCCAGGTATCAGGCGACGGATTGATAAAGGCGATGAATCCCTCGAAAGAATTGTTTGCGATTACATTGCGGGCATGACCGACCGATTTGCTCTAAATGAACATCGAAAACTGTTCTTGCCCTACGAATACTGATTTCTGAAACATATTTTTTCAGAAAGGCGGGGAATTTGTCCTAACCATTTTTATGGCTTTATCCAAATCAGTTGGAGTGTTCACGTTGATACGGAACCGGAGAGAAGGGTCGATTGCCGACAGTTCTTGCTGCCTTATCTCCAACTTATCAACTTCGTCGAATAATTTCGCTATTTTCAGCTCGCCTCTTTGCATCAATTTTTCTATAAATGGAATACACCGCGTTGAATATACGGCATGCAATGGTTCAAGGTGGCCAAGGATTCTCGGTATAGTTAAATCATGTCCTGGGCTGCGTCGGCAAATGAGAGATACAACCTCTTGATTCAAGAAAGGCATGTCACAAGGCAAAACAAAACCATATTGCCTTGAGCAACGGTTAAGTCCGGTGAAAATCCCTCCCAATGGCCCATAGCCAGGTTTTATGTCGGCGAACATGGGCTTTTTCAGAAAAGCGTACTGTTCAAAACTGTTATTAACAACAATTATCCTCTCAAAAAGAGGCTCAAGTATCTCTATTTCTGTTTGGATTATGGTCTTACCATTAATTTTTATGAACGCCTTATTTTCTCCACCCATTCGTCTGGATGCGCCACCGGCCAACAAAATAGCAGCGATATCAGAAAAAAGCGGTGAAGTTGTTCTGAGAGCTTGAGATTCCATTAAATCTTTTGTTGCCAATCCGGAGCGATGACCATAATATATTGCTAACACCCAACAGAAAGGTTCGGGGCATGGAAGATCATACGATACTGGCGACTGAAGAAAATTTTGGAGCGGTGTCAGTTTGCCCCGGAGGCATAGTCCATATTAACCTTGCTCACCTGACCTTGAAGCTCCTTCCAGCCGATTTTGAAAAATTCTCTGACCTGGTAGCCAAAGCAAAACTTAACTTTGCCCGACCGAAAAGAACTGAAGGTAAACCTCATTTGCAGGTGGTGACATCCGAGCCCGAATCAGACGACAATCCCCGAAAAACCTGAAAAGGTTCAACTTTTAGATCAAAGTCTATTTTGACGAGACTAACTCGGTTTTGATTGATGTGAGTTCGTCAAACAATCGGTTAAGTTCTTTGTGCAAAACCTTTAATGCTTCTTGTGCTCCAGTCAAATTCTTATTTCTTCCCATTGTTTCGAGTATCAAAGACGCTTCGAAAGTGTCTTCAGCCGCGAAATTTCCAACAGCGCCCTTTAGGCTATGGGCGGACCTTTGGAGACCATCTGGAGACCCCTGCTCGACAGATTCCTGTATGTCTTTAAACATCCCAGGCCCTAGTTCCAGGAACAATTCGATAAGTTCGTTAAGCAATTCACGGGAATCCCCTACACGCTCCATAAGCTTTTTTCTATCGATCACGGACACCGTTGAGTCTCCTCCAAAATCTAGGGTATGAGTCTTTTCCCTTTTTGGAACAAGTTTTGATCACCTTTTGCAGAAAATTCGGGATCTCACTCACAATAACGGTCGCGACAACAGGTCCAGGACCGTCTCTGTCTACAATACCATCGGCCACTAATCCGTGAAACCATACTCCAAAAGGAATTATTGCCTCAAGCGGCAATCGTTGCGCAACCAACCCCGCAAGAATACCGGTTAATACATCCCCCTGTCCACCTGAAGCCATCCACGAATTGCCGGTGTTATTGACAAACGCTTGCCCGCTGGGGAAGAAAGTGATTGTGCTTGCACCCTTTAGAACCAGACCACACTTATGGGTTGTAGCGAATTCCTTACCAATTGCGAATCGGTTTTGCTGGACTTGCGAACATGAAAAACCAAGCAGTCTGGCCATTTCGCCTGGGTGTGGAGTCAAAACAACTTCAGCGTTGGTTCGAGATAAAAAGCTTAAGTCCTGAGCGAGGCAATTTAAACCATCAGCGTCGATAATTAGTTTGCCTTCATAATGGTTCAACAGGCTCTGCACAATTTTTAAAGCGCCGGGTCCCGTAGACAAACCTGGCCCGACAGCTACCACGTCCTTGTCTTGAGCAAGCTCAAGGACCCGGTTCGCAGCGGATGGCAGGAAGTGCCCGGATTCATCGTATAAGGGCTCTGTCATCTCCTCAGTAAGCTTACTTTCCAGGATAGAGTTAAGAGAAGCTGGAACAGCTACGGTAACTAACCCGGCCCCCATTCGTGAAGCGGCCATAGCGGCCATGGCCACAGCGCCCGTTTTCCCAGAGGACCCACCAACAACGAGAACTCTACCAAAGGTCCCCTTGTGAGCGGTTGGGTCAGAACGTAGACTCAAATAACGTTTTAAATCGGGTTTCTCATACAGGAGCACATCAGGAGTACATTTTTGAACAGCGGTTTCAGGAATACCAATATCAATAGTTTGGGTTTGACCACATAAACCCAGTCCTGGATATAAAGCCATGCCCAACTTCTTGAAACCAAAAGTAGCGGTCAAATTAGCCTGGATAGCTACCCCCAGTATTTTCCCAGTGTCTGAATCCAGTCCTGATGGTATGTCGACGGACATTTTTATGGCTTTAAGACTGTTTATCTTCTCAATTGCTTCACGATAAGGAGATCTGACTTCAAGCTGAAGGCCCGTTCCTAAAATGGCGTCAACAATTACCGAGCTGTCAGACCACATTTGTTGAACCGATTCAAGAGCATCGACAGAATTGATTTGCCATATACTGGCCCCCATTCTCTCCAGGATATTGAGATTTGCTCTAGCGTCTCCTCTAATTTTTTCCCGCGGACTCAAAAGGAATGTTTTCACGTCTGCGCCGCTGTTTATTAAATAGCGCGCTATCACATACCCGTCTCCTCCGTTATTACCTGGCCCGGCCACAACCGAAACATTGAGTCCGTCTAGATCATCATCTAACGCCTTCTTAAGAATTTCGAAAGAGGCTCGTCCAGCGTTTTCCATCAGGACAACTCCTGGAATTGCAAATTCATTTATGGCTGCTAAATCAAAAGCACGCATCTGTTCCGCTGTCACCAAATATGAATTTTTGCAACTCTTCAACTCTATATCCTTCACGGGGGAGCAGGTTTCTAAAGCCGGAATCTGAGAAACACCATTACGCCTTGCTTGTTCCGAGGAATTCACAGGAATAACCACTGCAGAGCATATTATAGCGCCCAATTTGCTCAAGTGTGATAAGCCCCCGTAATTCAGATCCTTTCATTATTGGAACTGCTTTAGTGCCGCTGGTCTGCATTTTTTGGAGAATGTCTATGACAGGTGTTTGCTCGTTTGCTGTCGGGAAATCCCGTACCATAGCCTCAGAAATTGGAGTGGACGATCCTCTCCTGTGAAGTGTGTCAACGATGGCTTCTCTCGTCACTAGGCCGATCAGTCGACTCCCATCCAGGACTGGGAAATCTCCCTGAAAGCTACGGCAAAAATGTTCTGCAGCATCTCCAACCGTCTGGAACGGGGTCAAGGTTTCGATGTCGCTAATCATAGCTGCTTGGGCTGTAACTCCTCCAAGGGCTACCATAATGCCCATTTGGCGCTCTTCCGCCTCCGCTCCGAGGTACACAAATAATGCAATTAGAATCAAGAAGATGTTACCGGAAAAGAAACCCCAAAAAAACATGAATATTGCGAACCCCTGTCCCACACCAACCGCAATCTTGGTGGCCTTGTATGGATTCAGGTAAATTGCTAGAGCACTTCTCAAAACCCGGCCGCCATCCATAGGGAAAGCTGGAACCAAGTTAAATAAACCAAGGACAAGGTTGACCGCTGTCAATTCTGCGAGTAAACCACCTTTAACTGAAAAGTCGGTAATCGTAACACCGGACCCGAAGAAATCTGCGGCAAACCACAAAAGGAACGCTAAAAGAAAGCTTGACGCCGGACCAGCTATTGCAATCAGAAGTTCTTGAAGTGGCTTATCCGGGGTCTCAGCCATTCTTGAGACTCCGCCAATCGGAAGAAGCGTGATATCGACGACATTGATCCCAAAATGTCGCGCAACTAGAGAATGACTTAGTTCGTGAAAAACAACTGAGGCAAAAACAAGAATAACAAAAACTACACCCGCCAGGCCTCCAGCGCCAATTATGGAGCCACCGACAAAATAAATTAGTATTAACAGCAAGATAAATGTTATATGAACATTCAGTGGGATCCCGAATATTGCCCCGATCTTAAAGGACCATTTCATGGCAGGCGCCTCCTGATGATGGTAGTTAGTTGCAGTAAATAAACTCTTTCGCAAAAGGTTTATTATGAAGGGTCATTTTACAAGTAAACCTGAAAGTTGGCAAGGTCGGGGGTTTTGTCTTGGGTCAATGGGGAAAAGTCAATGAGATTAAAGGACGGAGAAATTTCATGAAACAGGTCCTCCAAAATTTGGGAGATGGACGAGCCGAACTTGCTGAAGTTCCTGCGCCAAAAGTCCGGCAGGGTCACTTGTTGATAAAAACTGTTGCAAGTCTTGTTTCCTCTGGGACAGAACGTAGCGTGGTGGAACTGGGCCAGGCAAGTTTGTTTCAGAAGGCCAGAAGGCAGCCGGAAAAGGTTTTGCAGGTCCTGGAAAAAATCAAGAAAGAGGGCTTGTTTCAAACTATTGATGCCGTTCGTGAGAAACTCGACCATCCGATAATAATGGGCTACAGCAATGTTGGCATAGTCGTCGAAAAGGGAACAGGGGTAAACGCATTCAAGGTTGGGGACCGTGTTGTATCCAATGGACCGCACGCTGATATAGTTCTGGTACCGAAAAACCTATGCGCTAAAATTCCAGAAACAGTTTCGGATGAAGATGCGGCGTTCACTGTATTGGGAGCTATTGGACTGCAGGGTATCCGTCTAGCCAATCCTACGCTGGGTGAAAATTTTGTAGTTACGGGTCTTGGCTTGATAGGCTTGATATCGGCCCAGATTTTGAAAGCTAATGGTTGTCGGGTCCTAGGCGTCGACCTGGACCCCGGCAAAATAGCGATGGCTGAAAGCCTTAATATACAGGCGATAAACCTCTCCAGCGGAGAGGACCTATTGAGATCGGCTTCAGCGTTCTCAAATGACTCAGGCGTGGATGGTGTTATAATTACAGCCTCTACTCAGAGCGACGAGCCGGTGAGACAGGCCGCCAAAATCTGCCGGAAACGTGGCCGAATAGTATTGGTGGGAGTAACAGGCCTTAATCTTGATAGATCACTGTTTTATGAGAAAGAATTGAGTTTTCAGGTTTCTTGTTCATACGGACCAGGTCGATACGATCCTGAATACGAAGAGAGAGGCGCAGATTATCCTTATGGGTTTGTTAGGTGGACTGAACAACGGAATTTCGAGGCGGCGCTTGAACTTTTGGCGACCAGGAAGCTCGCTGTGCAACCTTTGATCTCTCATCGGTTCAAGTTCGAAGAAGCCGTGAGCGCTTACGAACTTTTAGCGGGACCAGAACCGTCTCTAGGGATAGTGTTAACCTATGATTCTGACCGAGTTTCAAGAAGCGATTTAATTGGGAAAACCGTTAAATTGTCTCAGAAGACAGCAAAGGTCCCGGATAGCAAGGCAACAAAAAATGTGGGACAAGTCGAGCCTGTTGTTGGAGTTATAGGCGCTGGGAATTATGGATTGAGAACATTTTTGCCGGCCCTCAATGCAACCGGAGCAAAACTCAAAATATTATCAACCTCTACTGGTGTAAGCGGTGCATACGCGGGCAAAAAATTTGGCTTTGCGTACGCTACCACAGACACCGCAAGTCTTTTCACAGATCCTGAAATCAACTCGATCTTTGTTTTGACACGTCATAATACTCATGCTGATTTGGTATGTCAGGCGCTAAAGGCGGGGAAAAACGTTTATGTTGAAAAGCCTCTCGCAATTTTTCCCGAACAGGTAAATACAATTGAAGCAACTTACCTGTCCTCCCAGGAATATGAAAACCCACCGATTGTCATGATTGGTTTCAATAGGAGATTTGCGCCTCATATGCAGAAGATCAAGGAACTCATAAAAGGAATAAAGCAGCCGATATCAATCATAATGACCATAAACGCCGGTGAAGTCCCATCAGGAGATTGGACCCAGGATCCGACGGTAGGAGGAGGGCGAATAATTGGAGAAGGCTGCCACTTTGTAGATTTGTTGTACTATTTGACTGGATCAAGGCCGACTTCGGTTTGTTCAACTAAAATCGGGGCAGCTCCTGGTGTTTTTGTCACGGATGATAAAATGACTTTCACGATTAAGTTTGAAAATGGTTCATTTGGAACAGTTCACTACTTCGCCAATGGCGCCAAAACCTTCCCCAAGGAGAGAATTGAAATATTTTGTGAAGGAAGAATACTCCAACTGGACAACTTTCAATCATTAACAGGTTTTGATTGGCCGGGTTTCAGGAAAATTTCTTTGTGGAAGCAAGACAAGGGTCACAAAGAGTCGATCACGAGATTCCTGAACGCGGTCAGAACTAAAAGCGGGTCCCCAATACCGTTTGAAGAGATCGTTGATATCACCAATACCACGTTCGACGTGGTGAGAGCCGCTTCGAATGAATAATCTCCAATCTTTTTTAACGAAAAATCACTCAAGCGATTTTTGCTCACCAATTGCTCGAGTTGATTGGCAAAAGTTCTACTGAAGCAATCAATAACGTATGGGCGCGCCTAAAAAGTTGAAAAGTACGAGCAATACGTAAAAATGAATAATCTAGTTTCCACAAATTGCTTCAAGAAGTTTGGCCGAAACTACATGAACGGCCTTCATTATGTGTTTTGAAAAACAATGGAGCTACCTGGAGGTAGGAATATCCGGGGGAATGTCTCGAGTGATTACTTCCCGGAGCGTAACTCCTCTTCGCCTTTTCAATCCTCGTGTGAACGCGTCGAGTTGTCACGTCTTTGTCTCAAATTATGGAGGTGGCATGGTTGATGGTGACTCCGTTGGTATCAAGGTAATTTGTCGGGAAGACGCGCGGTTGCACATAGGTTCGGTCGGCAATTTACACATTTACAAAGGTCCTACCAAAGGTTGTTCTCAGACGATAGAAGGTTTTCTCGAAAACAATGCGCTTTGTGTCCTCAACTCAGAACCGATAGTCCTACATTCTGGTAGTAGCCTTAAACAAAAACAAACGTGGAATGTACATCCGGAAAGCTCTCTCCTAATAACCGAATGGGTCATTGCCGGACGATTGGAGACAGGGGAACGGTTCGCCTTCTCACAGTATGTTAATGAAATAACAGTCTTTATGGATGGACATATTTGGATGATGGATCGGTTTGAATTTGCGCCTGATGAATTGAATTATTACGATCCAGCTCTATTTGCTGGTTTGGCATGTCTTTTGAATGTTTATATGGTGGGGCCTAAATGGGGCCCTTTGGAAAGCTTGCTTACGTTGGAAATCGACCGTAGTGGTGGGAAAACTGATAGTCGGTTTCCGGTGTCTATACACCCTGTGCGAGGACACGGATACATCCTAAGGGCTTTATCCGATAGTAGGAGCGATTTTATAGGAATAACAAACACCATCTACGATTTTGTTTCTCATTCGGATTATCTCGGGTTCAACCCTACCGAAAGAAAATACTAAACATAGGTTTGCTCATCATGAGACTGTCACCAGGAGAAGTAGAAAAATTGATTCTGCATAATGCGGGTTTTCTCGCCCAGAAAAGATATGCTCGTGGGCTGAAATTGAATTATGTTGAATCTGTCGCGTTGATCGCATCACAATTGTTGGAGTTTATTCGTGAAGCGTACAGTGTTTCCAATTTGATGGATCTTGGGAAAAAGATTCTTGGAATCAATGATGTCATGAGAAACGTGCCGGATATGATTCATGAAGTCCAGGTCGAGGGCACGTTCCCTGACGGCACAAAACTCGTATCCGTACATGGCCCGATTTGTAGAGATTATGGCGATGAGTCACTGGCGCTCTATGGGAGTGGGTTGATTAGAACGGTGGGAATGTTGCCGACAGACGGAGCGATTCACCGTAGACCTGGAGAGATCCTTTCTGAAGATGGTGATGTGATTCTAAATGAAGGCCGCAAAACAGTAACCATTGAAGTTACAAACCGAGGGGATCGGCCTATTCAAGTTGGTTCCCATTATCCATTTTTTGAAGTGAACCCATATTTGGATTTTAAGAGACAGCAGGCCTATGGTTATCGGCTTAACATACCATCCGGCGCTGCGGTGAGATTTGAGCCGGGGGAATCCAAAAGAGTAGAATTGGTTGAGATCGCCGGACAAAGAATAGTGTATGGAGGTCACGGTCTCATTTCTGGAGAATTATCCGAGGCCAATCAGGCTGTCGCTCTAAAGAGCGCCAAAGAGAAGGGTTTTTTGGGAGTAGACAATGAGTAAGTGTTTGTCACATTCAGCTTATGCCGAGATTTATGGGCCGACGGTGGGTGATCGATTGCGTCTAGGTGACACGGACCTCATTATTGAGGTCGAGAAGGATTTCACCGTATATGGAGATGAATGTAAATTCGGCGGGGGAAAAGTTCTGCGTGACGGAATGGGACAAGCATCTGGAGTATCTGACAATGACGCATTAGACTCGGTGATTACCAATGCGCTCGTAATCGATCATTCAGGAATATTCAAGGCGGATGTTGGTATAAAAAACGGGCTCATTGCCGGGATCGGCAAAGCCGGGAATCCTCATATAATGTCCGGTGTTGACCCCGACTTAATTGTAGGGGTCACTACGGAAGCCATAGCAGGCGAAGGACTTATATTGACTGCGGGCGGAATTGATAGCCATGTCCATTTTATCTGTCCCCAACAGATTCATGAAGCGTTGGCGTCAGGCCTGACGACCATGATTGGGGGCGGAACAGGACCTGCCACTGGAACGAACGCTACCACTTGTACTCCAGGTAGTAACCATATTAAAATGATGCTGAGGTCGACAGACGCTTTCCCTCTTAACTTCGGCTTCATGGGAAAGGGAAATTCCTCCCGGACTGCGGGACTCATCGAACAGATTGAAGCTGGCGCGATGGGTCTAAAACTTCATGAAGATTGGGGAACGACCCCTGCTGTTATTGACGCCAGTCTAATTGTCGCCGACAAATATGACATTCAGGTCGCAATCCACACAGATACTTTGAATGAATCAGGTTTTGTGGAACATACAATGGCTGCGTTCAAAAATAGAACCATACACACATTTCATACTGAAGGAGCGGGTGGTGGACACGCTCCTGACATTATCAGGTTGTGTGGTGAGCCCAATGTACTGCCGAGTTCCACAAATCCTACACGCCCATTCACAATTAATACGCTTGATGAACATTTGGACATGTTGTTGGTGTGTCATCACCTGGACCAGAATATACCTGAAGATATTGCTTTTGCCGAAAGCCGTATTCGTGGTGAAACCATTGCAGCGGAAGATATATTGCACGATTTGGGCGCCATATCCATGATGTCTTCGGATTCCCAGGCGATGGGACGCATTGGCGAAGTTATTTGCCGCACGTGGCAGACTGCCCATAAAATGAAGATTCAACGCGGCGCGCTTAAAGAAGACACGGGGAGAAACGACAATTTCAGGGTAAGACGTTACATTGCCAAATACACAATCAATCCTGCTATCGCTAACGGGATATCGAACCATGTGGGTTCTGTTGAAAAAGGGAAACTCGCGGATTTGGTTCTGTGGAAGCCGGAATTTTTTGGGGTAAAGCCCGAAATGGTAGTCAAGGGCGGTGTCATCGTCGAGGCTCAGATGGGGGACCCGAACGCGTCCATTCCAACTCCGCAGCCGTACTTCTCCAGACCTATGTTCGGGGCCTTTGGTTCGACCGCAAAAAACAACTCGCTTGCCTTCGTATCCAGAGCAGCGATGAATTATGTAAAAGAACGGTACGACCTTGTAAAGAATATAGTGGGGGTTACAAATTGTCGAAATATAGGGAAAAAGGACCTGATTCTGAATGATATTTGCCCGGAGATCGTTGTAGATCCCGAGTCATATAAAGTTTTTGCCGACGGCGTCCATCTTCGTTGCGAACCGGCGTCTGAATTACCGCTAACGCAAATGTATCATCTGTTTTAGTGTGTTGTCGAACTGGATTTGATTGTTTGGATTTTGTAAACAGGGCCTTTGGGTCATGAATCAACAAGAGTCATACTTACCGGATATACGCTTGTTCCAAGTCACGGATTCAGCTTTTCCGTCGGGAAGCTTCGCCTTCTCTTACGGCCTTGAGAGCATGGCCAAACTTGGACGCATCAGAGATGTGGCGGATTTCAGAAAATATATGTTCAATGTTTTGACCCAAATATCCCGTAGCGAAATGCCATTCGTTAATAGCGGATACAACAGCGCTTTAGAATTTCGTCAATCCCTGGCCCCTGTTATGGAGATGCTGGACGCATTCATTACAATTCCATGCCTTCACAAGGCGAGTATTATGCAAGGAAAGGTCCTGCTGCAGGTTATGAAAATGGTTTACCCAGAACATGACTTTGTGGATGTTGTGAGTTGGTTCCAGCTCAATGAGTTGTCCACTCATTATGCTCCGTTATTCGGGATCGTATGTAGAGTCATTGGATTTACCCACAGGGAAACCCTATCCGCCTATGCGTATATCTCCCTACGTGATCAGATCAGCGCTGCAATAAAGCTCGGAATGTTCGGGCCACATAAGGCTCAGGGAATTCTCCAGGAAGTCTTGCGTAATGTTAGTGCAGAAATTAACTTGGTCAAGAAACTTGAATACTATGAAGCCTACAGAATAGCTTTAGCGCTTGAAATCGCCCAGGCGAATCATCCTGGACTTTATAGCCGCCTGTTTCAGAACTAGGACAATTGAGGAACCGAACAGGAGAGTGCAATGGGAGAACATCGCAACGGACTTGGAGCAGGTCCTAATGTCCATGAAACTAATACTCATCACCACGGTGGAATGAGACATTCCCATGAGCGGTTCCCTTCGCCTGGTCAATTTCATCTGCAGGGACAGATGTTATCTACGAGAAACTTTTCAGATCGAGCATTCACGGTTGGGATAGGTGGCCCTGTCGGAAGTGGAAAAACAGCGTTATTACATTCCCTGTGCAAAGAAATGCGTGATGAATATAGTATCGGTGTTGTGACCAACGACATTTTTACAAGAGAGGACGCTGAATTTCTGATTCGGAGCAATGCTGTTGAACACGACAGAATTATCGCTGTGGAGACCGGTGGTTGTCCTCACGCCGCCATACGTGATGACATCAGCATGAACCTGTTTGCCCTTGAAGAGCTTATGTCGAAATTCAAAGGCAAGATTGACATATTATTCCTTGAAAGTGGAGGAGACAATCTCGCCGCTCATTTCAGCCGAGAATTGGTTGATTTTTCAATTTACGTAATTGACGTTTCCGGTGGGGATAAGATCCCACGAAAAGGTGGACCGGGGATAACACAGTCCGACCTTTTGGTTATTAACAAAATCGACCTGGCTGAAATGGTGGGCGCCGACCTGGATATCATGATAGCCGACGCGGCCAAAATGCGAGGCGCTGGGGAAACAATACTTACTTGCATGAAGGATCGCAGAGGCGTTGCGAAAGTAATAGAAGTTATTTTGGACGCAAGCCAAGCCCTGGTCAAAAAACACGCTAATTCGAAAACTTGATATTCGCCTATACCTGAAGATGTTTTGTAACCAGGTTTTCAGTCAATTCTTCGGTGATTCCATCGGCTACAACCGTACCGCGATTCATAATGTAGAACCTGTTTCCGAATTCCTTAACGAAATCTAGGAACTGCTCTACAATAACTACCGCCACATCCTTTTCTGAAACTAGAGTTCGGAGAACATCACCGATTTTCTCAATAATATTCGGTTGAATCCCTTCGGTAGGTTCGTCCAGCAATATAACTTTTGGTTCACCGACCAAAGCTCGAGCTATGGCAAGCTGTTGCTGCTGCCCTCCAGAGAGGTCACCACCGCAACGTCTGGACATTGTCTTTAATATGGGGAAGAGATTATAAACTTCATCAGGAATGTTCCTCTTTCGATCTTCCCGAGCTTCCAAGCCAACACGCAGGTTTTCCTCGACTGTCAGCTTTGGAAAAATGTGACGGCCTTGTGGAACCAAAGCTAACCCTGCCTTTGCCCTTCTATTGGCGGGAAAATGAGTTACGTCCCTACCAGTAAGCCATATTTTACCCGAATTTGTCTGAAGTGTGCCCATTATGTTTTTCATGAGCGTTGTTTTTCCTACACCGTTTCGCCCCATGACACAGGTGATCTGCTTGGGTTCCATCAACATGTTCACCTGGTGTAGGGTCTTGATTTCGCCGTATGCAAAAGAGAGGTTTTCAATTCTTAGCATTACTATGATCTTCCAAGGTATGCTTTGACGACTTCGTCGTTTTGTCTCAATTCGTCGAGCTTTCCCTCCGCAAGGAGCCTTCCTTCATTCATTACAGTAACGTAGGAATTTAGTCTCCGGACAAATTCCATATCATGTTCTATGACTATGATGGTGTGTTGTCCCTTCAACTCAAGGAGCAGCTCAGCAGTTATTTCAGTTTCTCTATCCGTAAGGCCTGCGGCCGGTTCATCCACCAGTAACAGTTTGGGTTCAGCGAGTATCAACATACTGAGGGCAAGCCACTGTCGTTTGCCGTGACTCAAATACCGTGCCTGAACGTTAATTTCATCGGCAAGACTTACCCTCTCAAGAATAGATGTTATTCGTTCCTTTTCTCTATTGGTTTCTTTTAGCCAGAGATTTGAAAATACAGACTTTGCTCGTGGCAGGGCGAGGTCCATGTTTTCCCAGACGGTAAGACTGTCGAAAACTGTGGGGGTTTGAAACTTCCTCCCTACACCCATGCCGGCAATTTCCACATCACCGGCCTGGATGATATCAAGACCCCCGACGTAAACCCTTCCGGACGTAAGAGGGGTTTTCCCGCTGATGACGTCGCATAGGGTTGTTTTTCCTGCGCCGTTCGGTCCGATAATAACACGCAGTTCGTTATAATATACTCCTAACTCTTCAATATCCAGCGCCTTGAAACCGTCAAAAACTACTACCGCGTCCTTCAAATACACCTGATAGGAGCTGATCTTATCTATGGGAACGATACTGCTAATGTTCAGTGACTGGCTCATAATATTTCCCCCCGGCATGCCGGAAAACGTTTATGCGACTTAAGACTCCTGCACCAGCAAGTACAATGAACAATATGTAGTACTTCAGAGGCATCCCCATCCATGTGATTCGCATGGCCTCCGGCATAAGGCCTAGGGCTTCTATGCCGAAGAAAAAAGTTATTGCCGCCAACACAATCCCTGAAGGGTTCAGACTTCGGATTACGAGGATCGACATCGTTACACATGCGATCAACGCCGTCAGATGGTATGGAACGTAGAGCCCCCAGCTAGACTTGTCAAACAGAAGGGCCGTCAATCCAACCACCATAGCCGAAAAAATCCCTGAGACGCGAGCCCCTGAAGCTACATTTTGTTCAAATCTGTCCCAGAGCCCAACCAGACCACTAGGGAAGAACAGCACAACAGCCATGAACATGCCCCCCTCAATGAACGGCCATGTCTTTGGCATGTCCGACGTTGTTATTGAATATGCGTAATTTACCAAGAGAGCCCCGGCCATTGCCCCCCATAGACGACCACGTCCGCCTAATGCCACCCATATGATCATCCAGATTGAATCTTCAACCCTCATAATATTTGGTGTAATGATACCATTTTGAGGCACGTAAAGAACGCCTCCGGTAGCGGCAAAAATCGCCGCTGTGGCGAAAGCGAACAACTTAATAGACTGTGGGCGATAGGCCATAAAATTGAGCAACATCTCCTTGTCTCTCACCGCTACCAGCAAACGCCCCAGTCGACTGCCAGAAATGTATTTCGCCCCAAAGAATAGCAGGACAAGCATAGAAACAGTAATTAGATAGAAAAACAGGACCCAGCCAAGGTCTCTATTGAATGCGGGATTGAAATTGGTCAATCCATTTGTGCCGCCTAAGAGCATTTCATTCCTGCAAAATAACAGAAATGCGCCCCATGCGACAGCTTGGGTTATGATAGAGAAATAGACACCTTTGACTCGACTTCTGAACACGGTAAATCCAAAAACGGAGGCAATAATTGCCGGAATCAGAATTGCCATAACCAAAGCAAAGGATAGAGAGGAAAAATGCGTCCACCAGCCTGGCAACGTATCTACATTATTGAAGAAAAAGAACTGCGGAATATTATGGTATTCTGGGCGAACGTTACCACCACCTTCAGGTAAACTTAAATGCATAGCCATCGCATAGCCGCCAAGACAGAAAAACAAAGCCTGACAAAGGCTTAACAAGCCTGTATATCCCCACAACAAATCGATTCCTAGCGCTACGACGGCAAAACATAGATATCGTCCCAGCTTGTTGATATTTGTCACGTCTACCAAGCCAAACCAGCCGAGAAAGGGTATGACGACAAAGAAAAAGGCCAATACACCGAGAGCGGTTTTTTTCCTGAAGACCCTCAACAACTCTGTTCCGTCAAATGTCATTAGTTCCTGGTTCTTCATTTTTTAGACCTATTCATCCACCAGACGACCTTTGGAGGGGAATAGGCCAGCCGGCCGCCATTGAAGAAAAACAATTATCATACCTAAAACCAGGGCTTTTCCGTAAACTGCCTGGAGAAAAGGCTCGATAAATTTGGTGAGGAAACCAAGGCCCACTCCGCCGATGATAACACCCGCCAATTTTCCAAGTCCTCCCAGGACGACTACCATAAAGCTGTCAACAACGTAGCCCTGTCCCATGCTAGGGTTAATCTTGTCATAAAGCGGAATGACGCACCCTGCTAATCCTGCCAGGCCCGTCCCCAGCGCAAATGTCAATCCATCCACTCTCCGTGTCGGGACCCCTAAACTTGACGATGTTTCGCGATCTTGCACAGTGGAACGTAAGAGCAAGCCTAGTTTAGTCTTTTGAACAATCATATAAAAAAGGAGAGTACATAGGGCGCAAAAGATAATGATAAACAGGCGGTTAATAGGAAACACCAGGTCTGTAGAAACTTCCCAACTACCATTCAACCATTCTGGAGGAGTTAGTGAGAGAGTGTCTCCAAAAAGAACCCTTACAGACTGTATTAGAACCAGGCTTAAACCCCATGTCGCCAACAGGGTTTCTAGCGGGCGACCGTACAGGTGCCTTATAAGCGCCCATTCGCAGAATAGCCCTGCTAAGGCGCTTATTAGGAATGCGGCTGGAACGGCGCACAAAAAATAATAGTCAAATATTCCAGGAGGAAGGTACCTTTTGAAAATCTCGGAAACCACATAGGCGGTAAAGGCCCCCAGCATCATGAATTCGCCGTGCGCCATATTTATGACCCCCATTAGTCCGAAGATCACGGCCAGTCCAAGGGCCATAAGAACCAGAATGGAACCCAAAGATAATCCGGAAAATAGGTCCTGAATAAATCCTATTAACTTTTGATAACGATCTATTTTAGTCAGAGCGTCTTGGACAGCTATCATTATCTCCGGATCATCATCAGTTTTATCTGCCAAAGCGTGGCGAAGCGGTAAAGCCCCCCTAGCGCTGCCGGTTTCACCTAAAAATCGCGCGGCCTGAAGTTTTTCGGATTTAGAACCATGAGTGATCCGTATTGCAGCAAGAGATTCGGCAAGAGCGTCTGAAATCCTCTTTTCAGGGTTGGCCTGCAACTGTTTTTGTAAGATTGGCGCCAATGTGGCGTCTGATCTGTCACCGGCAGCCACTATGGCGGCGATTCTTTTTTCCGTGTCAAAATGAGAAAGCGATAGTATCTTTATTAAATCCAAAACGGTTACACGTTCAGTCCGGTTCGCACGTATCATGGAAGACGAAAGATTTTCGGTGTAAATAGGCCTACCGGTGGGATCCAGGACAGGTTTGCCTGTAAATACGTCCAATAAGGGATATTCTCTCCTGCCTTTTTCGACTTGAACTCTTGGCCCATAAATTACAAGCAGGCCGGATCGGTTCTCTAAAAGCCCGGAGATAAACGCTTCCAGAATAGGTATGATGGTCGCGTCACCCTCTTTCATCAAAGTCCCGTAAGACTGTTGACGAATGTTTTTATCGGAATCCCCAAGATTTATGAGCGCTTTACGCACAGATTCCGTCATTGCGTACGAAGTTATACTGCTTAATAAACACAAAAGAATTACGAGTGAAAAGACCGTGGAATTTTTATTCACGAGAAACATGACGACCTATCCATCCCAAATTGTTCGGTTAAAGATGGGGCATTTCATTACGCCCCATCCCTTGATCCTGTTGAGCCAAGCCTATTTTTTCAAATAGCTACTAAATGCTTCGGGTTTAACAAGTCCCTTTGTTTGCCAGATGATGTCGAATTGGCCGTCAGGGCGTATTTCTCCGATGAGAACGGGCTTATATGTGTGATGATTCTTTTCATCCATTTGTTTGGGACCACCAGGAGCGTCGAATTTCATTCCCAAGACGGCTTCAGTGACTTTGGCAGGGTCAAAGGATTTGCATTTCTCTGCGGCCTTTTTCCATACGTAGACACCAAAATAGGCGGCTTCAATAGGGTCGTCGGTGACTCTCTTGTCCCCACCGGGAAGATTGTTTTTCTTGCAAAAGTCCTTAAAGTCTTTGACGAATTTTTTGTTCTCGGGTGTGTTTATACTCTGGAAATAGTTCCACGCTGCAAGATGGCCTGAGAGAAATTCAGTCTCCATGGAACGGAGTTCGTCTTCCGCCACGGAAAAGGCCATAATGGGGCACTTATCGGCAGTAAGCTTTTGATTTGCGAATTCTTTGTAGAAAGGCACATTTGAATCACCGTTAATGGTTGAAAGGACACAAGCGTCTCCAGCTTCTGAAAATTTCTTAATTTTCCCAACAATTGTCTGATAGTCAGCATGTCCGAATGGAGTATATTCCTCCACGATGTTTTGTTTAGGAACGCCCTTGGCCAGCAAAAAGGCTTTAAGTATCTTGTTGGCAGTGCGCGGAAATACGTAATCGGTGCCCAAGAGGTAAAATTTCTTTTTTGAACCGCCTTCAGGGCTCATGAGATATTCCGCAGCCGGAATAAGCTGTTGGTTTGGGGTGGCCCCGGTATAAAATATATCGGGGCTCTGTTCTTCGCCCTCGTACTGAACAGGATAGAATAGCAACCCTTTATTGGCTTCGAAAACAGGCAGTACGGATTTGCGGCTAACCGAAGTCCAACAACCGAAAACTACGGCAACCTTGTCTTTCAGGAGTAATTCTTTGGCCTTTTCCGCGAAGAGATCCCAATTTGAGGCTGGATCAACGACAACGGGCACGACTTTTTTGCCAAGAACGCCTCCTTTAGCGTTTATTTCATCGATGGCCATTAAGACCACATCTTTTAGGGATGTTTCTGAAATTGCCATTGTTCCGGTAAGGCTATGTAAAATTCCGACTTTGACCTCTCCCTCGGCCCATGTTTTTGTTGGGTTCAAGAAAATCAATGTCGAAAGAGACAAAGCTAAGACAGATACCCAAAAGTTCGGTCTGTAAAAAGTTGATTTTTCCATGTTTCTTTTCCTCACTAGTTTGAAAATTCAAGACATAGGCCAGGGGGCGATATTTTCTTTCCTGGCACATCCAAGACAAACTACACTGTATTGTCTCCGCCAATGACAGACACAGGAAAGATCGATCTCGGCGCCACTTTTATCGAGACCCGCTTGACGTTTAGCTGATTCTAGAATCCTCAAAAACAAAGCCATTGCATGTTTGGCGCCATACAATTACATAGTCGATATTTGCTTAAATAGACTGGATTTTAATGAATATTGGCAATGAAGACTATGCGAAGGTAAAAGTGACGAAACTACAAAAAAGTACTAGAATGTATATTAAACCTACCAGAGCGTAAGAACAGTCTGGACAAAACGGTCTCTGAAAAAGCATCAAAGGATCTGTGGCCCTTCCTGCAACATTCCAACAAAAATTCCGCAGAAAGTGTATAATATGATAAGTAAAAATGTCGTGGAACCCACGATAATAGGAATTTGATATTAATTTTAATACATTTAACAGACTGGACTTATTTAACGCATCTGGCTTTTTCCCAATGTATCAATCAAATTAGATTTGACTTATAAACGGAAGCCCTGTGCGGTTTTGATCTTTAAGGAAAACATCGCTTGATCAAGACCCAATTTATATGAAGGGAATAAATTATTGAACAGCATTTATAAACATGCGCTGTGTATTCATCCGTATTATCGAGACAGCCACGCTGGGTCGCTTGGGTTAGCGATTTTTCCACCTATTGGTCTTGAGTACATAATGGCGGCTTTGAAACCATATGTGGAAGAACTAACCTTTGTCGATCTCCGACTTTCCGGGCCATTGAGAGACCTCAAAAAACTGAAAAGGTTCATAGAGGAAAAGGTTGACCTGTTATGCGTGAGCGTTAACTGGGAATATAATTTCCGTGAGGTTTGTGATCTCATAAATAAGCTTCCTTCACACGTCACTACGGTAGTTGGTGGACAACAGGCTACTGACAGTGTTGAAGAAGTTCTTCAATCGTGTCCAGGCGTAGATATCCTTGTGCGGGGTGAGGGTGAAGAGACTATCGCCGAGATTGCTAAGGGAGCGCCGTTGTGTGACATTTTTGGTATATCATATAGAAAAGGCTCACAAGTTTTTCATAATCCTAACAGACCATTAGGTGAGATAGAAAATTATGTTTGCCCTGATCGTAGCCTCAGAAGTCAGGAATACAACATGAATTTGGGCGGCTATTCGCTTCCGGTCGAATCTTTTGACATGATCCTGACATCCAGGGGCTGTCCTTATAATTGCAAATTCTGCACATTCAGTCTCAATCCATGGACCCAGAAACGTCGATACTCAGTACGTCCAATAGACGCTGTGATGGACGAACTTGACCAAATCAAAGCAGGAATCATTCTTATAGCTGACGAGAATTTTTTCGTGAACCCTAACCGAGCAAAAGAAATTTGCAACAGATTGATTGCAAAGGGCAATAAAAAGAGATTTCTGGTTCAAGCTCGTATCGAAATATTTGAACGGCCTGATGTGCTGGAGGCTGCGGCCAAGGCAGGCATAAAGGTTTTTCTACTAGGGATCGAGTCTCCGAGTGATCGCATACTGGAACAGCTTAATAAAGGCTTCGACACCAGTAAACTACGTCTTGCCTTTGAAGAGTTTAGAAAACACCCATTTTATTATCACGGCTATTTTATCTACGGGAACATCACCGAGTCGGAACAGGAAATGCTTCTCATCCCGGGGTTTGCCAAAGAACTTGGTCTTGACTCGATAACTTATCAAAAACTTCGCGTGGATAGATATTCACCTCTAAGAGAGTTGGTAGAATCCACTCCAGGATATTATGTGGGAGATGACAAGATTGTATATTTGGAGGGATTCGGGCGTCAGGGACTTAAACGAGTGAGCCGGGAAATAACGAGGAAATTTTACACGCCCAAGCAACTAGTCTCTCTAGTAAGAAAACTGTTTTCAGTGGAATTGTTCACACTCAAAAATACTCCAGCTCTTTTATCCAGCATGCCGGTTTTACTGGTAAATATGGCAGGAAGAAAAATAAACAAGAAAGCCCGGCGCCTGGTGGCGCGTTTCAACCTTTGAACTTGAAATAAATCTCAGGATTGCTGGTCAAGCGCTTTGTTTGGTTTGATGTTGCCCACTTTGCGACATGCAGGCGGAGGCCGATCGCCGAAGGAGGTTCTCAGGAGATAGAGACTGCTTTGGTTTCTTTTTTCGAATCTATGAGAGGAATCATACAACTGGAAACGACCATCTCATCAATCGATGATCTTCCAAAAACAAGGGCGATTTTGCTCAATGTAACTCCCGCACAACTTGCCAGAATGGCGGGCCACAAGTTTTCCAGAGCTTATAGGAAAAAACTGGAACATCACAAGTACGGACCCGGCCTATTCAACTCCGGTAAAAGGCGTATATATTTGTTCGTCATCGATGCCGCCTGGTGGAGGGGTGCATGGCATGTGCGGGCATCTCGCACGAAATGCGTACTAAATGAAGTCTTTTGAGCCTTTAGGAAGGTGAAGAAGTGGATCTGACAACACCTGGTCTTTATGTTCAATCTCTATAAGCATTCCCATTTTCAATAAGTTATGATATAATAATAATATTGAGTAATACCTGTTGACTAAAAGGTTGGAGGATTAACATGAGATCTTTTGGCAAGATCTGCGGAATTATAATCTTGATCACCTTCCTTGGTGTAAGCGTGGTCATGGCGGTAGGTTACGAGAAATATGATTCTGCCGGAAATCCAATATCGAAAATGGACAACGAATCAAAGCAGGATCAAAGCATGTCATCTGCCATTGAAAAGGCTACTTTCGCAAAAAAGTATCCACAAATAATAGATGAAGTTACGGTTTATATCAGAGACGTCTTAAGCCAGTTTGGTTTAACCGACAACAAAACACAATAATTTCTAATGCAGCGCGGCGGCTTTTTGGGATGATGATGTGGACAACCTGGCGCTAAAGGCAAAGTTCTCTTTGCTTGAAGGGAATTGTCATGAAACGTTTATTTCTGATTTGTACAAAAGGTCATTAAGCCCCGAGGGGAACGTCAGATGAAGCCATTTCGGATACTGATTTTGTTGACCCTCGCTTTTGCGTTGATTGGCCCTGGAATTAGCGCAGCGGAAATCGCCGATCACCAACAATATAACGCTGGTCTGATAGCCATGAAAAAGGGAAATGTCAGAGAAGCATTACAGCATTTCACCAAGGCTGTAGAAATAAACCCCGCTGAATACAAATATTATAACGATAGAGGGGTCGCGTATAAAAGATTAGGTGATCTCGAAAAAGCTCTTGGTGACTACAACAAGAGTCTTGAGCTTAATCCGCATTATACTAACGCCTTGAACAATCGCGGAGTGGTTTATCTCGAGCAGGGACATTATGATGAGGCTTTGGTGGATTTTAAAGAAGCGCTTAAATATGGCGGACTGGAAGGTAAAATTTTTACAAATATTGGCATAGCCAAAGCTGCTAAAGGAGATTATCGTTCCGCTATAAAAGAATTCAACAACGCTGTTTCATTACATCCGGTGGATCCCCGATCGTTCCTGTTCATGGGACAGTCACTTGAGCATTTAGGGGATAGGGACAAAGCGCTAAAGATGTATCAGGTTGCTCTTGGTGTAATCAAGGAACCTGAAATAATAGCCTTGGTCGAAAAGAAAATTGCCGCTTTGGATTCAAATGCCCACGGATCTTCACTTCCAGGAATTCACAAAGAATCTGGTATACGATCTGAAAAATCCCCAAAAACAACCCCCAAGCTTCCCGCAAAATCGACGATTTCCCCGGCCAAACGAGCTAGAGAGGTCGTGCTGGCGAACAGGCGACCTGATTACATCGAACAAATTGTCAAACAAAGTTCGTCAAAGCCCGCTCACACGGACCTCCCTGAGGATCTCGAGGCTTACAGCAAGCAAATGAGGAACAAAATCATTGGCCAACTTGCTCCCGCTTCCGCCGAGATCCTCCGTCAGGCTCACGATTTTGTCGGAAAATCTGATGATTACAAAGCCATGGTCAGGTTTGAGGACATTCGTCAGCTTGAAAGAAGAAACAAGAATTATCGGGCTGTCGCATGGGCGCTCCTTGAAATTGGGAAAATTTATATTCGCCGTGGAGATTATCTGAAAGCGGAAGAATCTCTTGATAGCTCCCTGAAAATTTCTTCTGCAGCAAAAGCTACTGGAGAAAGGATTTTGGCCCTGATTGAGCTAGCCAGATTAAGAGGGCTTGAATCATCTACTGAAAAGGCAAAAACACTGTTTACACAAGCCCAGGACCTGACCAACACTGCCGGTCGTTCAACTTTAACCAGGGCTATACAGGACATGGAAAGCGGAGCTTTTGAGAAACGAAAGAACACTCCAGTCCAGAGTAACAGTGCCCAGACGAAACTACAATCAGACAAGATCATTCCTAAAGGCTCTACCTCCAAACTTGTTACGGCTCAATCCAGTCAAGCGAAGACCCAGGACGCTCCGGAATCAACCCGAAATTCCAAAGCTCATGAAACTAAATTGAACTTTGGGCAAGTTAAATCAGTGTTTAATATGAAATCGATTTCTAGACCGAGCACTCCAGGATTTATAATTAACGACAAACCCAAGCCGAACAATTATGTATCTATTAAACAATCCCAACAAAAAGACGAGGCTAAAAATAGAGTGATAGCGCCTACCGCTGCTATACATCCCGACGCGATGAAACCGATGATAGCTGAAACAGTAAAACGTCGAGAAATTGAGCGGACAGTCGCCAAAAAAGTTGTAAAGTCCCCTACCAACTCAATTAACAGTGACATTAATGAACTTAAAAGGCTTAGAAGACAAAGAGATGAAGCGAAAATGATCCCCGTTCTGGAAAACTTATCCAGAAATTTTTCTGAATTAGGTGACTATAAAAAGGCCCTCGAAGCGATAAATGTCTCTCTTGCTTTTAGGGAAAAGCTGGGGATCAATGACGGAAGATCCAGGGCCTTGGAATTGCGCGGAATGGTTCATGAAAAACTTGGCAAAAAGGTTGAAGCCCTGGAAGATTTAACCTGGGCAGGGACACTTTCAAAAACCTTGCGCGAATCTGACAAAGCCAAGACAAAGATTTTGGCCCAAAGCTTGGGGTTGGAAGTCACCCCAGTCCTCGACTATTATCGTGCCCTTTGGTCAGCTAGAGAGTCTGGGGATACGAAAAATGAGATCAAATCACTTCTTGAATTGGGAAATCTTTACGCCAAAACTCAAAATTTCGTGGAAGCTTCAAAATACTATGAATTATCAAACGCGTCGTTAATGGCTGAGCGGTCCGTATGTTACAAAAAATTAGGAAAACTTAGTGAAGCGCGAAAAACTATGGATGAAGCCTTACAGAATCTGAAATCGCTGGATTATCTACTCTATTTTTCATTCATGAACCGGTCAGAGTACCATGATAAGCTCTCGGCGGTTCAACAATAAAATAGTATGGTCATGATTTCCAAAGTTTTTACTAGTGATTGGTTCGCTCTGATTTTAGTTGCCATGTGTGTTTTTCTGCTGAGTTTGCTTTATATAAAGCACAGGACGACTGAGGCTGTCATTGGTGGGGTCCTACTGAGTGTGGCGGTTGTCCTGATAGTGTTTGGGCGAAGGGGAACCCCAAAAACATAAACTCCGCTTTCAGGAAACGTGACCTAAGATTTTCAAACCTATATCATCAGGAGTCAACTAATAAGAGGGCGAAGAACCAATTATTTCTTCCTGGACGCAAATTAGGGAGAAGTGACTTGGTAAGTATATGAAAATTTCAATCCATTGCACCCGTCGGAGCAAATTTTGTTTCCGTAACTTTTGCAGGCGAGATCTGCGTCGAAACCAATGTCTGGAGATCTGTCCACTGGAATTACAAAAGAGAAATTTCCAACAGAATTGTCTTGGAGACATCGGCAGGTAATGTGACATTTCGTCCAAATCTGGTCCGTAAATCCGGTATGGCCCTCAATCAAAACGATAAAACCAATTGCGGACAAAAATAAACAAGCTTTTAAGAGTCGCATGGATGCATCCTCTAAATATATTAAAGAAACCCTATCACATCGACTGACCTGTTTTCAAGAAGAGGAATCGGCGTCTTGAAGTTTGGCCCTTTATAAGTTATGATTAGAATATAATCTCTCTTTTTTTTCTCAAATTTATTTACTAATCTTAGATAGAGAGAGTTCAAATTTTCTCAAGGACTATTTTCTAATGTTGCGAGAACATATAAATGACATGAGGACCCGATGGAGTCCAAAAGAACGCGCCGGTAGTCTGTACGATCCTCACATCTATCTTGAGAGCCCGGAGCAGGCACGTAGACTGATTAACTATTTAAAAGAAAAACTTACAAAGGCCAAAAAGAACCACGACCGCGTGTTGGCGGAGGAAATCTCCGATACGCTTCTAAAGGTTGAGAATCTTTCGCGTAGGTTTTTCCGATGGGAAGAGAGCATTTCTAATTCATTGAATAAACAAGATTTGAAAGAAATTAGTGAATTACCGGTTATATTTTAATAATTGCTGAGGGAAGATAATGGATTATGAATCAATGACTCGCGAACAACTTGTGAGCGAACTGCGCGCTTTAAACGAATACATGTCAAATGTGATCGTTTTCTGGGGTGATAAAAGAGGGTTATTATCCATGTTCGACGAAGTCGCCAGGAATGAAAATGGCGAATTTACAGAGGAAGAAGCTCGGGACGCTAAATTTATTCTGGAAACTGATGGAGCTTTTGACCGATTCGTTGAGCTGTTGCAGGATTCTTTTGAGAGGGGTGGCATTTACCACGCAATCTCGGAGAAAATGTCTTATATAATGGAACAGGTTTCTCGAGGCGATAAAGTTAATTGACTATTTGGTCCAACAAGATCAACAAGCCAAAGCCAATAGCTAATAAACATCATCAAAACTTGCAAAGTTTGTAGAAAAAGTTCGAAAAATAGTTTAATATAATGTCGTGGCAATTCATTCGATTGTCTTGATAGTTGTTGATAGGGTTTGAGTGAAAGGAGAGAGTTCCTGTGAATCGGCGTCTGCAATTATTAGTTGAAATATCCAAGTGTATTGTGTGTTTATGCGTAATGTTAATTTGTGCCGAAATGTCTGCGTTGGCTCAAGGACCTGACTCCGATTGCGCTCAACTGAAAGATCGATGGGAGCAGCTCTATTCCGAGATGAAAGAAAAAGTTGACGGATTTGGCGCAGTAGAACAAACCCCGATTGAACAAATCATCAAAAGACCTTTGGTAGATCCTAATGAACACAAGACAATAGCGGCACAAGTCTCTGAGGCGCTGAAGGTTAAAGAAGATTTATTAGCGGGGCAGAGAAAGGAATTACGAAATCTCTTGAATACGGAAAACAAGGTTTTTGGCGAACTCCAGCACTGTTTGCAGATGGACAAATCCGCTAAGCGTAAGGATGCCGGAAACATACAAAAAAAAAGAAGGGCCTTACTTGACAAAGTAGTGGTAACAGTTGCTGAGGTAAAAGAAGTTGAAGGCAGGGAAACCGTGATGCCGTATTCTGAAGCTTCAGGCCAGGATCAATATCGCCGCAGCGTAAATAATCAATGGCCCAACTACCAGGATTCACGGCGTTGGTGGGGATATTGACGAACGGCTGTTGACGCGATACAATCGGACTTACTTCACAAAAATGTTTCCCATCTTGTTGACTAATTTTAAGAGTAATTATATAATTATTATTTGCCATATGGTAGGGGGCCCATAGCTCAGCTGGTAGAGCTCCCGGCTCATAACCGGTTGGTCCCTGGTTCGAATCCAGGTGGGCCCACCATTTACCGGAAGTCTTAGATGAAACTTATATGTTGCGCATATATCGTAGAGTCATTTCCCACGGGGAGCCCAACAAGGCTCCCCGTGATGTTTTTATAGGAGCATGCTTGTTGATGTGCTTTATGGACAGTAATCGCTATCGGATAAGTTGGGCTGTTCCAAAACTTTTTCCGAAATTGAACAGTTGCTTATGATTTTTGTTCACACCGGATGCCTGGTTGGATTCGTCTAATGGTTCCAACACTTTCACATATTCTGGAGTTAGCTGACAGGCTGTTTCCTTTTGGTAACACGGAACCGTGGGACAATAGTGGCGTTCAGATAGGCGACCTTTCAAGAAACATAACGGCTATTGCCTTCAGCCTGGATCCATCTGTCAATGCAATCGGTTTCGCTGCGGAAAACAAATGTGACCTGCTTGTTACCCACCACCCTTTGCTTTTAAATCCGATCAAAAAAGTCGTCACATCTGAATTAAAGGGGAGAGTCATTATTGCAGCCGTTAAGGCCAATGTGGATATTATTAGTCTTCACACTAATCTTGATGCGGCTCAAGGGGGCTTGAATGACTTTCTTGCCCAGCTCCTAGGCCTTGCGGAAGCCCAAACTCCTGCCAATGCTCCATCCGCCAGATTTGGAAAACTGCTTAAACCACAAGCTGTATCGGAACTGGCCCAACTTGTTTGTCAAAGGCTGGTCCTGGACTCAGTGCGAATCGTTGGTCCTTTGAGTAAAGTGGTAAATTCGGTATTTCTGGTATCTGGGAGTGGGATGGCATATCTTGAACACGCAATCCTGTCTGAGGCCGATGTTATGATAACAGGGGATATCCGCTACCACGGTGCAGTTGAAGCCCTAGCTTCGCGAATTTCCTTGATAGATGCTGGACATTTTGGATTGGAAAAATTCGCGATTAAATTAATGCAAGACAAATTTCGAGATGAAATTTCCAAATTGGGTTGGAACATCGATCTTTATCCTTATAAAGAAGAAGAAAATCCATTCACTGATATATGCTTTGAAAGACTAGGAGGAATGATCAATTGAAAGAACAGTTGCAATTGCTTATGCGACTTCAGGACATAGACGTTCAAGTAGATCAGCATGAGACCATTCTGGAACAGTTGCCCAGGGAACTGCAAGAAATGGCAAGAAACCTGGTTTCCTTGAGACATGAAATATCTGAAACCGAGGAAAGTTTGCTCGCTGCTGAAACGGAACTTCAGAAAAAGGAATCTGAATTGAGCGTGGAGCAAGAAAAAATCAAACGATCTGAACGCAGACTATTGAGTATCAAAAACCTTAAGGAACATGAGGCTCTTTCCCGAGAAATAAAACTCGGCAAAAAGGTCGCGGGGGAAATCGAAGAAGACGTGCTGGAGTTGATGAATCGACTTGAACAGTTAAAAAAGATCCTGGAGAGAAAAAAGGCCGATTATGCTGATTGCGAAAAGAAAATGGTGGACAGAAAAGCTGAATCAGAGGGAATCCTTTTTGACGCTACAAAGGCATTGGAGTCTCTCAAAGTGGAACAGCAGGAACTGGCCGAGAACGTTACGAAAGAATATTTCAAACGTTACACGATGGTAAGAAAATTAAGGGGCAACGCCATAGCGGAAATGGTAAATGGTTCCTGTGATGGTTGCCATATAGCGATTCCTCCGCAACTTGGTTTAAGAGTACTGAGACAGCAGGAATTCATTTATTGTCCTAACTGCCACAGGATACTCTATGTAAAACCCGAGAACATTCCTTTACCGAATGGGGCGCAGTGATCTCTTGTGCCCGCATAGTTGGACTGATTCGTTTGAACGCGATTATTCCAATTAGACCAGAGATGTCAAATAACAATCATTTCAGAGGCCGTCATGCTTTCCAAAGAACTTTTGACCGGCATCACCGCTGAGGACATTCAGCGAATTTTGCTCATCGAACATTCTGATCCTCACAGTGTTTTGGGGGCGCATCCAGCAAAAATAGATGGTCAAGACGCGTTGATCTTCCGATTTTTCCATCCTGAAGCAAGTTCAGCAGAGTTGATAATTGGGGACGAAATTATCTCCTTGAGAGAGACGGATATAGCTGGTTTTTTTTGGACGTGGCTCCCAAAAAGATTTTTACCATTAGACTATCTCGTTAGGTTTGTTTTCGGAGATGGGGCCTCCTGGACGATTGATCCACCATATCGTTTTATGCCAACCCTTGGCGATCAAGATTTATATTTCATGGGTGAAGGTAAACATTATAATCTTTATGAAAAAATGGGCGCGCATTCTCGCTATCTCAACGGTGTAAAAGGTGTCTCATTCGCCGTATGGGCCCCTAATGCTAAGCGAGTTAGTGTAATCGGGGACTTCAACAATTGGGATGGAAGACTGTTTCCGATGCGAAGTATGGGAGAATCGGGAACATGGGAACTTTTTGTGCCGGGTCTCGATCAGGGGAGCTTGTACAAATACGAAATCAAATCTAACTCCGATGAAATAAGAATCAAAACCGATCCCTTCGCATTTGCCATGGAACTCAGACCAGGCTCCGCATCCAGGATCTGGGACATAGACAGGTATGAATGGGGTGACAGAGAATGGATTGGGAAACGGGACCGGACTGATCATTTCTCTTCACCCATTAATATTTATGAGGCGCATCTGGGGTCGTGGCTTCGAATGGAAGAAGACGGAAACCGGTGGGCCAGTTATCGGGAGTGTGCAGCACCCCTGATCGCACATCTGAAAAAACACGGATTCACGTATGTTGAACTCATGCCGATTATGGAACACCCGTATGACCCTTCCTGGGGTTATCAGGTTACAGGGTACTACTCTCCGACCAGCAGATTTGGGGACCCTGACGATTTCAAATTCTTCGTAGACACACTGCATCGTAACGATATTGGAGTTATACTTGATTGGGTTCCGGCTCATTTCCCAAAAGATGACTATAGCTTACGATTGTTTGATGGGACAGCGCTGTATGAACACGATGATCCCAAACAAGGAGAGCACAAAGATTGGGGAACTCTTATTTTCAATTATGGTCGAAACGAAGTCCGGAACTTTCTGGTTAGTAACGCGCTTTTCTGGCTCGACAAATATCATATTGACGGCTTGCGAGTCGACGCAGTCGCTTCAATGCTCTATTTAAATTACAGCAGGCCAGAAGGAGAATGGGTCCCCAACATCTACGGAGGTAACGAAAACCTTCAGGGTATTGAGTTTATTAAAGAATTCAACTCGATAGTATATGCGAATTTTCCAGGCTGTTTTACCGTCGCGGAAGAGTCCACAGCGTGGACGGGAGTAACCACTCCGACATATTTGGGAGGACTCGGATTCGGCTTCAAGTGGGACATGGGTTGGATGCACGATACCCTGGATTATTTTTCTAAAGATCCTATACACCGCAGTTTTCATCATAATGAGCTAACATTTTCCATGATGTACGCGTACAGTGAAAACTTTGTGTTGCCTTTATCACATGATGAGGTCGTTTATGGGAAAGGTTCACTTCTCAGAAAAATGCCGGGCGACGACTGGCAAAAATTTGCTAATCTGCGTTTGCTGTTCGCATACATGTATACTCACCCCGGGAAAAAATTGATGATGGCGGGATCTGAATTAGGCTCATGGAATGAATGGAGTCACGATTCCAGTCTGGAACGACAATTGCTCAACTATGATTCTCATCGCCAGATTTCAAAGTTTGTGCAAGATTTAGGAGCAGTTTATACTTCAAATAAAGCTTTGTGGGAATGGGACTGTAGGCCGGAAGGCTTTTCTTGGATAGACTGTAATGACAATATGAACAGTGTCTTGACATACATTCGGAGAAGCCAGGACGAATATGTGATTTGTCTTTTGAACTTCACACCTGTTGTGCGTGAAGGTTACCGTGTCGGAGTGCCTGAAATGACATCATATAAAGAAATACTCAATTCTGATTCTGAATATTATGGCGGAGGAAACGTCGGTAACGCCGGTTTTATAGTTGCCAAACAGGGCCGGTATCATGGCTATGAACAATTTCTGGAACTGACGCTGCCACCTTTGGCAGGTTTGATCCTCACCAAAGCCGGAGACGGAGAATAATGAACCTGTGAATTAGTCTTCTATCAAGTTTCTAGCATTTCACAGTCAGGCTCTTTTTCAAGATAGTTTAAAATGTAATCCTGTACTGCTTCTTCTAGATTGTAGAATTTTCCCTGATAACCAACGCTTTTTAATTTCTCCAATTCAGCGCAAGTGTAATATTGATATCGTTTGTCTAAACCGGATGGCATGTCGACGTACTCTATATGGTTAGGGATTTTGAGCGCTGAAAGAACACTACTAGCTAATCTGTTAAAAGTATTCGCTTCCCCGGTTCCCACATTGAACAATCCATTTGCTTCAGGTCTTCCTAGGAAAAACAGTGTGACCTTTACGGCGTCCTTTACGTAGATGAAGTCACGGCGCTGTTCGCCGTCCGCGTAATTGGGTAGATAAGATTTGAAGAGACTGATGATTCCACTGCGTTTTGCCTGGCCATAAGCCCTGATTGCCACACTTCGCATGGGACCTTTGTGATATTCATTTGGCCCGAAGACATTAAAATACTTGAGTCCCACGGACCTTTTTAGGAACCCCGTTTTATGGGCCCAACAATCAAACAGGTGCTTTGAGTAGCCATACATGTTGAGCGGTTGCAAATAAGATCCTGGCTCCGGTTTGTCCGAATATCCTTGGGCGCCGGAGCCATAAGTGGCCGCGCTGGAGGCGTAAATAAAACGGGTTCGTGGTTTCTCGGCGTATATTGTTGCAAGTCTTCGAGAATATTCGTAATTATTTTGAATTAGATAGTCCGCATCCTTTTCGGTTGTTGAACTACACGCGCCCAAATGAAATACAGCCGAAACATCATTGCCGAACAATCCCTTTTCAGCTTTACAAATAAAGTTTTCCTTGGTTTCGAAATCCAGGAATCTGAGATCACGAAGGTTCTTCCACTTTTCTCCAGTCCCTAAATGATCGACGATCAAAATGTGTTCTTCACCTAATTGGTTGAGGGCATTGACCAGATTACTTCCTATAAATCCCGCTCCGCCGGTTACTATAATCATGGTGACGGTTTTATGCCTTTCGTTGACCAAATTTTACCCATCAATTTTTCAAATGGTTTAGCATGAATTGATTTAGCGCACATGATGAAAATTCGCAATAACTTATACTACTTCCGAACGATTCAATCATTTCTTAAAAACCTATGTCGATTGAATAACTAGACAAATTACAAATTTTTATGGTAATAGGAAAGGATCATCCCCTTAAAGGATTATTTGATCATTTAGGGAGTAACGACAAATGAAGAAGCTGCTTGTGGTAATCGCTCTTACCGTTTCACTGGGTCTTCTGGCTGGGTTGTGTGCGCAACCTGCGTCCGCGTTTTTCAACGGCCTGCCATTCTTTGGAAACAGCGCAAAATCTTGCTGTGTTCCAGTATGCGCTCCTGTTGGTTGTGGCTACTATTGCGCTCCGGCTTATGCTTGCAAGTCAATGAAAGCAAAAAAGGCCAAAGCCAAAGGCAATGAACCGGTGAAGGCGAAAAAGGTAAAGAAAGAAAAAAAGACAAAAAAGGAAACGAAGTAAGGCACAAGAAAATTTGTAGGACACAAATGACTCATGGGTCTGAGATTCGAGGCTCAATCGCAGGATTTCTGCTCAGGGGATGACATTTTGGAATCCTGTTATACTTGGCCTCGGATGTCAAACCATGAGTCATTTGATCACTTGCACCTGGTTATGCGCTCTTCGCAGTTTCTTGTGCGCCTGAAAACGCGATTTTGCTAAATTGGTCCGATAGTCTTTCCACACATTTATTTTCTCTAATTAAAAAATTCATCCAAATAACAATTTTTCAAAGTTTTATATGTGAAGTCGGCCTAAGTTATGATTCTTGATACTAATACGGATATGCCGAATTCGGAGGTAGATTTGGGTCTTTTTAAAGAAGTCATGTTGCAACTGAACAAGCGCGAAACGGAATCCAAACCACCGGCGGTGATGGACGATGATAGAATTTTCCTGGCATGGCAACGGACACACATGGCTAATGAAAGGACCTTTTTGTCGTGGTCCCGGACCAGCATTTCTCTCTTAGCGTTTGGTTTTGTCATAGAAAAATTTGAAATATTTTTGCGACATTTAGTTGCTTTTGAAGAAGGGACTGTGGCTCAAAATCATGGTAATAGCGCCATCTATTTGAGTCTTCTATGTTTTATTCTTGCTGGATTTATGATTGTTGTCTCTGGGATGCGTTTCATTCTTGCGAGAAGGCATATTAACAGAGGCGAAGCTGTTTTCTCGGCAGTTCCGGACCTACTGGTAGTAGTGTCCGTGGCTGTTATAATCGGTCTGGCCTTTATGCTGGGATTACAACGTTATATATGGTAAACGAAGAACTCTGGGAGCGGTTGTTTAATTGAATCTCCAGACTTTAAAATAATTCCTAATGACTTCGCTGAGTTACTACAAATAATCTTCAGGGCTGACCGATACCATACTGAAGTTATTAATCATTCCCGATGTTATTCATCTGTCGATTCCATTTTTTCCAATATCTTTTTTCACACCGGTCGATGCACTGGGCGGAAAGCTGCCACAACCCTGGATCGTCATAGTCGAATTGCTCATGGCAATCTTGTAAACAGAGTTCGCGTTGTTGTTCAATATCCTCAAAAGAGTTTGCAGATGGGACAAATACGCCAAAGTTTATAAACGCGACCAGTATCGCAACAATCGCTAATGTAAATAAGTATTTAATTTTTTTCATCCCTAGCCTCCTTATGTAAAAGTTGATAAAAACGCCTCAATTAAGAGTTCAACAATATTAGAATATGCATCTTGAACTAGATGTCATAAAAATGTTGAAAAACGGCCATGAGTGTCTTGGTTTTACCTAAAAACATCCAATTGTAAATATATTATATTATAATTTTAAGACGCAATGTTTTAATACAAGTAACAATCCATAAACTTGAGAAGTTATTTGTTGATTGACTTTTATTAATTAATTTGGTATAGTTACTATAATTCCATGTCAACAGGAGATGAAAAACATGACAAGATTCCTTGTTTTGGTATCTTTTCTGGTTGTTTGTCTATTTGCTAATTTCTCGGCTCAGGCCCTTGCAAGCGTCACGAGCGATGGCCTATCATTGGATAATTTTAAACTAGCCGATTCAAAGCCATATGACGCGTTAGCAAAAGCCTTTCAGAAAACCCGTCATCAGGCCGTATCAAGTGGCAGCACAAAAACTCCGCATAAAAAAGCCACATCCAAGCTGTCAAAGAACTCAAAGTCCCACAAAAAGAGTTATGCTTATAAAGGAAAAAGTTCCAAAAATCACAAAAAAACATCAGTTAAGAAATCCAGAATGTACAAGAAGGCTGCTTACCACCATTAAATTCAATTTAGTCTTAGAGCATCGCAAAAATTTGGACCCACCTTTTGATTACAAAAGGTGGGTTTTTTGTTATTAGATCTGTAGAGGGCAGTGTATGGATCGATACTTTACAAAACAAATTTGTATTCATGGTCATTTCTATCAACCGCCTAGAGAAAATCCGTGGCTTGAGGAAGTCGAAAAACAGGATTCTGCTCATCCTTTCCATGATTGGAACGAAAGAATAGCATATGAGTGTTACCGTCCAAATTCTGAAGCGCGGTTGTTGGATAGTCAGGGAAGATTAAGACGAATAATCAATAATTATGAATATATCAGCTTCAATTTTGGCCCCACATTGCTGTCATGGATGGAACAGCGTGAAAAAACTGCCTACGAATCAATTCTAAGAGCTGATGCGAATTCCATAATCAATAGGTCCGGACATGGCAATGCTATAGCTCAAGCATACAATCACATGATCATGCCTTTAGCCACGCCCCGCGACAAGATCACACAAATATTGTGGGGAATCAAGGATTTTAGAAAACGTTTCATGCGTGATCCTGAGGGTATGTGGCTTCCCGAGACGGCTGTAGACTTGGAAACGCTAGAAATAATGGTAGATAACGGTTTATTGTTCACAGTCCTATCACCTCATCAGGCGAAGCGATTTCGGGAAAAGGCAACTGATTACTGGCGGAATGTCGATGGGACCGCAATTGACCCATCTAGGCCCTATCTGTGTCAGTTACCAGACGGATCTCACATTACCATTTTCTTTTTTGACGCTCCCATATCTCAGGCAATTGCTTTTGAAGGATTGCTTAATAGCGGGGCTGCCTTTAAGGATCGACTAGTTGGGGCTTTTTCTAACCAGCGGACTTGGCCTCAGTTAGTAAACATTGCTACGGATGGCGAGTCTTACGGGCACCATCATCGATTTGGTGAGATGGCTTTAGCTTTCGCCTTAGAGCAGTTGATGAATGAACCGGACCTGCGGCTAACAAATTACGCTGAATTTCTTGCAAGCTATCCACCGGTAACTCAAGTAGAAATTGTCGAAAGGACTTCGTGGAGCTGTTCTCACGGGGTTGGACGTTGGATTAGAGACTGCGGATGTTCCGCCAATCAAAAATCTGGCTGGAACCAGGCGTGGCGCACACCGCTGCGCAAATCCCTCGATTTAATCCGTGACGGGGTTGACCACCTCTTTGAGAAACGAGGACAAGATCTATTCAAAGAACCATGGATCGCACGCGACAATTACATTGATCTCCTATTGCAGGATCGGTCTGAAATGCACGCGTTTTTAAAATCATGCGAAAAAGGGGACCTTTCACCTGCCGAATATGTAGAAGCGTTAAGTCTGCTGGAAATGCAAAGAAATCGAATGTTGATGTACACAAGCTGTGGATGGTTTTTTGACGACATTACCGGAATTGAAACTCTGCAGATATTGAGTTACGCTGCGCGTGTTCTGCAATTGGCGAGCGCCTATGATCCTGCTTTGGTCAACGAATTCTTGAGAGAATTGTTTCCTGCGGTTAGTAACATTCAATCTCACATCCACGGAGATGAGCTATATAAGGAAAAAATTGCCCCGCAGATAATTGATCTTCCACAAGTGGCCGCACACGTCGCTATTTCAGCACTTTTTGACCAACCCCACGCTTCCCTGAAAGTGTATGTCTACAACGTCCATTTAGTTGATTTTGCAAGAGAAGACTTTGGGGAACGAATATTATTGATCGGTCAGGTGAGAATACAAAGTTCCGTTACACTACGTGAACAACGACTCATTTTTGCTGTTTTGTATTTGGGCGCGGTTGATCTTCGCTGTTCAATTCAACTGTTGTCAGGCGGCCAAGTGGGTTATGAGGACTTGAAAAAGGATCTCATGGACACCTTTAAAAAACATTCCTCCACAGAATTGATACGAAAACTCGATGGATATTTTCCCCACAAATATTTTACACTTAAAGATCTATTCGTAGAACAAAGATCCAGGCTTCTTGAAGCGGTGACCAAAAGGATGTTTCAGGAACAAGCTGCGTTATTGGGCACATTTTACAAAAAGAATGAGGATTTAGCCCGCCTGATAGTGAATCACAGCTCACGCTTGCCTGACACATTCAGGGCCGCTGCGAGATTCGTTTTAAACCGGAGGTTCCTCAGGGAGCTGGAAAAGTTATCGCAGGAAATTTTTCCAGAGGGTTTGGAATCAGTCCTTAAAGACATAAATTTTTGGAAAATAGAATTGGATCTAAGCGCAGCCCAAAAACTGATAAGCCATCGAATCGGACTTCTCGTTGAAAAACTTGGTCAGGACTGGTCAAACAAATCCGTTCTTTCTGAAATCTTCAGGTTCCTGGATATGGCCCAGAATCTCGATATCAATCTTCAACTTGGTGAAGCTCAGATAGAGTTGTTTCGAATTATCCACAAGGACGAAGGCCAACCTAAAAAAGAAATTTCACCTGAAATGAAAAGACTTGCGGAGCGGTTGGCGGTAAGATTGGACTAAAATGAGCCAAAATCGCTGTTTCACATGGTAGCTTTTACCTGGAATCCAGATATCCGAACTCTTTTAATTTGTTAGTACTCCTAGTCCAATTTGGAGAGACTTTAACAAACAGTTCCAGCCTGACGGAACGTTCCAGGAATTCCTCAATCCTTTGTCGGGCGGCTGTTCCAATGTTTTTGATCATGTTTCCTCCCTTTCCAATCAAGATCTTTTTCTGGCTGTCCCTTTCAACATGAATGTTTGCCTGAATTAAAACCCTGTTTTCGATTTCTTTGAACGTCTCTATTGTAACTGCTGTTTTATGGGGTACTTCCTGAACTAGAAGATTCAGAATCTGCTCTCTAATCAACTCTGTGGCAAAAAAACGCTCAGGCATGTCGCTCAGATCATCCTCACCAAACAAATAAGGGCCTTTCGGTAATAGCTTTATCACTTCATTTATAAGAAGATCGCAATTGTAACCAGTGAGCGCGCTGATTCCCAAAACTGAACTGAATCGCTTGTTGGATAATCTTTTAGAAACCAAATCCTCAGCGACTTTTTTATCAAGAGCATCGATTTTGTTGATTACCAAAATTATTGGTTTTCCGGATTGCACCGCGAGACGTTCAATTTCTTCTCCATGGTTGGACTTTTTGGTAGTTGGGTCTATTACAAAAACGACTATATCTGTCATCTTGATAGTTCTTAAAACAGATTCAACAAAGGCCTGGTTCAGGGCTGTAGTCGCTTCATGAAACCCGGGAGTGTCCTGGAATATAATTTGAGCGTTCGGAAGTGTCAGTATTACCGACACAGTGTTTCGTGTTGTTTGTGCCTTTGGTGATACGATTGACAGCTTTGTATCCGTTAATCTGTTTACAAGGGTTGATTTGCCAACATTGGGCAGACCGACTATTGCTGCGAATCCTGCCTTCGTTATGGGGGGCCTTACGCGTTCCATTAAATATCCTTGACCGAATAACATGTTCAGTCTATATAATTATCTTTTACGGCCATGGAGAGATGCCCGAGTGGCCGAAGGGGCGCGACTGGAAATCGCGTGAATGCTCACAAGGTGTTCCGAGGGTTCGAATCCCTCTCTCTCCGCCAGTAAATCATTCATATTCCAGGTTGTTTATTTTTCCAACCTTACAATACATTTTCAGCGAAGACCGGATTGTTCTCGTATGCTGCGAGCCACGGCTGAGACATCCTCGTCGCCATAACCATTTGCAATAACAGCGGTTTCTATTTGATCTACCACAGCAGCCACCGGAAGCGTAACGCCGAGCTTACGGGCTGTCTCAAGGGCTATCCCAAGGTCCTTTTGGTGAAGCCTGACACGAAAACCCAGAGGATAGGTGTTGTTAATCATATTCCCGGCGCGATTGCTTAGCACCCACGACCCGGCGGCGCCTTGACTAATCGCCTGCACTACTTTTACCATATCCAGGCCTGCTTTGAGCCCCAGAACCATTCCTTCCGCAACACCAACATACACCCCAGCGATAATAATTTGATTTATAGACTTAGTGATCTGCCCTGCTCCAGTAGGCCCCACATGTGTGATCGTTGTACCCATTGACTTTAGTACCGGCAACACGGTTTCTACATCCATGCGATCGCCGCCGACCATTATCGCAAGAGTTCCGTGCATAGCCCCCTCGGACCCGCCGGATACAGGAGCGTCTACCATTCTTATGCCCTTTTCAGCCAAGGCGCCGGCCATTCTGCATGTGGCTTCGGGACTGATGGTAGACATGTCCACTACTACTGACCCCGCTTGAGCGCCATGAATAATGCCGTTGTCACCCAGGACGACTTCTTCAACATCTGGTGTGTCACTGAGACAAGTTATGATAACCTCCGCCTCGCGAGCTGCTTCCAGCGGCGTTATGGCGCGCTTGGCGCCGTGAGACGCCAACAACTCTTCTTTACTTTTTGTGCGGTTATTGACGACAAGATCGTGACCGGCCTTCAATACATTTAAGGCCATCGGTTCTCCCATGGTGCCCAGTCCAATAAATGCGACCTTCATTAGACTTTCCTTTCGAGATTGAATTGTAACTTTTCAGATAGATAAAAATCGATCCGTCGTTTTGAGCAAAGAAACGGTCGCGAAATGGCCGACGATTGCTCAAAACCTTGAAGGCTTGCATATGATCTCTCTGACTTTCAAACGTAGAAAATCGGCGCTATTCGCAGGTTGTAACACTAAAGCCGTGTCTACGCCTCTCTGTGTTCCCCCAACTGAAATGACATCCTGGTCAGTCCTGACTAGTCCGGCGTCTGCAGCCATCAGCGCCAGTTCTATAGCCACTTTGGTCCCATGTCCAAAAGTTCTAAGTGTAAACGCGATTATCTCATCAACCTGGTAAGTCCCCAGTTGTTTCCTGATACTACGGCCGACGCCACCAAAAGCATGCTGGGTGGTCAATACGTTAACCCCCATTGATTCAAGGCTTTTTCGAACCTCCGAGGGCATTTCCTGTTGATTTGGCTTTTCAAAACCTGCAACATGAGTGATCACTGTCATGCGAACATCAGGAACAAGGGTCTCTCTGGCCTTTAGCGCAGAGACGCCTGTTACAGACGCTATCAGGACGTCTTTGATGTTAAGCTCCTTCGTTCGTTTATTAACACATTCCAGGACTCTTTCAGTAGCGCTCGATCCGGGTTTGGAGAAATAACAAGTAGAAGCTTCATAATACTGATCTGGAGTTTTCATCTATCTTTCTTCCTCGCCGCCAAATCCAAATATTGTAAATCTAGTTTTGACAAAATCATTCTACGATCATCTGGAAAACTTTTCTATCCTATTAGACACTCTATTTCGTCATGTGCAAACACCACGCAAAATTAGCCAGTTGACAATCTCTTTGTGAGCTTCAGATTCCGTCTGTTCGCCATCTATTCTTTTGATAACATGGTCCTGAAATGTTTTGTAAATACCAGAAACGGCTTCAAGGTTCTTCCTTTTCTCGAAAATGGAAAACCCGGCCGATCTTGATAGCTCGATTCGTTTAAGCGCTGTCTCAACAGATACCACCATCAGAAACACAACGTCAGGCTCCAGGACCGCAGATCGATTGAAGTCAAGGACCTCAACAGGGTCCAGGCCAAGCGCTCCTTGATACGCGGCTGATGAATAGTAATATCTGTCACAGATTACATGTCGACCGGCTCTCATTGCAGGATGGATAACTCTTTTAACGTGATCAACGCGGTCTTCGAGGAAAAGTCGCGATTCTTCCTTTGGGTGGAGTCTGGATGTTAGGCTACGCAGTTTTTGCCCAATCATGCCGTCAGAAGGTTCGTGTGTTAGTATAAATAGAATTCTTCTAGATTCAAAAAAGTCAGCCAATAAGTGCGCCTGAGTGCTCTTACCACTTCCGTCAATACCTTCAAAAACGATGAACATGTTATAGGAAACTCCGTAACCATAGTTCTTCGCGAGACAAGAATACAATTTCTTCATGTTCAAGTCTGCGATACAATGTTAAGCAATCCAATAGACAATCTCAATGAGAAAAACCTTATGTTCAATGTTCCAAATTGCAGGATCAGAAAGCTGAATGAGCAACCGGTAAACGAAAATGGAGATTTTGTTCTTTACTGGATGACCTCAAATCGAAGGACTCAATGGAACTTTAGCCTCGACAGAGCCATCATGTGGGCGCAACAACTTAGAAAGCCACTGATTGTCCTTGAGGCCCTTAGATCGGGCCAAAAATGGGCCTGTGATCGATTTCACAATTTTGTCATGGATGGCATGAGGGACAACCGTCAAGCTCTAAAGGACAGCGGGGCCTTCTATTACCCATATATTGAAACGGTTTCCGGCTCAGGGAAAGGGCTCTTAAAAACTCTGTCTCAAAAGGCGTGCGTCATAGTTAGCGACTATTTCCCCTGTTTTTTCCTGCCTAAGATGACGCTGGCAGCCTCATCACAAGTATCCTGCCGGATGGATCAGATCGATTCAAACGGATTGTTACCATTATTTGAGACAGATAGGGTTTTTGTTAGCGCTTTCTCATTCCGAAGATATCTTCAAAAACATCTTCCAAAACATATCCTGGAAGCCCCTAGCAGTGCGCCATTGACTTACCGTAAGCTGCGAACCTTAGAAAGAATTCCTGAAAATATTTTGAGACAATGGCCTCCAATTGAGGACGATCTTTTGGATTCATCCAAACGAGACCTGTCCACAGTCCCCGTAGATCACAATGTCCGGGCCGTATCAAAACGTGGCGGAGCTATCGCTGCGACCGAAACGTTGAACATTTTTATCAATCAGCGTCTCCACAGATACGCTTCAGACAGAAATCACCCTGATGTTGGGGCTGCCAGCGAATTGTCGCCGTACCTTCATTGGGGTCACATATCGGTACACGAGATATTCTGGAGTCTCATGAGGTTCGAAGGTTGGACCCCTGACAAGCTCTCCTCAAAGACCAACGGAAAGAGAAGTGGCTGGTGGGGCGCCAGTGAGAACGCCGAATCTTTTCTCGATGAGTTGATTACATGGCGAGAAATAGGGTACAACATGTGCTCACTTAGAAATGATTATGATTCTTATGAATCCTTACCTGAGTGGGTGCGGAAAACCCTTTCCGAGCACCAGAATGACACAAAACAATATCTCTATGATCTTGAAGATCTTGAAAAAGCTCAGACTCATGACCCAGTCTGGAATTCGGCTCAACGAGAACTTGTAAATACTGGATCTATCCACAACTATCTGAGGATGTTGTGGGGCAAGAAGATCCTGGAATGGGCCTCTACCCCACAAAAGGCCCTGGAAATCATGATAGAATTAAACAACAAATACGCTCTAGATGGTAGAAATCCTAATTCATATACTGGCATATTCTGGACTTTAGGTCGCTATGATCGACCATGGGGACCTGTCCGTTCCATTTTTGGTAAAGTACGGTACATGAGTTCAACACGGACTCGCGAAAAACTCAAAATGGACAATTATCTGAAAACTTACCGTATTGATTAAAATCTCTTATAAAAAACCTTATAAAAATAGCCTCAAATATCAATTAATAAATATGGAGCTATCTCTCTATTTCGAGACTTTCGTCGGAAAGTTCCTCCCTGTTCCTCCATAGAGTTTCCTAAGCATTGGCTTTTCTATTTTGCCGGTGGCATTACGCGGCACTGCAGCGAAGATTACACTTCGTGGCCTTTTGTATCTGGGCAGATTTCGACAGTAATCATCTATTGCTTCATGAGTAAGTTCCTGTCCCTGTTTGATTTGAATGACAGCGGCAGGTATTTCACCCAAACGTTCATTAGGAAGCCCAATTACAGCAACATCCTGAATCCTCGGGTGTGCTTGAAGAAAACTTTCGATTTCAACAGGAAATATATTTTCTCCGCCAGTGATGATTACGTCCTTTTTCCTGTCAACTAGCCAAACAAACCCATCCTCGTCCTGAAGGGCCATGTCTCCGGTCAAAAGCCACCCGTCCCGTAGGACCTCTTCAGTAGCTTTTGGATCCCTGAAATATTCCTTCATAACGCCGGGGCCCTTAGCCGCCAGTTCGCCCACTTCCCCAAGCGGCGCCTGATTTAAGTTAGAATCAACTATCCTGATTTCCCAGTCCATCCCGGGTATCCCGATAGCGCCGACCTTATGCATGTTTTCCATTCCCAAATGTACACACCCAGGCCCTGTACATTCGGTCAAGCCATAGTTCGTGTCATATTGATGATGAGGAAAAACCTTCTTCCATTCCTGAACCAGGCTTGGAGGAACGGGTTGAGCGCCGATATGCATCAGCCTCCAGCGGCTCAGGTCATATTCGTCGAGATGGATGTCCTGGTTTTCTATGGCAAAAAGAATGTCCAGCGCCCAAGGGACAAGCAGCCAAACAATTGTCACCTTTTCCTCAGATATGGCTTCAAGAATCCATCTGGGTTCCACACCCTTTAAGATTACCGCTTTTGCTCCCACTATTAGATTGCCGAACCAGTGAATCTTTGCGCCTGTATGATAGAGAGGAGGAATACATAGAAAATTGTCAAAGTGGGTCTGGTGATGATGACTGTTTTCAACATAGCAGGCAAACTCGAGATTCCTGTGGGTCAACAGGACAGCCTTAGGGTTGCCCGTTGTGCCGGAAGTAAAATAGAGCCCCGCGTTGTCAAATAAGTCGATCTGAATTTGAGGGCCTACAGGGGAGCCAGAGTCAAGAAAAGCCTGGTAAGATTCTGCAAAATTGGGTCGTGTTTCCTCGGGGCCTACGAATACAAAGCTCGTAACTGCTTTAAGATCATTCCTCACTATATCAGCGTGTTCGACAAATTCCTTGCCGAGAAAAAAGGCCTTGGCATCCGCTATCTCAACGCAGCGTTTGACCGCAAGGGGATCAAATCTGAAATTTAATGGAACAACCGATGCTCCTGTTCGGAGAATTCCAAAATAAATAGGTAGCCATTCCAAACAATTTTTCATTAAGTGAACTACGGTGTCGCCCTTTTTGACACCTATTCTCAAGAGTGCGTCGGCTATTTTATTCGCTTGGTCATCAAACGTTTTCCAACTGATTTCTTTTCGTTTTCCTTTAGCCGGCTCACGTTCTATCAAAGCAATTTCGTCGCCATACATCCTGGCGTTGCGAGCCAGCATTTCAGTGATCAACATAGTTATTCCTTTGAGATACTGTTATTTTTTTCGAATGTACAATGTCTTAAGCACACGAGCCACGGTCTTGCCTTCCTCGTCAATTACATCAACGGTAAGCGTAGGTGTATATTTTTGTCCCTCACTCGTATTCTTGAGGATATTCAAGACTGTTTCCTCATCTATTATAAATCGGGCTGTGACTGTACCCTTCCCAGGCCTAATGAAATCTATGTTTGCGGATTTGTCCCACACCATATATTCTTTTCCAAGGATTTGAATCAGCATCAACATATAAAAGGGGTCAGTCATGGCGTAAAGAGAGCCTCCAAAGTGCGTATGCACATAATTGCGATTATAAAACCTCATCTTCATCTCGACAATGACCTCTCTGAAGTCCGAGGTAACTTTTGTCACTGAAATTCCAGTAGCCCAGTAAGGGGGATAGATATTTAAAAGAAGCCTGAACGTCCTATGATTCATCTAATCACCATCTTTGATACAATCTGATTTCTTCAACTGGCCTTTGGATCCAATTTGCCGAACAATAGCCTTACTGTCGGGAAACGGATTCCGATTATGCGCTAGTAACTATAAAAAGCTTAAACATTTGTTTGAAGCCATTGCAAAAAAAAATAAAGACCCTAGACTTAATTCAATTCAAGCATTTGGTGACTAGTTGGCACGGTAGAGTTGCAACACAATCCTACTGACTATAATTTGTCCTGGAGGATTCTGAAATGGCGGATCAAATCACAACTTTCCTGCAATCTCTCTATGGAGTATATTGTGACAACGCGCAGATGTGGCACTACGCTGAACACCGTCAAAATGGAATCTATTCAACAATGCCAACCACTTCGTTTATTTACAATTTCTTCATTTATAATAGCATTTACCAATATGATTGGGAAACTTCGATAAGACACCGAAAGCTGACTCCATGGTCAGCGGAACAGGAAACTCACGACAAAGAACGGCTAGCCGAGATGGTCAAGTCGGACTCAGAATTGGCAAAACAAAAAAGACTGGAAAAATTCATGAGAAAAGCATGCAAAAAGGACCAAACTCTTTTGCATAAGGCTTTTCGACCTTTGGCCAGGCTTACAGACCTTGATGGACCGTGGACTTCAGTAGCTACTGATTCAAGGACAACCAGAGATGCCCCCACAAGTTTCTTGATGCATCTTTTAGAATTGTCACAGACTATAAGACTGGATGAGGAAACAAGTGACAAAACCGTCAAAGCTTCAAAGCAAAACTTCGAATTAATCCAAAAATGTCGCTATTTCATGTACACGGTTAGAAACAACATTTTCCATGGATCTAAAACATTGGGTGATACCTGGGACAAAAATCAAACAAAAAGACTAGCGCATTACGATTTATTTTTAAAATGTCTTCTACAGTTGTTTTTTTTGTGTCTCGATATGAATCCCTTGCCGGACGAATCTCTTAGTTTGTGCATAGAGGACCACAGGGTTGAAATTCTTCCGGAAGGTGGTCAGAATTAATGACCAATCGTTTTGCGAGTGGTAAGACAATAACCAGCCTAAAGAAAAAACAAACCGGATTCATTTATGAATCCATTAGTAATCACTAATAGATTTAGAGTATTGCTAAGTCTGTTGTCGATAATCATTTGTTCAGCGATCGATATCGTTCATTGAACGTTAAATTTTAAGTCAGGAGGTTCAATTCATTATGAAAAAAGTAGCTATCGTAGGTTGTGGAGCTTACATGGAAAGTGGATATGGCTGCCCCGGGGAATGGAGATGCCTTAAGGCTGCGGCGCTTGGTGAAGGGCGTTTCGAAGAACCATCCTCGGTGGTTTCCTTTGTTAGCTGCGAATGTCCAGGTAGGACCGTGATCCCAAACCTGGGCATGGCGGCTAAACTTTCTGAACTTAAACCTGATGTTGTCCATTTCAGCGCCTGCATGGCGTCTGCGAAGCCCGATTGCCCATACTTCAAACCCGAGGAACTTGCGAAAACGATAGAAGACAAAACCGGAATTAAGGTCATACTTGGGACTCATGATTACCATTAGCGTTTGGAAGCATCCTATTTCTTAACATAATTGAAAAGGAGGCCAATCATATCTAAGGAGAAAATTTCCTTACAACCGCTTTTGGGGCGCATGTCAGTGACGACCAGAGCAGCATGACCGCCGGGACCTGCGGACCGGTGCTCATGCAGGACGACCGCCTCCTTGAAAAGCTCGCTCACTTTGACCGTGAACGCATCCCCGAAAGGGTGGTTCATGCCAAAGGCGCTGGGGCTCATGGTTACTTTGAAGTCACGGCTGACGTTACAAAATACACAAAAGCTAAGTTCCTGTCTGAGATTGGCAAAAAAACAGAAGTCTTTGCCCGTTTTTTCACCGTTGGAGGGGAAAAGGGATCTGCCGACGCGGAACGGGCTCCCCGTGGTTTCGCAGTGAAATTTTACACGGAAGAAGGCAACTATGACCTTGTCGGCAATAACACCCCGGTCTTTTTCATCAGTGACCCCCTCAAGGTTTCGGATTTCATACACACAGAAGCGCCGCCGATAAAAATCGGCAAATTCGTTATTGAATTGTAATCCATTGAATTATTTTGCCGAGGTTGAGCAGGCGGCGTTCTGTCCGGGCAAGGTGGTTCCCGGCGTTGCAATTTCACCTGACAAAATGCTTCAGGCAAGGGGTTTTTTCGTGTCATGACGCTCATATCCATAGACTGGGGCTCAATTACCATCTTATCCCGGTTAACGCTCCGAAGTATGCGCCCGAAAAAAGTTACCAGCGTGTTGGTTTCATGAGGATTGACGGCAATGGCGCCGCTGGACCCAATTACTGGCCCGACAGTTTTGGTGGTCCTGAACCTGATCCCTCCGCCGCAGAGCCTGTTTTTGAGGTTGAAGGATTTGCCGGGCGCCACGCTTTTAATCACCATCATATCCTGAATGAACACGCACAATTAGCCTTTTAGTTTTTGCAAAAGAACTTCCAGATAACGTGATTTTAATTGACGGCTAGCCATTGCTCTCTTAATTGGCGGCAATTTAAGAATAGCCCCAAGAACAGCGGCCAGGGCCCTGTGGCTAAACAATGACTGATTGTAAAAGATTAGATCCTGAAGAGAGCCTCTTTCAATCGCCATGATTACTGCCCGATGAACGCTGTCCACTGGCGTAATTGTCCTTTCGGGGCGGGATTCCAAATACAACGCTCCGGTTGGACAATTGTTCACGCATACCCCACATCCAAGACACATTTTATCGTCTATTTTTGCACGGCTTTCTGAATCTGTTACTGTTTTATCTTCATTGACCAGTGATATCGCATTGACAGGGCACAATGATGAACACTGTCTACAGCCAACACATTTGTCTTCAATAATTTGAGCGATGAAATTCGAATGAATAGGACGGACCAATCCGAATTTTTGGATTGCGAGTAACGCCTCACAACAGCATCCACAGCAATTGCAGATAAAATTTACCTGTTTTCGGACGTTCTCGCCGAACTGCACAAGATTTTTTGAGTAGGCGGTATTGAGAAGGTCAAGACATTCTGAAGAACTTACCTGACGAGCAAAACCGTGTCTAGTCAATGATGACGCTGTGGTGTTGAAAGTCATGCAGATATCTAAAGGCGCATCGCATGCCCGTTCCAAATGCTTCATTTTATGTCGGCAATAACACATACTGACACCTATATGAATAGCTGTGCGAATAACTTCACTGGCACGTTCATAATCCAGAACATGGATCGCATTCTGCTCCCCAAGCGCTGGCTCCTGAACAAATACCCGTCCAAGTTGTGTCTCGCCATCTAGTATTAAAGCCCTGATAAAGTCTTCTTCGACATTGATGTACTGATAGAAAAGCTCACTAAGAACTTTCTGGTCCAGATCGTTTCGTAATCTCATCATTGAGAATTCGAAAAATCCTGCCATTGGAGGAGGTAGACAATAAAGAACCTCGCCGTTTTGTTCAATGTCGACCAGAATTGCCCTGTTGGCCAGTTCGTCCAGGATTTTCCTTGCAGACGAGAGGTCCATCTTCCAAACTTTAGCCGCTTTTTGAGCGTTAAATGGCTTTATAGGTAATAGAGCTACCAGTTCAGCCTCTTTTTCGCTGAACAACATGGCCAGGATCCGGTATAGTAGTTCGGAAG
>JAJYDQ010000096.1 GCA_021777225.1 Deltaproteobacteria bacterium
TAAAAGCTCAATAATTAAAAGGAGACTCAAACAGGAATTACTCAATTGTTCGAAATTTCTCTTAACAGCTCAATGTCTTCCAACATCATACCGGCTCCTCTGACAACTGTTGTCAGAGGATCGTCAGGTACGACAACAGGGACCCCGATTTCTGTTCTTACCCTTAGATCGAGGTTCTTTAGCAAAGATCCCCCGCCGGTCAGTACTATTCCCGTGTCGATGATGTCGGCGGCCAACTCTGGAGGACATTGCTCAAGAGCCGATTTAACATTGTCAACGATTGTATTGACCGAATCCATAATGGCTATAGCTATTTCACCAGAGTTAATTGTGATGGTCTTAGGTATTCCATCCATAAGATCACGGCCCTTGATATCGATTTCTTCTTCTTCGTCGTCCTGAATGAAAGCCCGACCAATCAGCATTTTAATTTGTTCAGCGGTCGACAGGCCAATTAGGATACTGTAATTTTTTCTGACAAAATTCAGGATGTCATTGTCCAGTTTGTCTCCGGCGACTTTGATGGAGTTGCTGTATACAACCCCGGTCAAACTGATAATAGCTACCTCGGTTGTACCGCCTCCAATATCAACGATCATATTACTCATTGGTTCCGTAACAGGTAAGCCGGCGCCCATTGCCGCGGCCATTGCTTCTTCCACAACGAAAACTTCTCCGGCGCCGGCGTTCAAAGTCGCATCTCGCACGGCTCGACGCTCTACTGGAGTAACTCCTGACGGGACGGAAATTATTACTCTGGGTCTGACGAACGCTTTGCGTCCATGGGCCTTGTGGATAAAGAATTTCAGCATAAGGCTGGCGATCTCGAAGTTGGCTATTACGCCATCCCTTAACGGTCTGTAAACTTCTATGGATTCAGGCACGCGACCGATCATTTTTTTTGCGTCAGCTCCAACCCATACTTCCGAACTTCTTTTATCCCTCTTTCTAATAGCCACTACAGAAGGCTCATCGACAACTATGCCGGAGCCTCGGCAGTACACAAGGCTATTTGCCGTACCCAGGTCTACGGCTAAATCTTTTGAAACTCTGGAAGCTATAAAATTGAAAAGCATCTAATTTTGCCCGGACATGTTGAATGATAAAACAAGAGTGTCGCAGCGCATGACTGTCCCACGTTGGATTAACGGCATGGATACAAAACAATCTGCTGTATCCACTCAAAAGTCAAATTCTATGGTGATCAAAGTTTAACTTCAATTATCGAATTACGTTTCAGTTCGTCGATCCAGTCTTTCATCCGGGACTGTGTCAATTCAGACCTTAGGATTGTAATCACCTTGTTGCGGACCTTTGAATATTCCTTCGCCTCTTCCGGATCTAGAATGCCAAGCGCCTTTATTTGCTTTGCGTTGGCTTCTGACGCGTTTTGACTGGTTTCGGTCTTAATGTTTGGGTTTTCACGTCGTTGAGTCGATTTTGCTTTTTTTTCAGCTAGCCTTTTCTCGTATTCCTTTTTCCAACGTTTTTCTAGTTCTTTTCGTGTCTTCTCAGGTATGGGAATACTTTTTTCTTTACGATTCCTGGCGTCATCAAGATAAAACATCAATACTGCGTCGCCTGTCTGGATTGGTGGAGTAAGGTCGCCGACTTTCATGTGCTCGACCATCTTCTGCAACTGGGGAAGCATATCCTTATAATCCATGAATCCAAGATCTCCACCACTTTTTGCCCATGAATCCTGCGAATATTTCTTTGCCAGTTTTCCAAAATCCTCCCCAGTTTGGGCGTCTTCGTAGACCTTCTTTGCCGTCTCCATGACCTTTTTTATGTCCTTAGGCTTTTTCCCTCCTGCAATTTTCAAGGTTATCTGACGAAGTCTGATTTTTCCACCTTTATATACCTGTTGCTCTGTTGGAATATTTGGTTTTGCTTCCGGCTCAGGCGGCTGAGCAGGGGCCATGCCCTCCATCATCTTTTGATATTCTTCATTAATTTCAGATGAATGTTTCTTAAAATATTTTTCCGCATCTTCCTCGCTGATTGGTGTTTTCCGAGTTACTTCCGATTCAATGAGCTTGGTCAGACGAAATTGTCGTACCATCAATTGCTTGTAATCCGCAAAACTAAGACCATTGCCGGCCAAAAACAACACAAACTGTTCATCCGTAAGGTTGTTACGCTTTTTGATAGACTCAATGCTGGCATCGACAGCTTTATCATCAAGAGTGATTCCTTTTTTGGTGGCTTCCTGTTCCAGTAAATGAATTACAATTAATTCATCCAGGATTTCTCTTTCTGTAGGCCATTTTCCGGGAGGCACTATTCCAAGAGGGAGATTTATCAAATTTCTTATTAGAGGTTGTTTTTGCTTTTTCACATCAGATTCGAGAATAACGTCGGAGTTTACTATCGCTGCAATTCTATCCGAATATGTGGCGGCGTAAACCATTTTGGCGACACTTAAGCAGGCGAGCACTGAAACTAGAAAAGACAAAAATAATTTAGATTTCATTTTTAGATCCAAGCGATTTTTTCTTGAACAACTTATATTTAACCAAAGGTTGCCCGGGTTCCACGATACTAGATGTCTGGTCCATCTTTTGATCGTTTGTCAAGTATAGCAATTCTCTCAAGACGACTAAAGCCTTATCGGTCCTTTCTTTAAGATCAACTGAACCAATTTGATAAACTAGCTTGTCGCCCGGTAATATTCTCACATTTTGATTTTTCTGTACCCACTTGATGAGAGATTCCGGTGTCACAATTGTTGATTCATCAAAGGAGATGACTAAGTCTCCTTTTGCATAGTCCAGTTTAGACACGCGAAGTTCTTTCATAACTAGACGTATTGCCATTATAGACAACAAGGCATTAACTTGTTCCGGCGTCTTCCCGTAAAGATCAATTATCTCTTCTTCTATTCCATCGATTTCACTTTGGCTTGAGGCCCTGGACAGCCTTTTATAAAAGTTCATTCTCTGGTTAGCGTCGGGAACATAACTGTCGGGAATGTAGGCTTCAATTTTAAGATGAATTTCCGGGTCAATCTTTGTTTCAGGCGCCTCACCTTTTATTTCCCGAACTGATTCTTCCAGAAGTTCAAGATACATCTCATAACCAACCTGGTTAACGTGTCCAGATTGTGAGACCCCTAAAATATTACCAGTCCCTCTTATTTCCATGTCTCGCATGGCCACTTTGAAACCCTGCCCAAGTTCAGAATGTTCCTGAATGACCGCCAATCTCTTAATGGCGTCTGCTGTCAAAAGCGTCTCCGGCGGAGTAAGCAGGTAGGCGTAAGCCCTGACATTAGACCTTCCCACGCGACCGCGCAATTGATATAGATCTGCAAGCCCAAAAGTATCGGCGCTCTCTATTATAATGGTGTTTGACCTGGATATGTCCAAACCGGATTCAATGATGCTTGTGCAAACGAGAACATTGCTTTTGCCCGTAACGAACTCCATCATAACACGCTCTAGATCGCTGTCGGTCTGTTGACCGTGTGCGACTCCAAATCTGGCTTCAGGGACAAGTCTTTGAAGGGCCGCAGCGCGTCTATAGATAGTTTGAACCCTGTTGTGCAAATAAAAAACCTGTCCGCCACGATTTAATTCCTTAATTATAGCTTCTCTGATCACGTCGTCTGACTGTTTCAAAACATGTGTTCGTATAGCGTGCCGGTTGGTTGGAGGGGTTTCGATCACGGACATGTCTCTCATTCCGGTAAGGGAAAGATTCAAAGTCCTGGGGATTGGAGTCGCAGTAAGCGTCAAGATGTCCACGTGCGCTTTATATTTCTTGATACGCTCTTTATGAGCCACGCCGAATCGTTGTTCTTCATCTAGAACAAGTAATCCAAGGTCCTTGAATTTGACATCTTTTTGCAGAAGCCGATGTGTTCCAACGATCAAATCAATCTTACCCTCACCGAGTTTAGTAAGGATTTCCTTTTGTTCCGCAGTAGATCTAAACCTGGAAATCATATCCACATTGACTGGATAATCCGCAAATCGTCGCGAAAAAGTATCAAAATGCTGTTGGGCGAGAACTGTTGTTGGCACCAAGACAGCCACCTGTCTACCATCCATTGTCACCCGGAAAGCCGCTCTGATTGCGATCTCTGTTTTCCCATAACCTACGTCACCACAAATCAAACGGTCCATTGGACGGTCTGAATCCAGAGCCTCCATTACGTCCTGAATTGCTTTAGACTGATCGGCCGTTTCTTCAAATTCAAATGCCGCCTCGAATTCAGCCAAGTGTTGGTCACAGGGTGAATAGGGAGGTCTGGATGAAACCTGTCTCCGAGCATAAATTTCCAACAGTTCCTTGGCCATGTCTCTGATTGACTTCTTGATTTTGGCCTTGGTTTTTTCCCAGCCTTTGGTTCCCAATCTGTCTACGCGTGGGGGAACCTCTGATCCTGAAACAAACTTTTGAATTGATTGAAGTCGCTCGACTGGATGGTAAAGAATGTCTCCTCCAGCGTATTCAATTACCATGACCTCTCCCTCAACGCCGTCGAATTCCTTACGCGTGAGGCCTCTGAAAATCCCTATTCCGTAATTCTCGTGAACTACGGCTTCTCCTTCTGAAAGATCTGTAAGTGAAGAGACAAAAACCCCTCGAGCGTGTTTACGAATCGGGACACGAACTCTAGGGCCAAAAATCTCCTCCTCTGTAACGGTAACTATACCAATTTCTTCAATTCGAAATCCTTTGGTAAGAGAACCAACATGCAGATAAATTCCCGGCGCCCGTGTCGACTCAAAGCCTGGGGTTTGAAAGCCTGACCCTAGATAATTTAAACTGGCCTTATATGGTTCAAGAAGCTTATACAATCGCTGGGCCTGACCTTCGGTGTGACTGACAATATAGACTTCGTTTCCAATATCTCTCCAATCCGCCATCATCCGTACTAATCCGGCCATAGCTCGATCATAGACCTTTTCTTTCATTATGGTCGGTTTTATGTCCACATTGGAAATGCACGGAATCCTGAAACTCAGAACATCCTGTTTTTCGATTTCAAGATCAGCGACGACGACGGTTCTAAAGAATTCGAGCAGTTCTCGAAAATTGCTCTCTGAAATATAAAGAGAAGTGGGTTCTGGTACAGGAATACCACTATCTACAGCCGATTTGAACCCATGAAATACCTCCTGTCCATTATCTTCAAATGAAGCTCTAATAGTTTCTTCATCGGGAAGCAGGACCAGAGTTTCAGAGGGCAAATAATCAAGTAATGTTTCCAGACGGTCTCTGAAATAGGGCAGATATAGCTCCACTCCAGGAAATCTCATGCGGTGACGGAAGTCATCCAGCAAGCCCTGTCGAATCCGTTTTTCTACCCCTCTTGACTCGCAAACCTGCACAAGCTTATCGAGTCCGTGCTCCAGGGATTCATCATCAGGCGGAGACATTTGAATGGGACAGACCATTATTTCCGATATAGGGTCTAACGATCTCTGGTTGGAGGGATCAAAGAACCGCATAGACTCAACGAGGTCCCCCATTTGTTCAATTCGTATAGGGTTCGCATATAAGGGTGAATAAATGTCAACGATTGAACCCCTAATCGCAAAATCGCCCACGTCTTCAACAAGAGGGGCTCTGGAATATCCAGCCTTGATCAAGCCGGCGCACAATGAATCTCTGTCGACCTCATGGCCTGCGGAAATATTGAAGCTCAGAGATTCGAATTCGGACCGTGGTATTATCTTGCGAGCCATAGAAGGAATACTGACCGTTATGACTTGCGGCGTGAGATTTGATACCAGTCGAAATAGGCAGGACATACGATCAGTCCAGATGTCAGATTCAAATCCGGCCTGTGAGTAAGGGACCGCCAATGTCTCTGGATAATGAACTACTGGCGAATTGAGCGGATTGATATTCTTTTCATCCAAACCTAGATAAAAGCAAAGATCACTCGCGCAACGAGAGGCTGAATCATCATCGGGAAGTATCCACAATATGGGCCCTGAGCCCTTTTTTAAAGCCATTGCTATGAGAAATGCCGCGGCTGAACCTTTTAGGCCGTAAATCCCGCCGTTTTCTCCGGACTGACTCAAGAACTTTAACGCTTTGAAAAAGATGATATCCTGGGAAGGCGCCAAAGAGAATTTCTTTCTAATCTCAATTTATTTTTCACATTAAGATTTAGCACATCATGGCTTATAAAAAAAGCTCGTGTTATGCGTCTATAACGTTCGCCAAAAATAGTGTCCGATTGAACAGACGATTTATCAGCGTTTAGGTAAAGAATATGCTTTACCCAAGGTATGTCACGTCAGCCGAACATGCCCAATGCTGAGAATTGCTCGCTGGAAGAGTTGGATGTCGCTGCGGGGGCCACTGTCTCTCTCAGGAGTCACGAGCGGATGATGGAGATCAAGGCTTTGCTTGTGGGTATCAGCCATGACCAGGTAGCCAAGCGTTATGACACGACTAAACGCAACCTTTGCCGGTGGATCGATCGGTTTAACACCAGCGGGATCGACGGACTCGTACAAAAGGCCCGATCGGGTCGTCCAAGAAAGATCACTCCTGATAAGAAAAAACATCCTCATTTTGGACAATGCGAGCTGGCATCGTGGTGATGAGATAAGTTGGGGCAATTTCGAGCCGGTTTTTCTTCCAGCTTATTCTCCGGATCTAAATCCCATAGAAAGATTATGGCTTGTGATGAAATCTGAATGGCTCTCAGATTTTTTCGCAAAATCCAAAGATCAGTTGATCGATCGTATATGCCTTAGCCCTTAACTGGGTAGTGAACAGGAAAGATCAAAACCAAAAAACATACGCCATTAAGACAAAACTTTAGGCAAATGCTATAAAGGTTTCCGAAAGCTGTTGAGCCATGCTATATATTTGCACAATTACGCTTTTTGTTACCAAGGAACATTGTTTATGCGAGATCAGATTGATAGAGTAGTTGAAATATTGGCAAAAGCCAAAAATACGGTAGCGTTGACCGGAGCCGGAATAAGCACCGAATCGGGGATACCCGATTTCAGGAGCCCCGGAGGGCTTTGGTCAAGGGTCGATCCTGGTGAATTCTCGATCGACCGGTTCTTGCAAAATCCAGGACGATTTTGGCGTTTGAACTTAAGTTTGAAACAATCCGGTGAATTCGATCTAGCCTCAGCCGAGCCTAATTTGGCGCATTTTGCGTTAGCCAAGTTGGAGCGCCTTGATATACTTAAGTGTTTGATCACTCAAAATGTGGACAACCTTCATCAAAGAGCAGGGTCTGTCGAAGTAGTTGAGTTTCACGGAAATTTTTTACGTGCTGTATGCATGAAATGTAAAACACTCGAACCTATAGATGAGGTCGAAGAAAGACTTGTTTCAGGTCAGGAAGATACTCCCCGTTGCCTAAAATGTGGAGGGATCCTTAAGCCTGACGCAATTTTTTTTGGCGAAGCGATACCCGCTAGGGCGCTCATGATATCGCAAATTCAATCCCAGAAATGTGACACGTTATTGGTGATCGGAACGTCCTTGCAAGTTTTTCCTGCTGCACAGATCCCTATCGCCGTAAAAGTTAAGACACCCCCTGCTACTGTAATCGAAATCAATCGCGAACCCTCTGCTCTTCACAAGCAGGTGACTGATATACTTTTGGTTGGAACCGCCTCAGAAATCATGGCCGAATTAATTCAAAAGCTGGAAGAACGGGTAGGAGTCAATTTAGATTTAAATGTGGCATTAGAATAATAGAGAGGTTTCCAAGAAAAAGCCACTTCGATTGATGTCCAACGTATCAATCTCGCGTTTAAACTTGATGTGGCCATATCGGTAACCCATGCTTACGTTCCACGTCCAGTATGGGTTTATAGGAATATCTACTCCTGAGAGAGCTTCCCAGTCCCACGTTTCAAAATCGCCATTGTTCCACCAGTTGACCCTGCCGGCAATATTCGGCCTAAGGGCTATACCCTGAACAATTGGATAAAACGTTCCATGGATACCCAGAGTTGGAAAAACCTTGTTTGATTCAGTTCTGTAATTGTAGGCCGATCCCCCTACCATAACGTTACTAACTTTGGTGTCATATCCCGCAAATACCAAATCGACGTTGGCCCCAAACAACATTTGAGGGGTCATGTAAAAATCCAGATCGTACCCTAATCTCCAGTCCTTAATCTGAAGATACGAATCGTTCGAAGATTGATCATATACGGTGCTGGGTTCCGCTCTCAACCTGAAAACATGAGCATTGTCAAATCTGGTGGAAGCAAAAAATTCCCAGACCAATTTCTCTTTTTTGAGTCCCATGTTTTCGCCAAGCCCAATCTTGGTTCTGTCCAGTTGAATCAAATCCCCTTCTATATTGGTGAACCACATCCTGACCCCACCGCTCGCCCTAAGATAGTTCGGCACTTCCCAAGCGTACACCGTGATTGCCATTAAGAACCAAAGAATGGTCAGATTAGCAGCTATAATAACTTTCTTCATTATATACAGTCCGAAATACCGATATAATAATATATTACTTGATATATTCTATGTAACTAAATATAATTTAAATTGTATTTTGTCAAGACTATTTCTGGTTTGAGAAAGGAGGTCAATGTCAATTAACAATAAGCAGTCAATTGATGTCAATTGATGCCAATTAATTAATCAGCCAATTTCACAGAAACTAAAGTAGATGCTCCAGCTTTTCCGGACGTTACTCCAAACAAACAGTCGGAACCCTCCATACTTTTTTTATTGTGAGTTATTACGACAAACTGGGTATTCCTGGAAAGGTCTCTTAGCATCTGATTGAAACGATCAACGTTTGAATCATCCAGAGGAGCGTCTACCTCATCCAAAAGACAAAAAGACGATGGCTTGTAAAGAAATATTGCAAAAATGAAAGCGATAGCTGTTAACGCCTTTTCGCCCCCAGATAACAAATCAACGTTTTGCAGTCTTTTACCTGGAGGCTTTACCATTATATTTACACCATAATTTGCGGGATCTCCTGATCCTATAAGTTCCAACCACGCTTCGCCTCCGTTGAAAAGAGAAGAGAAAATCTCTCTGAATTTCACGTTTACCTCCTGAAATGTAGAGTGAAAACGTTGTGTTGTAGTCCTGTCAATTTTGTCCACGGTCGCAAACAAAGATTTTACCGCAGCAACTAGATCTTTTTCCTGCTCCAAAAGAAAGCCAAATCTTGCCTCAACTTGCTGACTTTCGCTTATTGCTGCCAAATTTACCTCGCCCATAGATTCAAGTTTTGATCTGATTTCAACCAACTCACCCTCATCCGGTTGGGCCAATGGGCAATTTGCAAATCGAGGGTCCACGTTGTGCTTTTCAACAATTTTTTCCACTGAGTTACGAAGCGCTTCTTGCAATCGGACCATTTCGACTTCGTTCTCATGCATTCGCTCCCTTAATTGTCCAACAGATTTATTCAGGCGCTGTTCTTCGTCAGATAATTTTACGGCCACCAGTTTTAATGAATCATATGACTTCTGGGTCTTGGCTTGTTCAACGCTAAGTGTGTCAAACAAAATCGATAACTGCTTTTTATGATTTATAGTTTTGGTTTTGTCTTGGGCAAGATGTTGCGCCTGTTGAGTTAAATATTGGATTTCTTGTTCAAAGTTCTTGTTTTGGCGTTCACAGTTCTTTATAAAATTCTTCGTGGAATTTAGTTCCTTTTCCAGAGATTTTTTTCGTTCTTCTATTTGAACCAGACTAATTCTAAGTTCATTCATTCGTTTTGTCTCTTTATCCAGAGATGACCTAGCTTCCTTGGTGTGTTTTTCGAACGCTTCCTTTTTCTGAGTTAACAAACACCTTTTTTCCTCTAGAAATTTAGAGTTGATTTCAAGCTCATCATTTTCCTTAGTAAGTTGACTTAGGTCCTCCAATATCCTTTTCTTGTTCAGATCAATTGATCTGATTGCGCTCCTGAGTCTACTATTTTCCGAATTCAGCCTTTCTATATCCTTTAACAATCTGACCTGTTCGATTTTTAGTTCTGATTTAAGCAGAGTATTTTTTTCGATTTTGTTCGATAATCCCTGACGTAGTGATTCCTGGTTTTCAATGTTGGAGTAGGTTATTTGAATTTGTTTTTCGGCCTCTGAAGCCTTAAGGTCTAATGTCTCCGCTTCCAATTTTTTTGATAAAATATCCCTTTCCATCGTTTCAAGTGTCCCTACTGACACTAGCCTCTCCGGTACTATGATTTCTCCGTCCAGCGTTACTATCTTAATTCCTGGCCCGAAGCCAGGAAGCCATTCTTTGGCCAAAGCCAGAGTTTCAACAACGTAGAAATCTTTGAGAAGTTCATTTACCAGGCCCTTACAATGAGGGCTCGCTGTCACAACATCCGACAATCTTTTGATGTAGTGATTCTCTTTCAATAAATAATCACAACTATCGGATGAAAACGAACCTAGCGGCAATAGATCAACTCGAGAGACCTGTCGTTGCTTTATCTTCTCGGCCAGTTCAAGGGCATGGGAAAAGTCTTTGACAACGATGGCGCCTAATCGACTGTCGAGGGCGGAAGCCAGCGCTAGATGATATTCCGGAGGGCATTGAACAAGTTCAGCAAGAGGCTCAAGAGGTTCCGTATTTGAAAAAGAAGAAAAGGCCTTCATTACAGATCGTGTTCCCGCACTGTAAGAAGAGTAATTACGATTCTGATCATTTAGAAATTCCAATCGAGCCTTCACTGAAAGGAATTCATTTTCAAGCAACCTGAAGTTTTCTCTTGAAGACTTTATTTCAGAAGCAAGCGCTGACCGTTTTTCCTGATCCGTTCCAATCTCAGACTCCACCAAGTTCAAGGATTGTTGGACCTCTAAAGTTCTCTGGTGTATATGGTCCATTTGTTGCAATGACTTGTCTAATGATTCTGACTGAGACATTAAATCGGCTTCATGCTTTTTCAAACGCGCCCTAATTTCAGTTTGTCGCCTAGAATTTTGCTCTGTTTTATTATTATTTTGAGAGATTTTTTGAAGGATTTCGAACAACTGCTCCTTAAATTGTTCCAATCGTATATTTTCTTCTTTTGTCTCCTTTTCCAGACTGATTGTAAGTAATTGAGAAGATTCTAAATCCTCAGTTAATTTCGTCTGCGTGGAAATGAATTCAGACCGTTTCAATTCATATTCATTCATCCTGATTTCCGCCCCGGATTTGTTACGTATCCCTGAATCGAGATCAGACTTGATTCGTCGACGTCTTTGCCGAAGTTCATTTTCTCGGGATAAGCAATTGTTTAGGTTGGATTCGCAGGCATTGCGTTCCGCCTCAGTAGAGTGCAATTTCTCGGCTAACGCTCTAAATGACGCCTGAATGTCAGAAGTTTGAAGACGAAGGAATTCGAGTTCCGCAGTCAGTTTAGCAAGTTTTGCTTCCTTGTGTGCAAGTTCATCGACAAGTTCTTTTTCATCAACTTTTAATTGATTTAATTTCCCGGATAGATTTCGGCATTTAAAAGCTTCAAGACTAATTTCTAAATTCCTGAGTTGATGCTTGAGTTCTCTAAACCGTTCAGCTTTTGAAGCCTGCTTTTTTAGCGACTGACTTTGTTTTTTTACTTCAGATATAACATCCTTGATACGTTGTAGATTTTGGTTGGTTTGCTCCAGTTTCCTTATTGTAGATTCCCGCCGTAATTTGTATCTGTTTATACTCGCGGCCTCTTCCAAAAAAATTCTTCTTTCTTCAGGCCGCGCCGCTATTATCTGTTCTACTCGTCCTTGTTCTATGATTGCATAAGAATTTCGGCCTATACCTGTATCGAGAAAAAATTCTACAATATCCGCCAATCTGCAAGAAATCCCGTTAAATTCATATTGCGAATTTCCATCACGGTAAACACGCCGTGTTACCATGATCTCGTCATAATCCGACATCGGTGGGGGAAAAGATTTTCCGTCGTTGCCAAGAGTAAGTCTAACTTCCGCCATCCCTACTGGTTTAAGGGAATCAGAACCATTGAAGATCAGGTCTTCCATCTTTTTGCAGCGCAACGTTCTAGTTCGCTGCTCCCCCATAACCCATCGGACAGCTTCCATTATGTTGCTTTTACCAGAACCGTTTGGGCCGACAACTGAGGTGATCCCGTCACAGAAATCTATGGTGGTTTTCTCTGGAAAACTCTTGAAACCGATTATTTCTAAGCGTTTGAGCTTCATGTGCGATTTTCTGGTCTAACCACCCTGGCAAATTTAAAAAAGGTATTATAATATTTATCATGGACGTATCCAAACAATACAGTTACTATTTGATTCGGGACGCTACAGTTTTAGTGAAAATCGTTGATGAGGCTACTCCATGCCAACCAGAGTTCATTTTTGAGCTTTTTGATGTGAGGACGGGCACTCGACTAAAAGACATCTACCCACCTTTCGAGCCATCTGAACTAAAAAGAGCTTTCAAGCTTTCGGCCGAGACGGCTTCTGTTATTCTGAAAAATGAACAGTTGTCAACTGATGGGGAAATTAGCCAAGCAGCCAAAGTTGTAACAATCGTAGAAGCCCGTCAAAGAAAATTGGATTCTGTTGTGGCGGACTCTATAATTGATCAAGTTCAGGTTATCGATAAATTGTTGCAAGATTTCCTCTGTGTAGCACGAAAAGCTCCCAGAGAAGAACGGTTTTGGCTTTCACAGCAAGTTTTATCTTTGGTACGAAAGTTTTCCGGAAGGGAATTGGCTGAGTTACAGGAAATTATTGAATGGTTTCAAACCCTTCCTCGTAGGACATAGCCTGCTATTGATCTTCAATCTGTAATGCGCTTCTTGATATCGCTTTGGTTGAGGCTGATCTTAGTCGTTACTTGACCATTGTTCGATATTTGTTTTCGATATTTGAATTTAATTACGAATGCTATTATAAATTACTTGAAACTATTATGAATAGTATTTAAAATTATCATACATTTTTTGTATCGCAGCTTTATACTAGCAATTATTAATATTTGAAGCGTTAGGGGTGTGATTGTTGCTCATTCCAAATTTTAGAGCCTATTTGTTAGTTTTAACAAGTTTTGCGCTGACAGTGGTTTTACCGGTCAAAGCCTTTTCTTTTGATCATTCTGAACAGTTTTTTCAGGACGCCAAAAATCTTCTTAAATCAGGAAATTATCAGGGAGCAATTCAATCCATTTCACAGGCTTTGGGATCGTTTG
>JAJYDQ010000022.1 GCA_021777225.1 Deltaproteobacteria bacterium
ATTCATGCAGATGGTGGGCTACTTCAGGCTCAACCCGAGACTTTCCGTAAAACGTCATGAACACGGACCTGAACATATAAAAAGACGTCATAACCGCTGCAACGGCGCCCATGATCCAGAAAACAATATTCTTCTGCAAAGCATAGTAGAGGATCTCATCCTTGCTGAAAAAACCGGCAAACGGGAATATTCCGGCAATAGCCAAAGTCCCGAACAGGTATGTCCAGTGAGTGTAGGGAAGTTTTTTTCGTAAATTTCCCATTTTGCGCATGTCAAGCTCACCTGACATCGCGTGCATTACACTACCAGCGGCCATGAATAGGAGAGCCTTAAAAAAAGCATGTGTCATCAGATGAAAGATCCCTGTTGAGAAGGCGCCCACCCCGCAAGCCATAAACATGTAACCTAACTGACTTATCGTAGAATACGCCAGGACCCGCTTAATGTCGAATTGGGTAATGCCTATTGTCGCAGCAAATAGAGCGGTCAATCCTCCTATTGTAGCAACCACGGTCAGGGATACAGGGGCCATCGCGAACATGACACTACAGCGCGAAACCATGTAAACACCCGCCGTGACCATTGTAGCGGCATGGATCAACGCGCTAACAGGCGTTGGACCTTCCATGGCGTCAGGCAGCCAGGTATATAGAGGGATCTGGGCTGATTTACCGGTAGCTCCAACAAAGAGAAGAAGTGTTATCAAAGTTACAAGGCTACCACCCTGGGTTAACTTTTCAGGAGCAACCGCAAAAACATCTACGTAGTTAAACGTGCCGAAGACCGTGAATATCAAAAACATGCCGAGCAAAAAACCAAAGTCCCCTACCCTGTTTACGACAAACGCCTTCTTGCCGGCGTCAGACGCTGACTTTTTCTCGTAATAATACCCGATAAGCAGATAAGAGCATAGGCCCACTCCTTCCCATCCAACAAACATCAACAGGAAGTTGTTGGCCGAAACCAGGATCAGCATATTGAAAACAAAAAGGTTCAAGTACGAGAAATATCTACGGAACCCTATCTCTCCATGCATATATCCGATGGAATAAACATGAATGATGCACCCGACACCACTCACTACCATGATCATTACTATGCTCAGCGGATCGACAAGGAACCCGATCGGAACATTCAGATCACCTGACCATATCCAGGAATAAACTATTTTTTGAATCGATCGCGACCCAGGATCCATGCTTAGGAGTTCAAGGAAGATCGATACGGCCACTAAAAAGGAGGCTCCAACCGACCCCGCTCCGATCCAACCAATTGTTTTCTCCGAGAAACGCCTTCCCAAAAGACCGTTAATCAGAAATCCTATCAGAGGAAAGATGGGTATCAACCAGACTAGTTCAATCATGCCAGGCTCCCGGATCTGTGTTCGAAAATAATCAGCCAAAAACCGAACTGCTCAAGATTTTAGTTCAGATTTAATCTTACCACTTCAATAAGCTGATATCATTGATGTTTATTGTTCCACGTTGTCTGAATACCGCTACGGCTATGGCCAGACCGACCGCCACCTCCGCAGCAGCTACGACCATTACAAACAGGACGAAAATCTGTCCCTCTATAGATCCCAGATAACGTGAAAAAGCTACAAACGATAGATTAACCGCATTCAACATGAGTTCCAGGCTCATGAGTATCACGATCAGATTGCGCCGAAACATTACTCCTACAATGCCGAGACTAAACAGGAGCGCAGACAGCACCAAATAATGTTCCAAGGTCACCATTCTTTTTACCTGCCACGAGGAGTTTAATCGCCTACACCGTTCTGAATAGTTCAGTTCTTCAACTTACGCCCGATAACAACTGTGCCGATTATTGCGGCAAGAAGCAATATGGAAGCAATCTCGAACGGCAACAAATATGTCGTAAACAGTTCCGTTCCGATTAGTTCGATATTTGAGACATTGCCAGTCGCTGGTGCGGCTTTGCCCATGACTGACGGCGTAAAATGACTGAAAATAGGAAATAGGACCACTACTAGCGCCAGTGCCAGTATTACGCCAAATCCCCACCGTAGTGGACGAGGTTCTTTGGGCAAACTAATCTCTTCTAAGTTCAACAACATGATTACGAACAGAAACAGTACCATTACAGCGCCCGCATAGACAATGATCTGGACCATGGCCAGGAATTCCGCGTGCAAGAGTATGAACAGGGTCGCTAGTCCTATCATGGTCAGGATCATAAACAAAACGTTGTGAAGTGGCCTCCGCAAAAAAACCACACATGCCGCCGAAATCAACGTCACAACAGCCAAAACATAGAAGAGGATGGTTTCCATAAGCGCCAAAAACCTCCAAAAATACATCCAATACAATTATGACTATGGGTTACGCACTTCCTACCGCAAAAATCGGTGGCCACCCAAATTCCATTTACTTAACAGAAGCCGAACGGCATATAAACAATAAACCTTCTATCGCCATCGCCCGGCCAGTTGACTTTCCAATTCCTTCATCCCTAGCCCGTCAACAGCTATCCTGCCTTTTTCTTCAACTCATACCTAGGTGTAGGGGGTTCCATGAGGCGCTCTTTGTCATAGAGCAAATTTCCTCGAGAATATTCCGAGATCTCGTAAGCTGTTGACATCTCAATAGCTTCTTTGGGGCACGCCTCTACACAATAACCACAAAATATACAACGAGTGAGATCTATCTCATAACGTCCGGGATACCGCCTGCCATCAGGCTCGGCGGCCGCTTCTATGTATATGCAATCAGCCGGGCATACCGTAGCGCAAAGCATACATGCCACACATTTTATCTTGCCTGAAGCATGGCGAGTCAAAACATGGCGTCCTCTCCACCTGGGAGCAACATCCCACTTCTCATCCGGATACTGGAGCGTCACCTTTTTCTTCAACAGATACGAAAAGGTGAGTTTAAGTCCCTGCAGCAGGGGGATTAGCATTGTACTGACCTCTCGAACTAACTGATGTTTAAGCGCAAAGTGTCCCTTGGGGGACCTCCCGCCGCCAAAAGAGTTAATGAGTTCAAAACTGTCACCCTACGTATTTAAGCCATAAGGTGTACACAAAAGCAGTTGCCATAACATTCAACAATCCAACTGGTAGCAGGGTCTTCCAGCCGAACTGCATAACCCGGTCATAACGCAATCTGGGATATGTGCCCCGGATCCAGACGAACACGAATACAAAAAAGAACGTTTTACCAAGGAACCAAAATATCGGTGGCAATATCGGGCCTTGCCAGCCACCGAAGAACAATGTTGTCATTAATGAACTCAAAAAAAGTAGATGGGCGTACTCTCCAAGGTAAAACAATCCAAATTTCATGGAACTGTACTCTGTCTGATAACCAGCCACCAATTCGTTTTCACATTCCATGAGGTCAAACGGAGTCCTGGCTATTTCTGCGCTGCCAGCTATGAGAAAAAGAATGAAGCCCAACGGTTGCCTGAAAACGAACCATTTCCAGACCGAATCTTGGGCTTCTACAATATTGACAAGGCTCAAAGACCCAGCCAGCATCAACACGCCAATTACCGATAAACTTAGCCCAAGCTCGTAGGATATCATCTGAGCGGCTGCCCTGATCGATCCTAAAAGTGAATACTTGCTGTTGGACGCCCAGCCACCCAGGATTACACCGTAAACCCCAAGGGAAGAGATACCGAAAATATACAGAATACCAAGATTTATGTCCGCAACGACCCCAGTGTTCAAATCGAACCTGTTAGCCACAGGGCCCAGAACATTCTCAAGTCCCAATCCCTTAGCGAACGGGATGACACCAAAAGGAATTAGGGCGCAAACAACTACTATCAGTGGAGCAACTATGTACACTGCTGTGTTCGCAGCTGATACCGTAATTTCTTCTTTAAGAAGTAGCTTCGCTCCGTCGGCTAGTGGTTGTAACAACCCCCACGGACCTACTCGGTTCGGACCGATTCGAACCTGAATCCAGCCCAGCACTTTTCGTTCCAAAAGAGTCAGATAAGCCACAAAGGTGAGCACTGCCACTATAACCAAAAGCGTCTTTATCAATACTAAAAGCACAGGGAAGGCGGATTCCATAAATCAACCCCTCTCGATTTTTATGCCTTTTCCACCTTAATCGGGATTTCGGTGGATCCCCAGTCAGTGAAAGAATTCAAATTGTTGCTCGAAAAATGATAAGGAACCAGAATCGTCCCCTTGACTGGTCGACGAGATTGCTTCACTTTAAGAATTATCGTCCCGCCACTTCCAGTAACCTTGATATCGGACCCATCAACCACTCCCAGGCCAGCCATATCATGGCCGTTCATCTCCGCAAAACCACTCGGACAAACTTCCATAAGTGACGGGCTCCACTCGGAAAAAGACCCGGAGTGGAATTTCTGAACACATGGAATCAACCTGAATGAATCCGCTTTAGGCAAAACCCCAGCAAAAGGTTCAGCCGTTGCCAGCTTAGCCTTACCGATTGGAAAACCACCTTCATATAAAGTGGGACGACCCGAGTCTTCGGCGTCAACACAAGGCCACACCAAACCTTGTAACCCTAAACGCCCGTAGGACACCCCTGAGTACATCGGAACGGAACTGGCTATTTCGTCCATCACTTCGGCATAACCGCTATAATTAAGATCGGCCTTACCCATCTTGGACGCCAACGTCATAAATAATTCCAGGTCAGGCTTCCCACAACCAATTTTGCTGCTTGGATTAAGCTTTTGAATTCTTCGTTCCGCACTCGTGAATGTTCCTGACTTTTCATACGGAGCTACGGCAGGTAGGACAACGTGAGCAAGTTTTGCAGTGGAAGACATGAACATGTCTTGAACCACCAAAAATTCCAGCTTGCCAAGAGCGTTCAAAATCTGCTGACGATTTGGGTACGTGTCAACCGGGTTTTCCGCCACCACATAAAGTCCCCTGACCGTCCCGTTCGCCGCAGCGTTCATTATGTCACGAGCGCCCATCCCCTGTTTTGGCTCAATTTGAGAATTCCAAATCGTCTCAAATTTTGAGCGAGCGTTTTCATCTGAAATTGACTGGAAACCGGGCAGCGTGTCCGGCATGAGGCCCATATCCACGGCGCCCTGAGCATTCGCTTTCTCACCTAATACAAATACTCCGCTTGATTCTTTTCCGATATGCCCTGAAATAAGGGCAAGATTCACAGCGGCCTTGCTAAGAGCGACACTGTCACCTAATCGATTTAGCCCTTCAGCTAGTATTACAACCGCTGATTCCGCCTGGGTGAACATCCTGGCCGCATTTCTGATCAATTCAGGATCTATTCCAAAATTCACTCCAACTGTTTCCACACTGTAGTCTTTCAACGATTCTTCAAGGGCCTCCAGTCCTTCCGCCCTCAGATCCAGAGCGGCGCGGTCAAGTAGCCCCTCGTCCATTATAAACTTGATCATCGCATTAACGATGAATACTTCGGCGCCTTGAGGAACATTAACAAACAGGCCGTCACGGTCGGACAATTTTGTCCTTATCGAATCGACCACAATCACTTTGGCCTTTCTCCTCACACTTGCCAGAATGATTTCATTTTTCGCTACTGGATGAGTTTCAGTAAGGTCTGCTCCCAATAACAATACGGCCTCAGCCTCTCGAATTTCGCGAATTGAATTTGTAGACGCCGCGTAACCCAACATTGGGGCAAGCCCATCTTTGAGCGCCCTATAGCCAAGACCGGCGGCATGATCAATATTGTTAGTTCCCAATACTGTGCGTACGAACCTGTTAAAGACATACGCTTCTTCATTGGTTAATCTTTGCGATCCAATAGCCGCTAAACTTTCAGGGCCAGAATTAGCCTTTATTGAACCGAAGTTGTCTGCGACTGTTTGAATGGCCTCGTCCCACGTGGTTTCCACCAAGGCGCCATTTTTGCGTATCAACGGTTTTGTTAGACGTTCATCTGAATACGCGAACGGCCAGCCATATCTACCTTTCACGCAAAGATTACCTTCGTTAGCGCTGTCAGGGGACGACGAAACATAGGCGGTTTTCCTGTCAATTTCACCCAGAGTCAACGAACAGCCAAGACTGCAGAAGGCGCATACTGTAGGAGTGTTATTTAATTCAAAACGTCTCCCTGTTCCTACCAGCCATTTAGACGATATTGCCCCTACCGGACAAATCGACGCGCATTGTCCGCAGAATTCGCAATCCAGAGTACGATCGAAATCAGTTGAGACTTCCGATTCTATGCCTCTTTTCACAAAACTGAGTTCGCTCTGTCCCTGAACTTCCTCGCACACTCGCACGCACATTCCGCAACGGATGCAAAGATTCATGTTGAAACGAATAAAATGTGAATCGTTATCTACATGAAAATATCTTGACTGCCTGCCAAAGGAAAGCTCCGGAACTTCATACTCAAACACCAGGTTCTGTAGCTGACAATCCCCTCCAGCGTCACAACTCGGGCAAAGCAAAGGATGCGATCTTAACAGAAGCATGAGCTGCAATCTTCGACTATCCCTAAGCCTTGGCGTGTCCGTAGCGACCTCCATCCCGTCTCGGGCAGGGTTGAAACACGCAGGCATAGTTCTAGTTCGTCCTCTGCTGGTTACCTCAACAATGCACAAACGACATGCTCCAAACGGTATGAGTCGTTTGTCATGACAAAGGGTTGGGATCCGAATGCCAACATGTTGAGCAGCCTCCAGGATGGAACTACCCTTCTTCACAGTAACCTTAACGCCATCGATGGTCAGAGTAACCATAGAATCTTACTCGCAATTAGATGTTGAGAATCGGGATCTGCCCCAGATAGGACCAGGACGATTCCGATAGTTTGGCTCGTGACGGTTAACGAATTGCCCCAAATTTACAGTTCATGATGCAGGTCCTGCACTTTGTGCATTTTGAATGATCTATCCACGCTACCTTCTTCTTTTCCCATACAATCGCGTCAGATGGACAATTCTTGAAGCACATGCCACACATTTTGCATTTGTCCTCAAGGACCACAAAATCGATGAGATCGGGACAAACCAGCGCAGGACAATGTTTATCCCGTATGTGAGCGTCATATTCATTTCTAAAGTATCTAATGGTTGACAGCACTGGATTTGCGGCGCTTTTCCCAAGACCGCAGTGGGATGTATTGTTGATGTGATGGCCCAGCTCTATCAGAAATTCTACATCCCCTTCCTGACCTCTACCTTCAACGATATCTGTCAGTTTGTCGAACATTACTTTTAAGCCTTCACGGCAAGGGGTGCATTTGCCGCAGGACTCATCAACAGAGAAGTTGGTAAAGAATCTTGCGGTGTCCACCATACAGGTCGCTTCATCCATGACAACCACACCGCCTGAACCCATCATGGCGCCTACACCCTGCAAAGACTCGTAATCAATCTGTACATCTTCCATACCAAGAGGGATACAGCCACCGGAAGGACCACCTATCTGGGCCGCCTTGAATTTTCGCTTTTTGGGAATCCCTCCACCAATATCAAAAATCAAGGTCTTTAGACTTGTTCCCATCGGAACTTCCACCAACCCCACGTTTACAACCGCCCCTGTCAAAGCGAACACTTTGGTGCCCTTGCTGTTTTCCGTCCCTATCGACGCGAACCAGTCAGCCCCGTTTAATATTATAGGATTGAGGTTTGCAAATGTTTCGACATTGTTCAGATTAGTGGGCTGATTCCACAATCCGGCTTCAGCGCTTCGAGGGGGTTTTATCCTCGGCATGCCCCGCTTACCCTCGATTGAATACATGAGGGCGGTAGACTCGCCGCAGACAAATGCTCCGGCCCCAGGCGCTATGGCTATGTCAAAATTAAAACCTTTATCAAGTATGTTCTTGCCCAACAAACCATAAGACCTGGCATCCTCAATCGCTTTTTGCAACCGCTGAATAGCGAGCGGATACTCCGCGCGAACGTAAATGTAGCCTTGTTCAGCGCCGATGGCGTAGCCTGAGATCGCCATTCCTTCAAGGACCGAATGTGGATCACCTTCCATCACCGAACGATCCATGAACGCCCCTGGATCGCCTTCATCTCCATTACAGATCGTATACTTCGGAAAATTGTCGTACCTACGACATTCTTCCCATTTCAGACCGGTTGGGAAGCCACCTCCTCCTCGACCTCGAAGACCGGATTTCTTGACTTCTTCAATAACCTGTTCCGGTGTCATTTCAGTGACAGCTTTAGCCAACGCTCCATAACCGTCGCGCGCTATATACTCATCAATATTTTCGGCGTCGATCAAACCGCGATTTCTCAATACAATGAGTCTTTGGAGGCCAAAGAAGCCGATGTCTTTCATAAGCGGAACTCGACCTTTAACGGTCTCATCCTTGAACAACAGCTTTTCAACCACTCGCCCTTTCAAAATGTGCTCTTCAACAATCACTGGAGCATGCTCGGGCTTCACCTGGTTATAAAAGATTCCGTCAGGATAAATGACAACCAGCGGCCCCATGGCGCAAAAACCGTTACATCCGGTCATAACTATCTGAACTTCATTCTGGAGATTGCGCTTGACCAATTCACGTTCCAGGGCGCTCTTCACATCCAGTGAACCACTGGCTATACACCCTGTGCCGGCGCACATCATTATCTGCATTCTATAGTAAGGGCTCGCACACATTACCTATTCTCCCAAAAGGGCGACTCTGAGACAGTTTAGTGGATAAATCAGAAATCACGTTCCAGTTTTAACATCAGACCGCCATTGTCTCACTTCCGATGGCCAGAGCATAATCTTCTACCACGTGTCCACCTATGACATGCTCCTCAAAAATTTTCTTCGCCTTTTCTCTATCAACTAGAACATATTTTACTGGGGCCGTATCAACAACTTCGACCGTGATCATCGGTTCCTTTGCGCATAGCCCGGCGCATCCAGAGTTAGTAAGGATAACATCCTGCATATCCTTTTCGGCTATGAGTTCTCGAAAAAGACTCATTACATCACGCGCTCCGGCGGCTATACCACAGGTACCCATGTGAACGGTCACTTTTGCTCGATATTGGCCACCACGAAGAACCATTTTCCCGATTTGTTCTTCCTTGATCCTTTTAAGATCTTCTATCGAAATTTTGGGCACCTTGTTACCTCCTGTCTCTCTAAAGATTCACAGCGCACCGTTCATGCACTACTAGAATCTTTTCCAGAAATGTGGAACCTGTTCGTCTCCCAAAGCCATTGTCCGCTATTGGTAACCCTCTAGAATATTCAGCGTCGCGGATGGAGTGATGTTTCCGTGGGTATCTTCGCCGATCATCATAACCGGCGCTAATCCGCATGCCCCAAGGCATCGAACAGCCTCGAGAGTGAACCGGCCATCTTTAGATGTTTCTCCAACATTAATTCCAACTTCTTTATTAATGATCTCAAGAATTTGCTTTGAACCTTTCACGTAACAGGCGGTTCCGAGGCAAAGCCTGATGGTGTGACGTCCTCGCTTAGTAATAGTAAAATATGAATAGAATGTCACCACCCCATAGATATGAGGAGCAGGAATGTTCAGCCCCATGGAGAGCTTACGCTGCACCTCCATAGGGAGATACCCAAACATTTCTTGCGCTTCCTTCAACGCGGGGATCAGGTAGCTTGAAGAACCTTGATATTTTTCTATTATAGGCTCTAAAAGCAAAAGTTTTTCAGGGGGGATAGCTTCAGCGCTATCCTGAACTTTTCTTTTGAGTATAGCGTCTCTTTCTTGCACTTTTAAAATACCCCGTAAAATTATGCGGAATCGGACTCACTGAATTTCCTTGAGCCCTTCCGTAAGGTTTTCCTTAATCAATGACACTACTTGTGGGTGATTCAGAGGGACAGTCCCTAGTTCCGACCGAATCTCCCTTGTGTCCAGAACATACGCATTGGCGCCTTTCTTATGATTATACACAAAGTCTACTGAAGGGTTACCTTCGATGAGGGTCAGAATAGTGGCCGCCATGTCTCCAATCGGCTTTCTGTCAATGTGTCCGTGTCTCATAGTTACGACGATCTTCGTTCCAGTCCCTACCGTTGACTCGATATTTAGAGCGCCATCCGCCTCCATAGCGGCCTGTTCAAAAAGTGAAAGACCAAGACCTACCCTGCGGGTAGAGCGTGTAGTAACAAACGGGTCTAAAACTTTATGCAGGAATTCAGGGCTCATTCCCTTTCCATTGTCCTCAATCACTATCGTCAGCAAATCCGCTTCAAGATCCTCATCAATCATAATTCCTATAATTGAAGCGCCTGCAGATACTCCATTTTCGGCCACATCAAGGACATGAAGTGACAAATCCTCCATAATCTGACGCCATAACCCTTATACAGGCATGACACGCCTGACTATCTTCCGTTGTCCGATTCCATGAAACGCTGATTTCAATTCGTCGAATGAAGTTTCCGCCATCCTGGCTTCTGTAAAAACCACTCCTATGTCTGAAACATAATGAGCGTCAGAGGACGTCACTATTGGGCAATTACAAGATGGCCCCAATTTCTTGCCCGCCGTATCCATGTCCATATGTTTGGAAACTTCTAATGCGTCAAACTTTAAGTCGTCGGGAATAAAACCCAACTGACTCAATATTCCGAATCCAGGTCTGTCAATATGTGAAGCGATAGCCAGTCCTCCCAAACCGTGAATCAAATCCACTACTTTGTAGATGTTCAGTGTAGTGGATCCAATTAGAAGCGCCTGTTCCATATCCTCGACCATATCAAATTCATCCACAACCACCTGGTAACCTATAGCCCGTTCATCATTAACCCCCGAAAGACGGGCATAGACCTCGTCCTGGGCCAGTTGCGCTTCATTTGCAGAGGGAAACAACCCAAGTACGTGCACTTCCTCGCTGGAGGTAATTTCAAGGCCTGGTATCACTTTCACCGAAGAACCACGAGCCGCCCGAATCGTAGCAGCCGCGTTCCTCGATGAATTGTGATCGCAAATGGCTATCATATCAAGACCCTTTTCAATAGCGGCTTTAACAATCACCCTTGGAGTCATCTCTCCGAGTTCAGTGCAAGGAGAAAGGGTCGTATGGATGTGCAAATCAAGTCTGAATATCTTTAGTGAACACATCCAGTCGGCCAATCAGACGCAACCAGGAGGTCCCAAAATAGTGAGTTGGAACTAGCGGTGAAACGTCCTATGTTTCTCTTCGTACACCTAACTGATACAAGCGACCCGCAACCTCGTACGCCGGCATCGAACTGCAAAGTAAAACTACGCCCTGTTCTTGAGCCTTATTTATTGTGGCTTCTTCCGGTTGCCTTCCGTTGACTATTATTATGCACGCCAGATTGTTCAAAAAAGCCACGGCGATGATGTTTTGATGCAGTTGCAGAGTGATCCAGACATCTCCTTCTTTAGCATTAGCAATAACATCACTTAGAAGATCGCTGACGTAGCCCCCTAAGATTTCTCGTCCAAGATCCTGCTCACCTGCGCTGACAGTAAGGTCAAGCTCATGCACAAGGTCAGCCAATGTCATTTGAGCCATGATCAGCCTTCTTACCTGTCCACTTCAGCCAAGACTATATCAATGCTGGACAATATCGCTATTAGATCCGCAAAGAAACATCCCTTACTCATTTCTGACAACGCCTGGAGATTGACAAACGCCGGCGCTCTCCACTTTAGCCTGTATGGGTTCGTTCCGCCATCGCTAACTATATAACATCCCAACTCGCCACGCGGAGATTCAATTGATTGATAGCAGTCACCAACAGGCAGCCTGACTCCTTCCACAACCAACATGAAATGGTGTATGAGGGCTTCCATCTTTGTGTAAATATCTTGTTGGGGAGGGAACACCTTACCAGGGGCCGTAGCTAAAAACGGACCTTCCGGCAACTGTTGTATCGCCTGCTTCAAAATTCTGTTGCTCTGACGCATTTCCTCAACCCTAACCAGGTATCTGGAATAAACGTCACATCCATATTCCACCGGAATATCAAAATCGTATCTTTCATACCCACAGTAAGGTTCAGACTTTCTTATGTCCCAAGCCTTGCCTGCAGCCCTAATCATAGGGCCACTGACACCGAGTGAGATCGCTTTATCAAGCGGGAGCAACCCTATACCTTTTGTCCTGTCCATGTAGATTATGTTTTTGGTCAAAAGGGTTTCATATTCATCGACACGTGTGTCGAAATGGTTAGTAAACGCGCGCACCCTGTCAACGAATCCCTCTTCCAGGTCCTTGGCTACGCCGCCGATTCTAATATAATTCGGCATGAGGCGTCCCCCCGCCGTGAGTTCGAATAGATTCATGATCTCTTCTCGTTCACGGAGCATATAAAAAAGAGGGGTCATTGCGCCGACATCATGACCATGAGTCCCAAGCCAGAAGAGGTGACTAAAGATGCGGGAAAGTTCAGCCATTATCACGCGAATGACTTGAGCCCTCTCCGGTATTTCTACCTCCAGCATCTTTTCCACGGTGAGGCAGTAAGCAAGAGAATTGCTGGACGCCCCCATGTAGTCACATCGTTCCGTTAATGGAATCACCTGATGATACTTTTTGTTTTCACAGGTTTTTTCATATCCGCGATGGAGATAACCAAGATACGGAGTGCAATTGAGCACTATTTCTCCATCAAGCTCTACTATTGCACGAAAAACACCGTGTGTACTGGGGTGATGTGGCCCCAGATTTATCTCCATAATTTCGCTTCTGATATCGGCCCGTTGGCTCAATTCTCGCGCCATGACCTCGTTACCTCAAAAAATTTGATCTAAGAGGGCAAATCCGGGGTGTCCTCTTCAGTTCCCATCAATGGAAAATCTTTTCTAAGAGGGTGCACCCGCCATTCATCAGGTAGAAGCAGCTTTCTTGGATCAGGGTGGCCTTCAAACACGACCCCGAACATTTCTGCAGTCTCCCTTTCATGCCAATCGGCGGTCATCCAGACTTTTGACACTGATTCGATAGAGGCGGGGCCTGAATCCGTGTCGTCAATCCTGGCTTTCAACCTAAGCCTTTGAGTATTGGACACGGAATAAATCTGGTATACCAATTCGAAACGGGGCCTAGCTGGATAGTAATCCACTCCCCCAACAAAAGTAAGGAAATCAAATTTCAGCTCGGGGTCGTCCCTCAAATACCGACCCACATCGAGGATTTTCTCAGATGGGACCAGAATGCTCATCTGACCTAGATATGTTTCGAATTGTAACGTATCCGCACCGAATTTTTCGCTGAGCTTCTCCTTGATACGATCGTCGTTCATTGTCCAGCCACCCTAATCTTGCCCACTCTGGGATTTCTAATTGACTGTTCCTTCATCACTTTGGCGTGAAGCTGAAGAATTCCATCAAGCAGAGCTTCCGGCCTAGGAGGACAACCTGGGATATAAACATCTACCGGCAAATACCGATCGATTCCCTGAACAACCGCATAGTTCTTATATATCCCCCCAGAACAGGCGCATGCTCCCATGGCTATGACCCATTTCGGCTCCGCCATCTGTTCGTAAATACGCAACACCGCCGGCAACATTTTCTTTGAAGCGGTCCCGGAAACTATCATGAGGTCCGCGTGGCGGGGTGAAGGACGTGCGACCTCCATACCAAACCGCGCCAGATCGTAACGGCTCACAAACGTAGCAATCATTTCCAGAGCGCAGCAGGCCAGACCAAAACCAAGAGGCCACATGGACGACTTTCTAGCCCAGTTCACAAACCATTCGAGATTGGTTACATGAACAGTATCATTGAGATGATTTGTTATTCCCATTCAAGAGCACCCTTTTTCCAGACGTAAACTAAACCGACCAATAGAATTAAGACAAAAAAAAGCATCTCCACAAAACCAAAAAACATAAGTTTATCGAAGATCTTTGCCCACGGGAATAAGAATATTAGCTCGATGTCAAAAACAATGAAAAGCATACCCATTATGAAGAAACGTACGGAAAAACGTCGTCTCGCCCCGCCAATTGGGTCCATACCGCACTCGTAGGGCATAAGTTTAATTGGAGTAGGTGTGCGTTTGGCTAGCAGGGTCGAAAGAACTATGATAGCTGAACCGATGAACACGGAAACTAAAAGGATTACAAGAATTGGAACGTAACTCTCAATCATCCGACTTCTCCGTTCAAAGCCGATTCCCCCATGCGGAGTACACAAGATTTTCTGAGCTTATCAGCCTGTTTTGACGCTTTTTTGATTCTTAATGAATCAGAAGTTTAACGCCTGAACTGTAAATTATTGGGACCCTCTAGTCAAGCTTTTTTCTAATTCGGCTTTTGGGAGTAAATGGTCCGGACCAAAATTGAAAACTATCTCGAGTCTAGTCCAATGACCAGGATCAGAAGTAAGTTTCATAACATCCGACACTCTTTTTATGTTGGCCAACCCCATTCCTGCGCCAAATCCCATGTCTCTGATCCATTCAGGCGCGGTAGAAAACCCTGGCTGAAGCACCTGTTTTAGATCCGCTATGCCAGGCCCATGGTCCACTGTCGAGATGTTAACTCTGTCCTTCCTAACTTCAACGACTATTTCACCGCCAATATCAGTGTGAATTACGAGATTCATCTCCGCTTCGTAAACAGCTACACCAACACGGCGAACTATCTGCGGTTGAACTACCAGGCGTTGCAATGATCGTTTGATAAGACTCGATGCTTTCCCCGCGTTGTCGAAATCCCGTTCGTTTACAAAATAACGAAGCGTCAAGCCTGTGTCATCCGAAGAAATGTCCTGAAATATATGACTCGCCCTATATGTGTAAAGCTTCTCGGCCTCGTTTTTCTGAAAGCTCTTGTCCATCTGTAAAAGCAAGGATCGAATTAGAGTGCCGGTAGTAACAATCCCGAGTAGCTTGTCATCATGGTCCACCACTGGCAGACGACTAAAACCTCTCCTTCCGAGACTGTTGACAACCTCAGCAACCATGGCGTCCATGAGAACTGTTCGAACATCAGTTGTCATGACTTCGGTTACCGGAGAATCGAGTTTACCCTCTTCCATTGATCGGATCACATCGTTCATTGTCACAATACCGATTACTTTACCCTCAGATACAACTGGCGCGCCCGAAATTCGATTTTCACGCATGTAATTTTTCACTTGAGACATCGTCATTGAAGGATCAATGACGATAACATCCGAAGCCATTACTGACTCTACACGCGTGCTGTAAATCAGTTCCTGGACTTTTGTAATTTCTTGATTGGACATGTTACCAGGAATCATTTACCATTTTAACCGGTCCAAGACCGGGAAGTCCTGCTTTGTAAAGTCTTCCGCAAGCTTCATACATCGTATATCCAGTTCTAATAAGGGTCATCCCCGAATCGCGCGCCAATTCAAGCGTTTCCGGTGGCGGTGTTTTGTCACGCACGATTACTATTACATTGATCCCAGCCATTTCTGCCGTCCTGACAACCTGGGGATTGGTCAAACCAGTAAGCAAAGCCATTCCTTCTGAACCAAAGGCAAGGACGTCGCTCATCAGATCGGCGGCGCCCCCTAAAGGCAATTCTTCATTCGGGTCGTGATTTTGAACAAGGACTTTACCTTGTAACACGTCAATCATTTCCCGAATATTCATGAACTCTCCATCTGGGGACACGCTTAAGGAGCGGATTATTTAAACATTACAGCGTGATATTGTCAAGAAACAAAAAAAATGATATATTGCAAAATAGACTTGCTGAAGCCAAAACCCACTCTAGTTGTTCCGCATAAACCGGCGGCAAAAAGTCACTGCAACGTCCGCGCTAACTCAGGTTCAACCATAGGCTTTTGCCAGACCTTTTTAAATTGAGCTTTTGAATATATCATAGTCTCCAAGCCATAGTTCAATTCCAAGGATGAAATGATATGCAAAACCAGGATACAACTCCTATTTATAAAAATAGATTCTCAGATAAAGTAGCATTGGTAACTGGCGCAGGTCAGGGGATAGGCCGCGCAGTCGCTATCAGGTTGGCGGCAGAGGGGGCCATTGTTGGTGTTCTGGACTGGAACGCAGTCTCCACAGCAGGCGTCGTCGAGATTATCAAAGGGCACGGAGGCTACGCTGTTGGGCTTCAAGCCGACGTTTCCAAGCAGGATCAAGTTACGAATTGTGTGGAAAAACTTCAATCCACTTACGGACGGGTTGATCTTTTAATTAATAACGCCGGATTTGATCGTCCTGGAGGTTTTCTGAAGCTTACCGGCATGAGTTTCGTTGAAGTGTTCAACGTGCATGTTCTCGGCGCCGTAAATTGTATCCTGGCTTGCGCCCCTATAATGATAGATCAGAGAGACGGACGTATTGTCAATGTCTCTTCGATTTATGGCAAAGTTGGAGCAAAAGGCGAGTCAGCTTACTGCTCGGCGAAATCCGGCCTTGTGGGGTTTACCAAATCACTAGCCCGGGAATTCGCGTCCAAAGGAGTGAGAATCAACGTAGTAATGCCCGGCTTAACAGCAACTCCCACGATCAGAGAGATGATGAACCCCAAGTATCAGGAAGCGTTCGTTAGAGAAACTCCGTTAGGTCGTTTGGCGGACCCGGATGAAATAGCGGCCCCCATTTCTTTCTTGCTGTCTGACGAGGCAAGTTTTATTACCGGCGCAGTTCTTGAGGTTACAGGGGGTTGGGGAATGTGAATCAGCGGCTCCAATTTATGCGTCATCTCATCCCCGGGCAAGAAGACCGTGTTAAGTCATATAAAGAATAAAGCTCAGGTTTGATGGACGAAAAGCTTTTCAATTCATACAGAATGTCCGACGCTCCAAACCCGGTTGCTCAAATTTCAGTTGCAAGGTGTCAAAACTTTCAAGATCAAGGTCTGGGATTTGTCTAAATTCCGGGTCCAGTGTATCGATATTCCTGAATCTCTGGATAGAATATCTAGGAACACTTCCCAACTCATCCTTTATCCTATCGAGTTCATTTTCGCCAATAAACCCAGGAATTACGGTAGTTCTAAAAAAGACTGACAGTCCGGAAGATTTTAAAAGATGAATGCTCCGTTTTATATTCAAAAGATTGACCGAAACTCCTGCGAGTTTCGAGTACAATCCCGTTTCGAGCGGGGCCTTAATGTCCATGGACACAGCGTCTACGAGACATTTTTGAATCAGGTATCCAAGCATTGTCGGGTTAGCCCCGTTAGTGTCCAGCTTGACACTTAACCCCAAATCCCTAAATTTCGATATTAGTTCAGGGGTTCCTTCGTGGCAGGTCGGTTCTCCACCCGTGATAGTAACGCCGTCAATCCACTTGGTTCTTTCCCGCAAAAAACCAATTACCTGCTTCAGAGGCTGGTCCTTAAACCTCTCAGGCGCCAAAACCAGCCCATGATTGTGACAGGCCGGGCATCGAAACGAACAGCCCCCGAGAAAAATTACCGACGTGACCTTCCCTGGCCAATCCAGCATGGACAAAGGTAAGAAGCCTTTGATCTTTGGGACACACATTCTCGATCGCTACCTCACAAATATTCCGGGAAATTAACTGCCAGCGCAACGGAGCAAGATTCCAATTCGGCTTAAATCTTACTCTGGCTGTTTCTCATTTAAATATGATCATCTCACGCGCTTAGATTGGTCAAATGATTCTTAATGTCTCCTACACTAGTGATGATCTCCATTTGATCAGAAACCAGAATTGGAAGCTTCTTTTCGGAAAGGGCCACACACTCGTAATAGGCCAGCAGCGCCAAAGCCTCGGAATTTTCAGAATCCAACTGCATGACCTTGACTTCCGGAATCCGGTCAAGATCAATCTGGCTTTTAACCCAGTCACATTTTCCACATCCGGTCTTTGTAAAAAGGTATGTCAAAATAAACCTCCTGATTCTAAGAAAAGTGTCCACACATGAGTTTAGACTGAGCGACAGGGACTTGACAGTGATCCAAATTAGCCCCATTTGTCATCCAGCATATTCGGCCTATTAGGAAAGCTTGTTACGGTATCGGTCTTTAAGCTCACCTCGCTTGCCTTTGTTCCAGCTCGAGACCTTTGTGAAATATCCTGTAATGCGTGTAATCTGTTCCACCTTGTCGGATTGACAGTACTGGCAGGTCTCATGCAAACCCCTAGTTGTCCTTCCACATGAAACACACGTCGTCAGTTCAGGCGAGAAAGCGACCTGATCATTTTGAGTATTCCTAAAGATTTTTATTACGAAATTCGCCAGCGAATCGGGGTTAGGCCTGCTCTCTCCTAACCAGATGTGTGTCAGGGACCCAGCTTCAATCAGTGGATGAAAGAGACCTTCCCTCTTCACTCTGGCTATCGCGTCCAGAGGCGCCGATACATTAAATAGGGTCGAATTCGTGTAGTAGATCTCCTCAGTCTTCAAATTCCCTTTGACCACGGATTCGGCTTCTCGGAATTGTTTCATGTCAAGCTTAGCGAACCTGTATGCCGTGCTTTCAGCCGGAGTTTGCTCAAGCACAAACCGCATATTGTGTTTGCGCCCTAATCTCGCCGAGGTCAAATTCATATGAGCTATGACCTTTAGACCGAATTTGAGGGCCTCGTCGCTTTCATGCAGTTCTTCGCCGGTATGAAACTGAACCATTTCGTTTAAACCTACCATACCGATCAGATAAGTTACCCTACGCATACGCAAATAAGGCTCAGCGTCGCGATCCATGGTAAGCAGAGCAAGCGGCCCTGTTTCTCCCAAAGCGAGCAGGCGTTCAATGAAACGCTTTTTCTCAATGTGCGCTTCAGTAGCAAGGGAAATCCTTTCAGCCAGAATTGAAAATAATTTGGAGTCGTCGCCTTTCGCCTCGTAAGCTATTCGGGGAAGATTCACTGTTACATTTTGCATCGCGGAGTACCGCATTTTCCAGGGTTGATTCGCGTCTTCCAAGTCACTCTTTTCCAGTTTAAAAGACAAACGGCAACATTCGGATATCTTAGCTGTCTCACCACGATCGAACACAAAATATGTGTTCCCCTTTTCGGAGGCTATGTCGCAGATATGCCGCAGAAACGCCTCGTGTCCGGGAGTTGTGAAAAACTTTTCAGTAATATGGACCAGGGGTTTCGGGAAGAAGAATGGCCGTCCCGCTCCATCGCCCTCTCGGTAAACATCAAATAGTGTCCATACGAATTTCTGGGCTTCAGGCAGATAATCAGAATATGTAAGACCGGTAAACTGCCCACCAGGTCCAATAGCGGGGACACTCTCAAAATGTCTGGGTACTTCCCAGTACAGGTTGATGTCCGTGAAAATTGCCTGACCACCCCTCGCTACAGCCTGCTGCGAGAATTCAAAGATCAACATCTGAGCTAATTGACGAATTTCATTGTCTGTAAGTCCTCTCAGATACGGGGCGAAAAACAGGTTTACAGCATCCCAACCTATAGCGCCGGCGAAATGACTTTGGAGCGCGGCGGCGAACTTCACCATGTGAGCAAGCAGAACTTCGGGATGTTTGGCAGGTTTTGCCATAGCCAGAGAATTGGGTAGGTTAAGACCGAATTTCTTTATGTACTCCAAAGACTGCCCAGAACAATATGGCCTATCAATAAATCCCAAGTCATGGAGATGGATATCACCACGCATATGTGCGTCACCAACCGTTTGATCGAAAATCGTCAGTAGCGCATATTCCTTCTTAATGTTCTCAGCCAAGGTAAGGTTTGTGGCCTCCGGACCATGCGGCACATTCGCATTTTCCTTGTTTGGCCGTGTAATAAGTTGATCGACGTCATATAAGGGAGACCCCAATCTGGTATGCAGTCTTCGCACAGACTCCAGGCCACGTTCCAGCAGCTTAGCGTTAACCATCTCACGGACCAGAGGCGCGGTTATCACAGCAATTCCACTTCTCTTGATGTCGTTCTCCACTTCCAGACTGATATTTTCAGCAGTGCCTTCATCGATGAAGGTTTCACGCAAAAGAGCGTCAACAATCCGGCTCGGGTCCCATCCATCCATCGCTTCACTGGACGTTCTAACGAACAACGCCATGTCCGTCGTTTCGTGCCTCCGATGCGAATCCTTTCTGAACTCGTTCAATTCTGCTACGCTAGCCATGAACTTCCCCTTTCAAAAGCTAAATGTAATAAATTAGATTAAACAACAATTAGTTACCCTAGACCCATAATATCTGATATACATTATCGATATAATAGTCTGGAATAAACAATTAACCTAAAATGCCCACCTACTCCTATATTTCCGAATAGAATACTCTCAAACATGACATCAGCCTAAGACAATTGGCCGAACATCCTGAAAGTAATCCAGTAGCTCGTGCCAAATCCGTCCACAAAAACGGATCATTTTGTGGAGCTAACTCTTATTACCACAACATATAGTGTGTCAAGAACAAAATCGAAAAGATAGGGGAGGCAGGAGCTAGGTTATCGAAATTCCAGACAATATTTTTTTCAGCAATCAAGTTAATTTAATACGTATATTATACTGTAATCATTGCTCTTTTATAGCTAACTAATTCTGCTAGTGAAACAGGAAATATCGAAACCAATAGACTGTGCAGCCAATGATCTGGACTAAGAGAGCCTTCGTCTTACAAACGGTATTACAAGTAATAATAACATAATTACAACGTGTTATACGTATAATATAAATTAAAGGTGAGGCAGCTACTGGACAATTTGACTCATAAATGACAACAGGCCAACTCTAATGCATACACTAGAGATTATTACTCATGATTACAGCAACTAAAATATGATTATATAATCTTTTACTTTAATTATTTTAGATAAACTTACGTTGACAAAGCATATTTTTGGTGTTATGTCGAATTCATGGATCGGGAAGGAGGGAGCATTCAACCCACCCGTCAAAATCCTATTTTTCAAAAGGTCTTTCCACGGGGAAGTCTGGCGAAAGGAGACATTCTAATGTTGAGAAAATTGTCATTTATCGCAGCCATCCTGGTATTGACGGCGTCGTGGGTTTCCGCCGGGAATCTCGGGGCGCTTGCCACTGCGGCGGCGAGTCAGGCGCCGACACCACTTTACGTAAAACATGGCGCGCTTGTTAAAGCAGAGTACAAATCGGGACTTATGACTACAGCCGATGAAGATGTTTCGGCGACCGGAATTCAGCCGGAACGTGTAGCAGCTTCAGCGGACCAAAAAATTATGGCCCGTCCAGCTATAGCGTTCAAACCACGGCCCAGCGGAATGATGGCCCCACCCCCACGCGTGGAATCGGTTGGTAATGGCCAGGCTGGACTTGTAGCTGAAGCCAAGCAAGACTCTCTTGATCTCGAAGGTGACCTGGAGAAAGATCTCGTACTTTCACCGCCGCCCCAAAAAGCCGAGGAGACCAAGGAGGTCCCTGCCAAACCTGTTGCCACCGAATCAAGGCCAGCCCCGGAAAAGACAGCAGTGGTAGCTTCACCAAAGAAGGCCGTAAAAAAACCGATAGCTAAGAAGATAACGAAGGTCCATCCTGTACCCCGGTATGCGGGTTCGCCGAAACCGATACACAAGGTGCGACCTGTCTCCCAGAATTCATGGCAATTCCCGGCGGGCGCTTACGAAAACCGACCTTTCCCACAAACCCAGACTGTCTATGCGCCATCAAACTTTGGTGCTCCTAATGTAACTCCAAATCGGATGAGCCCACCGAGTTACGCTACTTCAGATCCGCGTCCTACCTTCGGGGCGCAGAGATCTAGTGACAGAATTGTCCGTGATGGCGTCACAATAAAGCTGGCTCCGGCGACTGCCCCAGTTACTGCCCCGCTGCCATATGAAAGCGACCAGAGAGATGACTCGTCCGGTTCCGATCTTCTTTCAACCGCAGCGGAAATAATCGGCATGCCGTTTGCTTTTATAAGTTCGTTATTCTAGGTTTCGATATTTTCGGCATAAAAAAACTAGGACGCTGCATAAATCTCAGGGCAGCGTCCTTTTATCTTAAAGCCTCAGCGTTTTACAATTTCAGTTTGACACTCTATCCGCCGACGAGGCTTCCAAAGACTTAATCAAAAGGGCTAGAGTTTCATTGACAGGGGCCTCCAGACCGAGGGACTTGGCTTGCGTCGCTATCGCTCCATTTATGAAGTCGATCTCAGTTTTTCTGCCTGCGACTATATCTTGAAACATAGAATTGAGGTTGCCTGAAGTTCCCTCACATACCTTAACTACATGGGCCTCAGGATCATCGAACATTAACTTGATGCGACTGGTTTTCACAATTGCAAGGCATTCCGCGACAACATTTCTGATCAACTTACGCCCGGACTCATATTTGGGCAAATCTCCATTACGAAGCCGCAGGAGCGTCGCAGGCGCGTTTATCCCGGCGTTAACTATCAATTTTGACCATACTGCGCCTATTGCGTTGTCGACAACGTCGACCGGACCTCCATTCATGGATCGAAGCACATCTCTTGTCGCAAGTGCTCTCTCCGACATTTCACCGCCCATTTCCCCCAAAAGCGTCGGGCCAAAGCCCGTATGCCTTACTCGACCCATTCCAAGAGTCATCGCTCCCATGGTTGTTACACCAATTAAGACCCTACCCGGGAATGCCTGATTAAGGATCTCAAAGTTCCCGATCCCGTTTTGCACTGTCAGGATAGTACCTTGATCGGATATTATTTCCTGGATTGTATCACACGCTGCTTTGGTGTCATAAGACTTTACGAGTATGATAACCAAATTCACGTTCTCACAACATGATACATCCTTATATATTCGAGGTCTTACGTACCGATCACCTGAGATCCCTTCGATCCACAGTCCATTGGCCCTAACATAATCGACCTCTTCAGCGTTGCGTTCCACAAGTATGGGATCTGCCCCCGCCTCCCAGAGCAACGAGCCCATTATTGACCCAAGAGCGCCAGCGCCAATTATTGCGATTTTCATTAAAACTGTCCCGTCCAGGAAATCCGGTTCCAAGAATCCCTGTCACACATAGTAGCATTGTGGTTATTTAGCATGCTACATGGATATGAAACACGCCAATGTGGACTCATTTGTAAATGCGCTTCAGCTCTTCAGCAACTTCGGCCGGCATTGAATAACAATGCTCTTTGGCTGGGAAACTTCCTTCTTTCACTTCCTTTTTGAACTCTTCAAGGGCCTTTACGATTTGATTCCCGATCTCGCTATATTTTTTCACAAATTTCGGCGTGTATCTATCAAACATCCCAATCATATCGTGAATAACAAGAACCTGGCCATCACAATGAGGCCCAGCTCCAATACCGAACGTAGGCACGGATGATCGTTTAGTTATTATTTCAGCCAGTTCAGCCGGAACCCCCTCCATCAGTATACTTGAAACTCCCGCCTGCTCCAGGATTTCCGCGTCTTCAATTAGTCTTTGAGCCGTCTTGATGTCTCTACCTTGGGCCTTGAATCCGCCTAGTTGGGCGGCGGCCTGAGGTGTCAGTCCTATGTGGGCCATTACCGGAACTGTAGCGTCATTGAGGGCTCTTACCGTCTCAGCCATCTCTCTGCCGCCTTCGAGCTTTACAGCGTCACAAGCCCCTTCGGCCATGAACCGGCCAGCGTTCCTTATAGCCTCGGCTTTTGAAATCTGGTAGCTCATGTATGGCATATCACCGACAAGATACGCGTCAGGAGCGCCCAATCGGACCGCTTTGACGTGAGGTATCATAAGATCCATTGTCACGGGAAGAGTGGAGTTATATCCGAGCACAACCATGCCCATTGAGTCTCCAACCAGGACAACATCTATCCCGGCCTTCTGTTCCAGTATCGCAAAAGGATAGTCATAGGCTGTGAGAAAGGTGATCTTTTCTCCTTTGGCCTTTTTCTCTCTCAGAGTGTGAATCGTAATTTTCGCCATTACACCTCCGGTTCCACATCAATTTGATGCTGATGAACCTGAAATTCAATTGGATATCAAACTTTCCTAACTAGATTTTTGCTTCATTTGCAATTGACTGAATTTATGACTGACAATCGTCACGCCAAGCGCAGTTTAGCTCACCGCAGGCCTCTATTCCTTTAAAACACGGAGAATTTCCTTCAACCTGTTGAATTTGACGTATCAAACCATCTTTCTTAAATTTTTTGTAATTTTTTATTCCCAGGTCTCTCGCCCGTTCTCTAATTTCACGCAAAGTCATCTGCCTGTCTCCTAACAAAGATAATTTTTCAACCTGCCCGAGGGATGAAAAACATTCTCGCGTCCAATGTTCAATTAATCAAGTGTTCAGCAAACTCTATCGTTTTAGATGCGTCCTTATATAGTCAACAATATCGTCAGTCCTCGTCCCAGGTCCAAAGATTTCCCCTACACCCGCATCTTTGAGCGCAGAGATGTCTTCCTCCGGAACTATGCCGCCGCCGATAATTAAAACATCCTCTACCTGTCGCTCTTTGAATAGATTGGCCACACGTGGAAACAGATAATCATGTGCCCCGGACAGGGAACTCAAGCATAAAGCATCCGCGTCCTCTTGAACGCAGGTCTGAAAAATCGCCTCCGGTGTTTGCCGCAGGCCGGTATAAATGACTTCCATACCTGCGTCTCTAAGCGCCCTTGCGACAACTTTCGCTCCTCGGTCATGTCCATCCAGGCCCGGCTTTGCTACGACAACTCTTATCTTTCTATCCATATGTCCACCTCTAGATACTCAAGCAATTACAAGGGAATATTCCCGTGTTTTCGCTTCGGTTTCTCGTCCACCTTGTTTTCTAACTGCGCAAACGCGTTGATTAAGACAGCCCTCGTGTCTCTCGGGAAAATCACCTGATCCACAAAACCAAGTTCAGCGGCACGGTACGGGCTGGCGAATTTGTCGATGTATTCCTGAATCAGTTGGCTCCGCCTAGCTACAGGATCAGGGGCTCCTTCAATTTCCTTGCGGAAAAGGATCTGGATAGCGCCTTCCGGTCCCATAACCGCTATTTCAGCGGTCGGATACGCCAAATTAATGTCCGCGCGCAAATGTTTGCTGGACATAACGACATAAGCCCCTCCATAAGCTTTCCTGGTTATGAGTGTCACTTTTGGCACGGTAGCTTCGGCGTAAGCGTACAATATTTTTGCGCCGTGCTTGATTATGCCTCCGTGCTCTTGTTGAGTTCCTGGCAGATAACCAGGAACATCCAGCAATGTCCACAGCGGGATATTGAAAGAATCACAGAAACGGACAAACCTGGCGCATTTTACTGACGCTTCAATATCGAGGCACCCAGCCAACCAATTCGGCTGATTTGCCACAATTCCAATAGTTTTTCCATTTAGTCTACCAAACCCGGTAATGAGGTTTCGAGCGTAATGAGCGTGGACTTCGAAAAAATTCTTGTCATCGAGAGTTGGAATAATGATTTTTTTCATATCATATGGACGTCTGGAACTATCTGGTATGACTGAGTCAATTTCAGGCGTCTTACGATCAGCAGGATCGTCGGATTTGACCGTCGGCGGGCAAGCTCTGTTGCTATCGGGAATAAAAGAGTGCAGTTCCCGCACTTTGGCAAGTGTTTCAGCCTCTGTCGGATAATGAAAGTGGCATACGCCTGACACCCTTCCGTGAACCTTTGCGCCTCCGAGACTTTCCGAATCAATTTCTTCACTGGTGACCTGTTTGATTACCTGCGGCCCAGTAATAAACATGTAACTGGTCTTTTCCGTCATAAAAATGAAGTCTGTGACTGCGGGAGAATAAACCGCTCCCCCTGCGCAAGGCCCCATAATTACGGATATCTGTGGAATCACACCTGAAGCTCTAACGTTTCTGTAAAATACTTCTCCGTAACCTCCAAGACTTTCCACGCCCTCCTGGATCCTGGCTCCCCCGGAATCGTTAATTCCTATCAGCGGGCAGCCGTTGCGATATGCCAAATCCATAACCTTGCAAATTTTCTGAGCGTGGGTGAGCGATAAACTTCCGCCAAATACCGTAAAATCCTGGGCAAATACATAAACACCCCGTCCGTTTATTCTTCCAAATCCTGTAACAACACCTTCTCCTGGAATGTGTGAGTTTTCCATTCCAAAATCCACACATCTGTGGACAACAAACTTGTCAATTTCTTCAAAAGAACCTTCGTCCACAAGCTGAAGGACCCTCTCTCTAGCGGTCAGTTTACCGGCTTCGTGATGTTTGGCTATCTTCTTGGGGCCTCCGGCCTGGTCGGCTTGTTCGAGCCTTTTTTCAAGCTCCTGGAATTTTTGATCTAAAATCGACATTTATGACTCCTATGACTTTCCAACTTTATAAATTCACGAAAGGATGTCTCTTACCGCCTGACCAACCTTTGTAAGATTTTCAACTACCGTTACCCCGGCTTTGGTAAGCGCTTCAATTTTTCCCTGGGCCGTACCTGACCCTCCGGATATTATGGCCCCAGCGTGCCCCATCCTCTTTCCCGGGGGCGCCAATTTACCTGCCACGTACGCGACGACGGGTTTGCAAAATTCCTTTTTTATATATTCGGCGGCTTGTTCTTCCGCAGAGCCTCCTATTTCACCTATAAGGACCACCGCTCCTGTTTTAGGATCATCTTTAAACATTTTGAGACAATCCACGAAACTCAGCCCAACGACAGGATCGCCACCCAACCCCAAGCACGTGCTCTGGCCCATTCCGGCCTTGGTAAGTTGGTCTACTACTTCATAAGTGAGGGTCCCAGAGCGCGAAATAACGCCTACAGGTCCAGGAGTATGAATGTACCCGGGCATTATGCCCACTTTACACTTTTCGGTTGGCGAAATAATTCCCGGAGTATTTGGACCGATAAGCACACTGCCCTTCTGTTTTACGGTGTAAAGGGCTGATGCGGTGTCTAGAGGTGGTATCCCTTCAGTAATACAGACTATAACTCCTATTCCGGCGTCAACTGCTTCAAGTATGGGGTCTTTGGCATGGGCCGCTGGGATGAAGATCAAAGACACATTGGCCCCGGTTTCCAGGACCGCTTCTTCGACAGTGTTAAAAACGGGGATACCATCGACAAAAGTCCCCTTTTTCCCGGGTGTGACACCCCCAACCATGTTTGTTCCATAGTCTCTGCATGCTATGGAATGAAATGTTCCATTACGCCCGGTAATTCCCTGACAGATAACTCGTGACTCTCTGTTTACAAGAATAGCCATAGTATTGCTCCATAAATTAGCTTGCGCTGAGTTCTTTAGCTTTAGCTACTACCAATTTGGCCGCCTCGTCCAGCGACGGGATCATTTGTATCTGAAGCCCGGAATCGGCAAACAACTTACGCCCTAAATCAATGTTTGTGCCTTCTATTCTAGCGATTACCGGTAATTGGAGACCACGCTCCTTTATTGCCCTAATTACACCTCTGGCAAGAACATCGCATCTTAGTATTCCACCGAATATGTTTATAAAGACAACCTTGACTCTCATATCGTCAAGGAGAATGTTCATAGCGTCCGCGACTACCTGTTCACTGGCGCCGCCGCCGACATCCAGAAAATTCGCCGGGGCCCCGCCGTGAATTGAGATAAGATCGAGCGTAGCCATGGCAAGACCGGCGCCATTGACCATGCAACCGATATCACCATCCAATTTTATGTAACTGAGGCCTGCCTGGCGAGCGGAAAGCTCCACAGGGTCCTCTTGGGACCTGTCCCTTAGTTCGGCCATTTCCGGCCTCCTGAACAAGGCGTGGTCATCAAGATTGATCTTGGCGTCCAGGGCCAACACTTTTTCCCCAGAGACGACCAGAGGGTTAATTTCCGCCAAAGTACAATCATAAGAAACAAAAATCTCATAAAGAGCGGTGACGGCTTTTGCGATCTGATTCGCTATCAAATTCTTGCTCGCAAGTTTGTACGCGAGGCCTCTAGACTGGAATGGACACAAGCCTCGAAGAGGGTCAACCTTGACGAGGTAAATCTTTTCAGGAGATTGTTTAGCTATTGTTTCGATGTCCATTCCTCCTGCAGGGCTGGCCATCACCGTTACGTGACCATCATTTCTATCAAGGACAACCCCGAGGTAAAGCTCCTCATCGATTTGAGGCGCCTCCTCCACGAGGAGAGCGCTGACGGTTTTACCTTGAGGACCTGTCTGATTGGTCACCAAATTCATCCGTAATATGCGACCGGCTTCAGACCTGACATCGTCATCAATTGACATGACAGCGATGCCTCCCGCCTTCCCCCGACCTCCAGAGTGGACTTGAGCTTTCAGCACAATTTTATCGGCCTTAAGGCTTCTGGCCGCCACCAAGGCCTCTAGGGCGTCGCATACCATCAAGCCTCTCGGTACACTCACACCCTTTTCCATTAAGATTCTTTTTGACTGGAATTCATGCAGATTCATTGTAGACCTGCCCCCGGCGTTTTTTTACTTTACGGTCGGCGTCAATTGAGAATACTCCCGACGCAATCTTCAACCAAAAAGCTAGATAAAGAGCATAAAGGAATAACAGGCGGTTAAATTAAATTTAACCCTAGATCCCGGGCTTTGCAAGATAAAACTTCCGCCATGGAGGGTTAAATAGGCACAACACAAACCATCGTGAAAATGAAGTATTATGCACATTTCTTTCTATAATATTTGATATTTAGTCCATTTTGTGTTACAATTATTTCGCATACTAATGTGATTCCATATCCTGGATCATTACATTTTGCGAAAGCGAAGTTTAGGAAACACCAATGAGTCATTTTCTTCTTTTTCAGATTGGTGATCAATCCTTCGCTCTAAATTTGCCGAATGTCGAACGAGTCGTTAGAGCGGTCGAGATTACCCCGATCCCTTCCTTTGATAAATATATCCTTGGAATAGTTGACGTACAGGGAACCATCATTAAAGCCATCAATACACGAAAGTTAGTTGGGATACCTCAAAGAGAAATTGAACTTTCGGATCAGTTTATAATCATTAACACCGATGGAAGGAGATTTATCCTGATTGCGGACTCCGTTTCAAGTGTAGTGGATCTTACAATTCACGAAATTTCCATCGAAAAGCAATATGAAAAATCCGCCGCTTTCATTGATTCTGTAGCCAGGTTTGGAGATTCACTGGTACTTGTGATCGATCTGAAAAAGGTTGTTTCATTGATCGAAAAATCCTAAGGGTCTTGAATCTGAGTCAGCGGACGAAAAGAATGAAGCACGATAGTGACTGATGCGGAACTACTTAAATTTTGTGATTTTGTTCGGAACCAGATTGGACTGGATTTTCCGCAGAAGATCTGGGGTTCTTTAAGACGAAACCTTGCCAGGGGGGCGGCGGTCCATGGTTTCGGGTCAGTGGCGGAATTTGCCCGATGGGTCACAGAATCTCCTGGTGATGAGAAAAGAATCGACATTCTTGTGGGCCTTCTGACTGTGGGCGAAACATTCTTCTTTCGTGATCAAAGGGCGCTCGAAGGCATAGAACGCGTCGTCGTCCCAAACATCGTAGGAACCAGACCGGAACATGACAAGACCCTGCGTATTTGGAGCGCCGGTTGCGCCACCGGCGAAGAACCCTATTCCATCGCAATCCTTCTCAAAAGAAGTCCTTGGAGTTCTTCAGATCGGCAAATAAGGATTCTCGGTACCGACATTAATAAAGAATCCCTAGAGAAAGCAAAGAAAGCGTTCTACAAAGAGTGGTCCTTTCGAGGGGTACCATCATGGCTAAGAAAGGACCATTTCTGTAAAGTTCCCGGTGGCTACGCGCTTGACCCAAAGATCAGGTCAATGGTCGAGTTCCGCAGGCTAAATCTCGTTTCCTTTGACTATTCTTCGGTTCTAGATGACTTTGGTCCGGTTGACTTGGTCCTTTGCCGAAACACGCTAATGTATTTTACATCGGAGGTCCGTAAAAGAATAATTGAGCACGTTCTGTTTCGGTTAAATACCCAGGGATGGCTGTTGGTTAGCCCTAGCGAGGTCCCTCATGTAGTTCATAGTAATCTGAGGCTTGTAACATTACCAGGAGCAATATTTTTTCAAATAAAGTCAGGACTGGGTGAAAAGAATCAACTAGTCCCGCCTTTGGCAACGATGTCCAATAATAGGAGCGGTCCTGTCTCTCAAAAAAAGGATTGGTGGAATATTGATGAATTGAGGGAGTCACAGGCGCCGGCTTCGAAAGTTTCTCTTTTACCACCCTCGGTATTCGTGAGCCATAAGCAAAATGAAACCACCGGGACTGCGGTAGATCTGGAGCGGGCCCACAAGGCTTTCGATCATTCTGACTACCATACGACCATAAATATCCTAAAGAACGTTTCATCAAAAACTGAACCGGACCCAACTTTGTTGGGGGCAGTCTGTTACCTTCTAGCCAAATCATATGCGAATCTGGGTTGGATCGAAGAGGCTGAAGCCGCTATAGAAAAGGCGATCAATGAAGACAAGCTAAACGTAGCGTACCATTACATATACGCCTCAATTCTCCAAGCGAAAGAATTGCCCGAAAAGGCAGCGGAAAGGCTGGAAAAAGTCCTCTTCCTAGACCCCGACCATATCATGGCCAACATTTCGCTCGCAACCCTTGAGACAAAACTAAACAACAAGACCGAAGCTCTCCGGCACATAAGAAACGCGATGACGTTGCTTGAGGGATTGTCTCCGGAATACGTGGCGCCTGATTCGGACGGAGCTACAGCGGCCCATTTAAGGGAAATATTGATGTCGACTCTGGCCACCGCGGAAGAAGGCATAGGATGATAGATACCAATTCGCTTTGAATTCACATAGTCGAACTGGAGTGTGAGAATAATGAATGTTTTCGACCTAAAAAGAGAATCAAGTGAAAACATCGATCGGACCGATAAGGCCGTTATTCTACGGGAGAGGGCGCTTAATCTCGCACATAAACCATGTGTGGCAGTACAGGATTCTCAGGCCATTGAAGTCCTTACTTTTGCGCTAGGGGACGAAATTTATGCTGTCGGGTCTGAGACGGTGAGGGAATTGTGCTCCTTCAAGCAGATAACCCGCCTCCCCTGCGTGCCGACTTTCGTACTGGGTATCATAAATCTCCGCGGGAAGATATTTTCGGTTATAGACCTCAAACGCCTTTTTGAACTTCCGGGAACACCATTTTCCGAAAAAAGCAAGGTTATGATTTTGGGGTTCGGAGATATGGAGGTTGGCATACTGGCCGACGACGTGTTCGGCGTGCAGGAAATTCCAGTATCGGAAATACAGCAGGACCTACCAACACTAAAAGGAATCAACGAAAAATACCTTTATGGAATAACTCTGGAAAGACTAACCATCATTAATGTTGAAAGTTTACTGACCGACGGTTCAATTCTGGTCCATGAAACGATCGAACCCTGACTCGGAGTTTTGAGATGTGTATGATGGTTTGATAAGGAGAAAATCAGATGATCAAATTCTTCGCCCGTAGTCTTTTGGCAAAAATGATAGGGCTATTCTTGGCGGTGTCTCTGATTCCAATCGTTTTGGTCGGGACTCTCTCCTATTGGAGCGCAATGAGCGCATTCCAGAAAATTCAGTTTACCAACCTCGAAGAGGCTGCGGATGTTCGCAAATCACAGATCATAAGCTACCTGAATCAAACGATGATGGACGTTAAATTTCTCTCTTCATTAGATGTTGTGCTGAATTCTTCGAATCAACTGAGATCCGCTGTTGTCGAGAACTCCGGAAATTCGCGTGACGGGAATCCGGATATACGGAATGACGATTATTCGAACGCTTGCAAAGATCTCAACCCCATTTTCAAAAGGTTTATGGAAGTGCTGGGAAACGAATCCAGCGGATACGACGACATCTACATAATCGACGGTGTTTCCGGGATGGTTCTCTACAGTTTTAAAAGAAGGCAGGAAGTTGGTACCAGTTTAAAGAATGGACCCCTAAGGGAATCCGGTCTTGCCAAGGTATGGGACAGGGTTTCTCGAACACGGAAGCCGGCTACCGTAGATTTTTCTTCCTTTGCTCTTTCAGGGGCCCCTGAAATGTTCTTGGCGACTCCCTATGGACTTGACACTACTGGAAACCCTAATTTCATCATGACCATAGGGATTAAACCCAACAAGATCATCAAAATTATGAAAACAGCCATAGGCGTTGGAGAGACAGGCGAAACAAGATTGGTAGGACAGGACCGCATCATGAGATCGGACACCCGTTCAGGCTCCGAATCAGCTTTCTTCAGGAAAAGGGATGAAATGAAGCCGGCTGGTCTTGCTCTCAAGGGAGAGACTGGAGGAGTTGTAGGTGAAGACATCACGGGGGAGCCTTCTCTGGTTTTTTATATGCCCGCAGGGATCAGCAAAGATGAAAATCTAGGCGCAGACTTTGAATGGGCGATCATTTCAGATATTGATTTAAAAGAAGCGTTGGCCAGCACTGTCGACCTCGTCTGGCGAATAGTTTTCATAGGCCTGACTATAGCCTTAATCGTCGCGATCCTGGCTTTCCTGGCGGCCCGTGGACTTTCCAAACCGATCAGAATGATGTCGGAGCAAGCCTCCAGAATTAGTGAAGGTGACTTAACCGTAGAAATGACAGCGGGAAAGCGGAAAGACGAAATCGGCCAACTCTCGGAGTCCTTCAGTACTATGGTTGAGAACTTACGGCAACAAACTCGGGAAATCCTTGATGGAGTGAATATTCTGATGTCTTCGTCAACCGAAATTTCCGCGACATCGTCTGAACTTGCGGCCAGCGCGTCCGAGACTTCTTCTGCTGTAAGCGAAACCACTACTACGGTTGAAGAATTGAAACAAACTGTTAGCCTCTCTAGCGAGAAGGCCAAATCGGTTGCGGACAGGTCTCACCTCACGTTTCAAATCGCCCAGGGCGGAAAGAAGTCCACAGAAGAAACCATTAGCCGTATGAACCTTATCAAGAGCCAGATGGAATCAATTGGCGAAACCGTAGTACGTTTAAGCGAGCAGAGTCTGTCCATTGAAGAGATAATAACCGCCGTCAAAGATTTGGCGGAACAGTCGAAACTCCTGGCGGTTAACGCTTCTATTGAAGCAGCTAGAGCTGGTGAACAGGGTAAAGGGTTCGCTGTAGTAGCGCAAGAAATTAAGAGCCTCGCGGATCAGTCTCGCCAAGCTACCGACCAGGTCAGGACAATTCTCGATGAGATTAGGGCATCAATAAGCGCAGTCGTTATGGCGACAGAACAGGGCAATAGGGCCGTCGACGCGGGGTCCAAACAATCTCGTGAGGCGGGGGCGGCTATCGATGAAGTTACTAAAAGTGTACACGAAGCAGCTCAAGCTCTTACAGTTGTGGTCGCTTCAAGTGAGCAACAATCGGTAGGAGTTGAACAGGTCTCTGAAGCTATGGACAGCATCGATCAGGCCATGCGTCAGAATGTCGAGGGAACCAGACAACTTGAAACAGCAGCTAGAAATCTGGAACTGCTTGGTCAGCGATTAAAGGACTTCGTAAACAAATTCAAGGTCTAAGGAAATCCGTCATGGACAAGAGAGAAGAGGAATTCCTCAAGAGACTCAAAGCCACGTTCAAGGTCGAGGCTGATGAACATATTCAGACCATCTCTTCGGGACTGCTGGAAATCGAAAACACCGCTGATACCGAGGAAAAGATCCGAATACTGGAAACAATTTATCGTGAGGCTCATAGCTTGAAAGGCGCTGCCCGAGCGGTAAGCCTTCGGGATGTTGAGAAAATTTGTCAGGCCATGGAAAGTGTTCTGTCGCTCATTAAAAAAGGCGAATTGCCAACTTCTTCACTGGTTCTTGATACTCTTCTCGACTCTATAGAGGGAACAGCGAAACTAATATCAACAGATGAAGTCTTTCCAATCGGAGAATTACTTCAGCGTTTGTCCAATGTAGCCTCCGGTCATATCTCGCCTTCGGATAAACCATTGCAAGTCTCTGAGCAATATATTACGCCGATTTCCAGGAAGACCATTGAAACACCTGCTGATTCATCAGCTTCCAGGACTTCAGACATAGCATTTGGGACAGGGGAAATAGGCCCTGTAGTAGGTGGCAACAGAGATGCTGAAACGGTCCTTACGGGATATCGATCAGATGAGTCACCGGGCTCCCATTCTTCTGAAACTGTTCAAACAGGACCAACATCACTTGATGAAGAGAAACAATCCGCCGAAGTTTCGGATCCAGGCCACTCATTTTCTCCAGATATAGTGGCTCGAGTGTCATCCCAAAACATTCCACTCAAGTCCAAACGGCCATCTCTGACAGAAACGGTTAGAATACAATCCTCAAAACTGGATTCCCTCCTCTATCAGGTTGAGGAAATGGTGGCGCTAAAAATGTCCGCCAACCAACGTGTTTCAGATTTGAAAAATGTCAAGTTAAAACTGGACTTGCATCGAAAGCAGTGGGCCAAGGTGAATCCGGAGCTTAGAATATTGAAAGCCTTCGCGGAAAATTATGAAGACTACAGTTCAAAAGGTAACTTCAAGCCACATTTGCTCAAGATGGTAGATTTTCTGGAGTCAAATGAGGCTATATTAAAAACGATTGAAGGGCAACTAAAGGCCCTCACGTCTATGGCTGAAAATGATTCACGACAGGCGTCCTCTATGGTAGATGACCTCCTCGACGACATGAAAAGTGTTTTGACGTTACCATCTTCCACTCTCCTGGAGATGTTTCCACGCCTTGTTCGCGACCTGGCCGGAGTTCAGAAGAAAAAGATCAGGCTCTCGATTGATGGTGGTAATATCGAAATTGACAGAAGAATCCTTGAGGAAATGAAGGACCCTTTGGTTCACCTGGTAAGGAATTCGATTGATCATGGATTGGAACAGCCTGACATCAGAATTCGCAAAGGGAAGACTGAAGAAGGAACTCTATCGATATCAATTTCTCAACTGGGCGCAAAAAAGGCCGAGATAGTTGTCAGCGATGATGGAGCAGGAATCGACCCCGAAAAAGTCAAGCAGGCGGCTATACAGAGAAACATTGTTACCGAACAGGAATTACGTAATATGGGTGAAGGAGAAGTCTTATCTCTAATATTCAAATCTGAGGTTTCCACTAGCCCCATAATCACAGATTTGTCGGGCAGAGGATTGGGCCTGGCAATTGTAAGAGAAAAGGTTGAACGACTGGGGGGTGTGGTAATCGTCGAATCCAGGCTTGGATTGGGAACGGAGTTCCGTATCCAACTTCCAGTCACACTGGCTACCTTTAGAGGCGCCTTGGTGCAGGTAGAAAAGGAACTCTTTGTAGTGCCGACGGCGAGTGTGATCAGAGTTGTTAGGGTAAAACACGACTCCATTGGCACCGTTGAAAGCAGAGACACCATTCTAGTTGATGGTCGGGTTTTATCTTTGGTCCGATTGGCAGACGTTTTAGAAATTGGCTCGACGCCTGATGAGCAGCATGATTCACAGTTTGTGACTGTATTGATCCTCGGGGCTTCAGATCAGAAGATCGCGTTCAGTGTTGACGCCATACTTAATGAGCAGGAAGTTCTTGTAAAAAGTTTAGGGCGACAGTTATCCAGGGTTCGTAACGTTTCTGCAGCGACTGTTCTAGGGTCAGGACAAGTTGCCCTAATACTGAATGTTTCCGATCTGATCAGGTCTGCGATGAAAATTTCAAATGCAGGATCGCTCACGCGCCCCAAGCGATCAGAAAATGCTTCGAAACGAAAATCGATTTTAGTAGTGGAAGACTCAATCACTTCTAGAATGTTGCTGAAGAATATTCTAGAATCAGCCGGGTATAATGTCCAAACCGCCGTGGATGGGGCCGACGGATGGGCGACACTTAAAACAGGAAATTTTGATGTCGTGGTTTCAGATATAGAAATGCCCCGAATGGACGGTTTTGAACTGACTGCGAAAATCCGTGGAGACGAAACCCTTCGGAACACTCCGGTGGTGGTTGTAACATCTCTCGAATCGAGACAGGACAGAGAAAGAGGAATCGACGTAGGCGCCAACGCGTACATAGTTAAAAGCGGTTTCGAGCAAAACAATCTTTTATCGGTCATTAAACGCCTTGTTTAGAACCGAGCGAACGCCATGATTAAAGTTCTTATAGTAGATGATTCCACGGTGGTGCGGGACTTATTGAAACACATCTTCTGCTCCGACAAGGAAATTGTGGTTATTGGAGAGGCAAAAGATGGGCTGGAGGCGGTTGATCTGGTCAGCAGAAATAGGCCGGATGTTGTTACCATGGACATCAACATGCCTCGACTCAACGGGTTTGAAGCTACCCGACAAATCATGGAAAAAACCCCTGTTCCAATAGTAATAATCACTGCCAGTTGGGACCCTAACGATGTTGGAAAGACATGGTTGGCGATGGAGGCTGGCGCAGTCGCTGCTATTGAAAAACCCAGATATTCCAATGAGGAAGATTATAGAAAAAGTTCTGAAAATATAATCGACACTGTCAAACTTATGTCACAGGTTAAGGTCGTAAGAAGGTGGTCACCTAATCGGCTTCGCAATTTACAATCTGAAACCCCAACCAAGATTCACAATGGACTAACAGTACGGCCGTACGGAATAATAGCCATTGGAGCTTCAACGGGTGGACCACCGGTAATCAAGCAATTACTGGAGGCGCTTTCTTCGGATTTTCCCACTCCCATTGTAATCGTTCAACATATTGCCAGAAATTTCACTGCAGGGTTTGCAGAATGGTTGAATCAATCGACACAGCTGAGAGTTGAGGTGGCCAAACACGGTGATCGTCTGGAACCCGGGACAGTATACGTAGCTCCAGATGGATTGCACTTGAAGATTGACATGTCCAATCGCGTCGTCCTGACCAACGATCCACCGGAGAACGGTCTAAGACCTTCGGTTTCCTATTTCTTCAGGTCGGTGGCCGCTGTTTTCGGAAATAAGGCGATTGGCATACTTCTCACAGGCATGGGTAGAGATGGGGCCAATGAGATGAAAATTCTTAGAGATACAGGCGCTATTACTGTAGCTCAGGACAAAGATTCCTCCGTGGTTCACGGCATGCCGGGGGAAGCCATTAAATTAGGAGGAGCTTCTTATATAGCTTCACCCGATAAAATTGCAGGTCTGCTCATACGACTGGCAAACGGTAGTGAGAAGAGATGAAAACCGAATCGCTCAATGAGGTTTCTGACGCGGGTGAAAACTCAAATATGAAGATCCTGGTTGTTGAAGATAGTCAGACTCAAGCTATTCGTCTCCAACATATTCTGGAGACGAGAGGATTCGAGGTCACGGTTGCTTTAAACGGCAAAGCCGCTCTCGAACATCTTGAGCACGATCACCCGACAATAGTGATCAGTGACGTGATAATGCCGGAAATGGATGGTTACGAACTCTGCAGACGTATCAAATCGGATGAAAGCCTTAAAGATATTCCTGTGATTCTTTTGACATCTCTTTCAGACCCGGAGGACATAATACGAGGGCTCGAGGTCGGCGCGGACAACTTTATCACCAAGCCATACCAGGAAAAACTTCTGGTTTCACGAATTCAATACATAATAGTGAACCGGGAAATCAGGGCCAAATCCACTACCGGTCTAGGTATTGAGATCTTCTTCGCCGGCAGGAAACACTTCCTGGAGGCGGATCGGATCCAGATTGTTGATTTGCTTCTTTCGTCTTATGAAACCGCGGTTCAAAACTATCATGACCTCGAAAAAACCAACGAGGAACTGATCCGGGCCAGTGAACTGATTTCCGCTGAGGCAAACAAGCTTCGGACATTGATAGAATGCCTCGATGCAGGAATCGTCTTTGCCGACGAAAACGATATAATCACCGAAATCAACAACCGACTTGCCGAATTGTTTGGATCCAAAAGAGCGGAGGTGCTGGGACGAACGATCTGGGAGGTTCATAGAGATAATCCTTCCCTTCAACATGTGCGGGAAATAATATCCAGCTTTAAAACGGGGCAATCACGTGAGCGCGTTTCGTTGGACCGCAAACTTTTAGGGCGCGATCTATCCATGCGTGTCCAGCCGATATTTGAAATTGGCGTTTATAGAGGGGTCATCCTAAGCGTCATAGACGTAAGTGATTTCGTTCAGGCGCAAGAACAAACCAAACAGGCAAACAGGGCCAAGAGCCAGTTTCTTGCCAATATGAGCCATGAGATAAGAACACCTCTTAATGGGATAGTTGGTATGGCCCAATTGGCGCTCAATACCGACCTGAGTGACCGTCAACGGGAATACATAGAAGCCATAAGGACGTCTTCCCAGGACCTAATTAACATAATCAACGACATATTGGATTTTTCCAAGATTGAGGCTGGAAAATTGTCCCTGTTTCCCGCGATATTTAGTTTGAGGGAATCGGTATCAAATGTTGTGTCGAACCTGGCCATTCAAGCCTACACCAAAGGCGTAGAATTGATTTATCATGTTGAAGACGACGCTCCGGACCAGGTAATTGGCGACGCAGGCAGATTGAGACAAATTCTAATCAATCTTGTAGGTAACGCCATAAAGTTTACTGAACATGGAGAAATTTATGTCAACATCAAGTCCGAGCCTTTGGCTCAAAATAGTCTGAAACTTTATTTCGCAGTTCGAGATACAGGAGTCGGAATTCCCAGCGATAAGCTGGGCACTATTTTTCAAGCGTTCGAACAGGTTGATTCCTCGTCTACACGTCAATTCGGCGGAACGGGGCTTGGCTTGGCAGTTTCTTCACAGCTTTGTCAGATGATGGGCGGAGACATCTGGGTTGAAAGTGAGTTGGGTAAAGGAAGTGTTTTTTATTTTACGGTAAAGATGGAACCAGGTCATGAAGAGACGGCAAAATCAGATTTGACCGGGGCGCTAGGAGCACTTTCGGGACTTTCTGTCTTGCTGGTTGAAGACAATGCGACAAACCGGAGATTATTTTACCATACGCTTTCTAAATCCGGCTTAACTCCTAAGGTGGCCTCAAACGCCGAGGAGGCGATTTCAATCCTTCGGACGGCTAAACAAGTTAATACTAGGTTCGATTTCATTCTGGCCGATATGACATTACCGGACAGGACTGGATTGGATCTGGTCGATGAAGTCAAAAGCAGGGACTTGGCCCCTGAGTCAAAATTCATTCTTTTGGTACCTAGAGGACTCACCCTCGACGCGGTTAAACGTGACCACCTTGATCTGACCGCCTGCATATCAAAACCTACCGGGCCGTCTGAACTCATAGCCGGTTTACTGAAGACACTGAATGTTTCGGGCCCATTGTCTCAGACAAAGGCTGCCCCGGTCGGGTCGCAGAAACCTGAGGATAAAAAGGAGTCGCTACGTATACTTGTTGCTGAAGACAACCTGATAAATCAGAAGTTGGCAAAATACATGCTTTCAAACTTAGGGCATGAGGTTACCCTTGCAGCCAATGGCAAAGAAGCAGTGGAAAGCTCCCAGAACAGCCAGTTTGATTTCATACTCATGGATGTCCAGATGCCGGTCATGGATGGCCTTGAGGCAACGCGTGCGATTCGAGAGCGTGAGAAACAATCCTACCTGCATATACCTATAATAGCGCTCACTGCCCACGCCATGAAAGGGGACCGCGAACGTTGCCTGGAAGCGGGGATGGATGACTATATTTCAAAACCCATAAACTATTCCGAACTTATGGAAGCTATCAAGAGGATTCACGCTGAATACCCTTAAAGTACAGGGTCCTTAGTTGAAAACAGGTCTAATCCAGTTTCTTAAGATCCGAAATCACAATATTTTTATTTAAGTTTTCCTTAGAATATGATATGTAACATTTATATTTTTGCTGGTGGGATAACCAGCATTGGGGTTGGGCGTTTAAGGAGTTACGTCATGAAGTTCTTTATTATGTTTATTGGTTTACTTGCTATTATAATTTATTCTACAGAGCCTACTTTCGCAACTGACCAAACTTCATCTATTATTGCCAACCAGCAGGTTGGCCATATTCTTGAGGATTCGCCCTCATGCTCAGGAATCGCTCCGCAAAAGAGCCAAAACGCTGATCTACCTTTAGGGTCGACTCTCTCCATGAAAGATAGCCAGAACTTCTTAAAATCCTCGAAGACCAATATGGACATGCAACGCACTTATAAAGAGCTTAGCGGAAGAGTCAAAGGGTACTGATATCATTCACCTTTAATCATTGGGGCTAGGCCCAGGCCTTAAGTTTCATCGTTGGTTTCCCGTCAGCTTATCCAGATCATAATCATCAGCCCTAACGAATTCTTTGTGTGAAACAGGGCGTTTCATCCCGTAATTACGATATTGCTGGTTGATTATATTATTACAAGCGGTTATAGTCCCTAGCGGCTAATTTATGACCATTCAAACATAGTTCGATCATTCATGGTGAGTTCCAAGCATATGGAAAAGGGACGCGTATTGATTGTCGACGACCAGGAGGAGATACTTACTTCTCTTGGCGCCATATTGGCTGACGAAGGCCACGATGTTTTAAAAGCCCGTGACGGTCAGGAAGCCTTGCACACCGTGCAAAGCGACTCTCCGGATATTGTTTTTCTCGATATATGGATACCGGGGATTGATGGTATGCAAACTTTGAAAGCAATAAAGCGTATTTCCCCGAAATGCCACGTCATAATGATGAGCGGCCACGGCACGATTGAGACGGCGGTAAAAGCCATTAAGCTTGGCGCTGAAGACTACCTCGAGAAACCGCTGAATCTGGAAGACACTCTTCATTTGGTTGAAAAAGCAATAGCATCGAAAGGCGGCAGAGCTGAAGTCACGGATTTTTCTCATGGAAACTCCGGCATGTTGATTGGCTCATCCCAACTTACGGCAAACACGCGCAGGTCCGTCGAGAACGCGGCGCATGAAAATGGTTCGGTCTGGATATATGGTGAAAAGGGCTCTGGCAAAGAATTCATTGCCCGCATGATTCATTTCATGTCAGGCAGAGACAGACATAAACTCATAAAGATTGTTTGCGATGAGCTGGCCGTAGACAATGTCCGCGACATTCTACTAGGCAGGATCGGCGATCGCGACATAACAAAACAGGGAAAGATTACTCTCGCCTCGGGAGGTACCCTCCTTTTTGTGGGAGTTGACAGACTCAAGCCGGGATTGGAATCATTAATAAAGAAAATTCTTGCTGAGGCCGGGGTTTACAGCAGAGGAAACTTAGGTGGCTCAAACCACGTAAGATTGCTTTTTACATCAAAGAAATCTTCAGAAGAAATGCTGGTTGCAGGATATGACAGTGACGCTATAAAATCCTTCACCCAGCGTGTGATTCGTGTCCCTGCCCTGCGGGAACGACCTGAAGACATCGCCTTACTGGCAAGACATTTTCTTGCCGAGGCCTGTAGCGAATTCGACAAAGAAATTTCAGACATAGAAGAAGAGGCGCTCGCTAGATTACTTGAACACCCCTGGCCTGGAAACATTAAGGAACTAAAGATCCTGGTAGAACACACCGTGATGAATACTTCGGCGCGGACGCTGACAATCAACGAATTGCTGTTACCGGCGAATCCCGGCGCTCAAATCAGTAAATCGATTCAGGGGCCTGCGCCGGGGAGCGCTGGAGGACTCATTGAGACCTTGTGTTCCGGGACAGATCGTCATATATCAGGAGACACCTTTATAACTCTCGACTCTGAACAAAAGGCCCACCCCAGGAGACAAAAAACCCTGCGCGGTAAGGTTGTCATATACGGCCAGGGATTACACTCAGGGGAAAAGACAGGATTGACAATATCTCCTCTGCCCCCATCGTCGGGAATCAATTTCGGCCATATAACATCCGGAGGGACTGTTCCAGCATTGCTGACATTTGTAGAATCAACGGACTTCAGCACCAGTTTGCGGGGAGATGAGTCGCTCGCCAAAACAATTGAACATCTAATGGCTGTATTTCACGTCTACGGATTGACAAACCTGCTGGTAAAGATTTCCAGTGAAGTTCCCATAATGGATGGGTCTGCCCTGGAATTTTGCAATCTTGTTGAAAGCGCTGAAATAATTACACAGGATGAAATAGTAGAAGAAATAAGGATCTCGGAACCGATAGAACTCTCAATGCCGCCGGAAAGTTCCAAAAGCATGAGGATCGAACCGTCGGACATCCTGGAAATTGAATATCATATGGACTATCCTCGCCCCATAGGGAAAATGACCATGACATTCAGGCTCTCCTCGGTCCAGGATTTCAAATCCGAGATTGCGCCGGCCAGGACTTTTGGCTTTGTTAAAGACATGAGAATCATGGACGAAATGGGATTAGCGGGAGGGGGCAAACTGTCTAACCTGATCCTACTCGATGAAGATAAGGTAGTAAATCCTCCACTACGTTTTCAAAATGAATTTGTAAGGCATAAGATACTTGACGTTCTCGGGGATTTTTATCTACTTGGTCGACCCATAGTGGGTAAGATCATTGCCAAACAAACAGGGCACAGAGACAATGTAGCTATGTTGCGTCTGATCAATGACCGACTCGGCGTGCTTTAATCTTCCTGTTTATGCGACCCTGTTGGGGAAAGAAAAAGACTAAAGTATCTGCCAAAAATATAAAAGCCGACCAAAGCGCCAAGCAAATGCGCATATTCCAATTGGAAGAACTGGCCTAATTCACCAGGAACGTCTCCAAGCTCGAACATGAAATAAAATAAGTCGAAAGACTCGCCAGCCAACCATAGCGCAGCAACAAGTCCCAATAAAGCAAAATAGAGGCTTGACCACCGTTTTGCGAATGCGCTGGTTTTTGACCACTGGTAGGCGCGAAATGCCTGAACAACCAGGTAAGGCGCCAAAACCCTCGACAAAAGCAGCAACGCGGACCCCAGACTGGACGTCCCCGAATTGACAATCTCCTGATAAATTAATTTCAAACCATATTCACTGATGTCGCCGCGCAGAACAAGGAACAGAAACGCTAGAGGAAATATAGATATCGAAAGGACAAGAATCGTAATTTCACGAATAATAATTCCAATCATGCCACCTATTATAGCACTATCCTGACTCTTTTTGATCATTTCGTTGCATCTGGGAGCCTTTTTTCTTTGTGGGCTCCGTCTCAATCAGTTATACTTATTTTCTATTGCGCTTCCGCAACCTAATTTTGATAAATCATTACTATTTCACAATTCTACATTCCAGGAGGAATTTATGGATAAGATTTGGCTAAAGTCATATGCTCCGGAGGTCCCTGCTAGTATAGATATTGAAAAAATTAACCCTCCTGAGGCCTTGACAAGGACTGCAAAGCGTTTTCCTGACAACACTGCGTTAATATTTCAAGGGACAAAGATCAGTTTCAGGAAACTAGATGACATGGTGTCCCGATTTGCAGCCGCTCTAGTTGATCTCGGAGTGAAACCCGGAGACACTGTGGCAACGCTTCTGCCTAACATCGTTCAGATGGTTGTAGCCATATACGGTTCTTTGAGGGCCGGGGCTCTTGTCGCTCTTAACAACCCTCTCTATACCGATCGGGAGCTTGAACACCAGTACAATGATTCTGGATCCACGCTACTTGTCTGTTTGGATGTGCTTGTCCCAAGGATGGCCGCCCTCCGGCACAAGACTCAAATTACTAAGATTATCTCCTGCCATATAAGGGATTACCTTCCATTTCCACTTAAACAACTCTTCCCGTACGTGAAAAAGGGGATGCATCTTAAAACTCCAAATGAGAGGGAAATCTTTGAGTTCACCGATCTGATAAAGAAATATTCGCCAATCAAGGCGCCACACAGGTCAAAATGGGAAGACACAGCCTTACTGCTATACACTGGCGGGACTACCGGCGTTTCAAAAGGGGTCCAGTTGACACATTCGAATCTTTCCAGCAACGTCCAACAGTGCAGAGCTTGGTTCCATGCTTTTAACGACGGCGATGAAACGGTTGTGGGTTGTCTGCCTTTCTTCCATTCGTTCGGGCTTACCACAGCCATGAATATAGCAGTATATTATGGTTACACAAACATCCTGATACCAAAACCTGAACCCAAATCCATCCTGGAAGCGATTCAGAAGTTCAAAGCCACTTATATCCCAGCAGTCCCCACCCTTTATAATGGTATGATCAATTTCCCAGATCTGAAGAAATTTGACATCTCAACGATTAGAGGATGTTTTTCCGGCGGGGCCCCTCTACCACTGGAAACAATTCGTAAATTTGAGGAACTTACGGGCGCTCAAATTTGTGAAGGTTTCGGTTTGACTGAAACCACACCTGTGGCGACAATCAATCCACTGGGAGGCAAGAGGAAACCTGGTTCTATTGGACTTCCAATACCGAACACTGAAGCCAAGTTGGTTGATGTAGATGACTATCACAAGGAAATTTCAGAAATTAATCAACCAGGAGAGCTTTGCATTAAGGGTCCCCAGGTCATGAAGGGGTACATCAACAGGCCGGAAGAAACTGAGATTGCTCTTCGGGACGGCTGGCTCCTTACAGGAGATATCGCCGTAATGGATGAAGAAGGTTATTTCAGTATTGTTGACAGGAAAAAGGACATGATCATTTCCGGCGGGTTCAATATCTACCCGCGGGATGTCGATGAAGTGCTATTCGCACACCCCAAGATTGTTGAAGCATGCGCAATTGGAGTACCCGACACATATTCCGGCGAGAGAATTAAGGCCTATGTCGTGCTTAAACCCGGCGAGACGGCCACACCTATTGAAATTATTGACTATTGCAAGGTAAACTTGGTGAAATATAAAGTCCCCAAATATGTGGAGTTCGTAAGTGAATTGCCCAAAAGCGCTGTAGGTAAAATTCTTAGGAAAGAATTGAAACGAATGGACCAGGAACAATCGGTAAAAAAACCGGGTTAGAGTAGCTTTGCCCGTTCACCGGTTGAGCAGTTCAGTTAACCCGACAAGGATGACATTTCCTTTCGAACCAAAGGAAATGCCATCCGCCGATAACCATTTAAAACAACTCACGCCGCTCCTGCCATGAGCGACTTGTAACCTTTCTGATTTCCCAAAACTTCTCTCAAGAAAACCCCGGTGTAGGAACCAGGAGTCTCAGCGATCTTCTCAGGCGCCCCCTGCGCCACAACCTCGCCACCTTCGTCCCCTCCCTCGGGCCCAAGGTCAATTATGTAGTCAGCCACTTTTATTACATCCATGTTGTGTTCAATCACAAGTACGGTATTGCCCACATCAACTAGGCTTGCGAGCACGTCGAGCAATTTCCTGACATCCGCGAAGTGAAGCCCGGTCGTAGGTTCATCCAAAATATAAAGGGTCTTGCCTGTCCCACGGCGTGACAACTCTTTAGAGAGTTTGATCCGTTGGGCTTCACCGCCAGAAAGGGTCGTGGCGGGTTGCCCTAGTTTAATATAACCCAATCCTACATCTTGCAATGTCCGGAGTTTGTTGTATATGGGCGGGACGTTTTCCATAAATTCAGCGCCCTGATCGACGGTCATATCAAGGACATCGGTAATGTTCTTGCCCTTAAATTTAATTTCCAGGGTTTCTCTGTTGTATCGCTTACCTTGACACACGTCGCATTTTATATAGACATCGGGCAGGAAGTGCATCTCGATTTTGATAACGCCATCCCCGTGACATGCTTCGCATCGGCCACCCTTAACATTGAAACTGTAGCGACCGGGCTTGTAGCCTCTCATCTTGGACTCAGGAAGATTGGCGAACAACTCACGAATGTGTCCAAAGACACCTGTATAGGTCGCAGGATTGGATCGGGGAGTCCTCCCAATTGGAGCCTGATCGATCTCGATAACCTTATCGATCTGCCATAAACCTTCAATCTTGTCCACGAAACTCAGTTTCTCGAGATTTTTCCGGGTACCGGCCTGAAAGGCTTTTCGCAGGACTTCTATAACAAGAGTGCTTTTCCCGGAACCGGAAACGCCCGTCACGCACGTGAAGACCCTTAAAGGAATGGTGACGTCAATATTCTTGAGATTATTGGCCCTTGCCCCCCTGATAACAATCTTCTCACGGTTCAGTTTCCGCCGTTTAGCCGGAACGGGAATGATTTCTTTCCCGGAGAGAAATTTACCTGTGATTGAAGTCTTGGATTCCATCAACTCTTCCGGTGATCCTGCGAAGACGACTTCTCCCCCAAGTCGCCCCGCGCCAGGTCCCATGTCCACTACAAAATCCGAACTCAGTATTGTCTCGGCGTCATGTTCGACTACCAGAACAGTATTGCCTTGATCTCTCAAATCAATGAGCGTGGATAGCAACCTCTGATTGTCTCGCTGATGAAGTCCTATGCTGGGTTCGTCGAGGATATAGAGAACTCCGACGAGCGAAGACCCAACCTGTGTCGCAAGTCTTATCCGCTGAGACTCTCCTCCTGAAAGAGATGCTGAACTGCGGTCCAGAGTCAGGTAACTCAGCCCTACCCTATTGAGAAAACCCAGCCTGTTTCGAATCTCCTTTACAACTCGTTCAGCAATCTCCATACTTCTAGCGGTCAATTCCAGCTCTTCCATGAATCTGGTAACCTGACGGATCGACATGGCTGTCAATTCATTAATTTGAATATTGCCTACAAGTACACTCCTCGCCTCACGTTTCAGCCTGGACCCATGACATGACGGACAAGGGATTTCACTCATAAAGGAGCTGAACTCGTCCAGAATTTCTTCACTTTCGGTTTCCAATTGTCGGCGTTCCATGTTTGGGATAACACCTTCAAAAGGTTTGCGAAAGTAATGTCGCCTTCCATCCCGTTCATAGTTAAAATCTACTTCTTCTGATCCTGATCCGTATAAAACCATGTCCTGGATTTTCGCCGGCAACTTGCTGAATGGAAGATCAGGATTAAATTTGAAATGCGCTGAAAGAGAATGGATTGTCTGGTTAAGAAATATAGAATTTTTCTTTTTCCAGGGAGCAATGGCTCCGTTCATTAAAGACAGGTCCGGATCCGAAATAATCAAGTCCGGATCAAAGCGCGTTTTTACACCCAGCCCCCCACAGGTTTCACAGGCGCCGTATGGATTGTTAAATGAAAATAGTCTCGGAGATATCTCCCCTATGGAAACACCATGTTCGGGACAGGCGAGTTTTTCACTGAAAAGGTGGGCCTTGCCATCCTGATTTTCTACGATCACAACACCTTGTCCGAGCTGCGCTGCGATTTCCAGGGAGTCAGCGAGACGCCTCTCCACGCCGGGTTTGATTACTAGCCTGTCAACGACCACCTCAATGTCATGTTTCTTGTTCTTTTCCAGGTGAATGTCCGTCGAAAGATCGATCAGATGTCCGTCGATTTTTGCCCGAATGAATCCATCTCGAACGAGCTTTCCGATTTCAGACCTATATTCGCCTTTACGACCTTTCACAACAGGCCCCATGACAAGCACTTTGGCATTCGGGGGGAAATCCATGACCTGATCAGCCATTTGCTGTATCGTCATGGAACTTATTGGCTTACCACATTCCCAACAATGGGGGATCCCAACGCGGGCATAAAGTAACCTGAGGTAGTCATAAATTTCCGTGATCGTTCCTACCGTGGACCTGGGGTTTTTGGATGTGGTTTTTTGCTCGATACTGATGGCCGGGGATAAGCCTTCAATCAAGTCAACATCAGGTTTATCCATCATCTCTAGGAACTGTCTTGCATACGCGGACAAAGATTCGACATAGCGTCTCTGTCCCTCGGCGTAAATGGTGTCAAACGCTAGTGTTGATTTACCCGAACCAGACAGGCCGGTAATAACCACCAGTTTGTCACGTGGAATTTCGATATCAATATTTTTCAGATTATGTTCGCGTGCGCCGCGAATCACTATCGCCTTGGATGCCATATGAAATCCTGTAACTCCGGACGCTGCTGTTCCGATTAAATTTTGTGCGCGTGAGATCGATATTATAACGAAGCCGAAAAAAAAACCGCATAATCTAATTAACGCGCTTTTAGCCAAGTGTATGTAATTCTATTAGTATTTTTTGACTACGTCATATGTTTATCCTTTTTAGTCAATATTATAATAAAATAACATAAACTATTTGTTGACTAAGACACGGGGCCGTGTTATCTCCGCTGTATTTTCTGGGAGGCGGAAATCGGACGCCTTTCGGAGTTTATTTTTCCAGTAGGAGGTATGGATATGTTGTTTCCTTATTCCGATGAGGCGATTGGAGTTCCCGAACCTCCCGGCGACTTCGAAAGCAACTACCGGCACCTAAAAAGAACCATTAACATCGCAATCAAGAATGGAGTTGCACTTGACCAATTAAACCTAATCCCCAAGAACTTTTCTGAAAAGCCTCCTAAAAATCTTTCACGAGAAGATCTTCTTCGCCTTTTAAAATTAATCAGACGCATAAAAACCCGTTGCGAATCATTGCTTGAACCGCCTGTGCCGGCGCAACTGGAACGCGACATTCTTGCAAAAAGGCCGGAAGATCGCCTTCCGTGGGAAGCTGAAGCGCTTGACAAGATTGAGACATGGAAGGAAGCTCTAAAAAACGTTAGAGCTGAAGTTAGAATCGAACTCAATCAGCATCTAAAATCCAAATTCTTTCATGAAAAGCGCAAGTAGATTCGACTATCACTGACTTTTATAGCTGTTTCTACAATAACGCGTCACCTTCCGTGTGGACGGCGTTGGGTGTTAAAGAGCCAACGCCTGTTCTCGCGAGGTCATCCTGTTTCCAAAATGTGATTCTCCGTCAACGGCTTCGTGTTCTTGTCAAGAATTCAAGCAGCGTTACTATTCCGGGTATGAATCAAATAACTTTCCCCATTTTGAATTCTTCTTAAACGCCTCGATTTGCGGACGGGCCTTTAACGGCCAGTAGATGTAGTCGTGATAAAAGAATGATCCAAAGACGAACAGATAGACCAGAGGCGTCCTAAAGAACAATTTTTGCAAGGGCTTAAGAGGTCCAAACCAAATGAAGTTACCTATGGCAGACGCAGCGTTGTTCCCAACTGAAAAACCCCAATTTTCCTGCGAGATATCCTCTCCAACAACTTCAATTTGATCCACATCGCCGATCCCAAGATCGGATTCATGAGCGATACGTATAAAGTCCAGTTTCATGGGGTCAAAACCCATGAGCTTTGCCGCAATGGCGTCTATGGCCGCACAATCACCTGACGCCAGCATCAGATCCTTTTCTACCGGAGTCATGGTCCTTGGTCCTGGGCCGCATCCCGCTACAGTCCCATCCATGACGGAAAATATTCCAGAATGAATTTCCTTTTGAATATCCAGAAGATCATTAAGCGTAGCGTGAATGACAGAATGGGTATAATGCCTCTTGGTATTTAGCAAACCACCGAATGCGTTTTTCATGGAACCCGTAGTTCCAGTGTATATGTGACACTTAACTGTGGGCAAATGGATGATATTTTTGCCGATGAAATATTCAGGGATCCTTATTCCTTCAGTAAAGATACTGTCCAGAACGCGCATTTTCGCTTTGGGCTGATATTTAACCCATTTGATGTCCGATTCGCGGAAGTTATAAAGGACAGGAATGTTATGTCGCCGGAATATTGGTACATATTTGTTTAGTTTCTCTCCTTTAAACGCGTCCGTTACCACCGTCTCGTTCTGAACACAGACTATGTCCTTATATCCAGCCTCCTTCAGGGTAAGAATTACGCCTTCAAGTTGCCACGGGGTTGTATTTGCGCTAAGAAACGGGAAATGCCAGGAAATATTATCCTTAAGAATTACGGTCTTTGAGGGATCGAGGAACTCCGTGAAACGCGCTCGTTCCATAGTGAGTCGGATGTCTTCGATCACCGTTTCAGGTTTTGTCTTTGTTACCGCTACCAGAGCTTTTTTGGCCATTTCTACCTTCTCATTGTGAGTTGACTGTTATATTCTGTAACTACTAATTGCGTCAAAAACAACACTATAAAGTATTATTGACGTTTTGTTGAGATTCAGCGACAGGTTTTTATTTCCGGATATTTCTTGACAAGCCTCGGTCCAATAGGTAATTTTAGAGATTCCTAGGGCCGTTAGCTCAATTGGTAGAGCAACTGACTCTTAATCAGTAGGTTTGGGGTTCGAGCCCCCGACGGCCCACCAGAAAAGAACATAATAAATCAACTAGTTAGCCAGGAACATTCCTGGCTTTTTTTGTTTTTACCCCTGTTCGTTACCGTTTTTTGCCCTCCAATTATTTCAAAAAGTTATAAAATATATACAAAAGCTCTTCAAGTCGATGCCCACGTAAATTAACTTCGATAAATGCACTACAATTTGTCGTAATCAGTGTATTAATTTTTAATATCAAATTAATCACAAATATATTATAAGTTAGAATTTTAGCTATCGCTGTTTTAATATTAAATTGACACATCGTGTTATTATGAATAATTATTTGCGCGACAAAGCTGCGTAGGTTTTCAGGGGGGATTCAAATTAACGATCAAGGGAATAATAAGGGGAAGCCCACGCGTATTTTAAAGGTTGTCGATAATGTTGAACGGCTACCGGAAAAAATACGCGCACAACTTGTCGATTGGTTTCAGGCCGAACGCCCCTACTCTTCCATTTATGAATTTCTCACCGACGCCGGCTATCAGGTTTCCAGGGAACGAATCAAAGACTGGAACAAGCAACTTTTTATGCGATTGAAACTTAAAGCGAAGCGCTGGTAAGTCAATATTCCTTGATCGGTTCCATTGAAACCAACAACAAAATAGGGAATTGTGAAATTGGTGCGCATTGTTTTATTACCACTCAACTACGCAAAGCGAGTCCCTATCAAATTTCCAGAGTGAAAACCTTTATCGCCGAATTCTTCTTTGGCTCGCCTTGCGGCGTTGCGTTTTTATAAGAGGGCGTAATTTGGAAGAAGTTTTAAAGACCAGGGAGAAGGCCACCCTCCCCTGACTCTTTTGCCTCAAGGTTTCCTGATAAGGCCCATCTGTTCAAAATGTCGATCAAATGAAAACACCTCATCAATATCAAGCTCTTTCATAGCTGCATAGGAAGTACAATCTGTAAAAGACCAACACTTGTCCTGATTGTATTTTTCAAAAATATTCCACGCCTTTTCAACGATATTCTCTGATAGTTGAATAACCTGAAGCACGCCGGCTTTTATCAACATTTCTAACTGCCTGTGAAAGGCTACAGTCCTTTCATATCCTATGTTTATCAATAGAAGGGTATAAGTTTCATCCAGGATATAATTAGATGTGATCAATTCGTATCGATTTGCGATTTCATCTTTAAAAATCATGGCTGCTTCATGGTTGGCGTCTCCAGAATCTTCAATGGCGTCCCATGCGCTGGTATCAATAAAGATTTTTTTCATGGCTGTTTTTCATATAGGTAAAGATCATGGTTTTTGGCAGCGTCCTGAAGACAACCTGCTTGACCCTCTTTCCCCATTGCCTTGAAAACAGACCATCCCTGTTCCGTAGACAATGACTCTGTTTCTTTAACAGAGAGAATGACATGAACGGAAGAATCCGGTTCAAGCTTCAATTGTCGCCGCACGGTTTCAGGCAAATAGATATGCCCATCCTCCATGATCTTACCGATATATTCGATCTGTTCCATGAGCTATCTCCTTTAGATTTCGTATATATTTCAATACGGACCTCTTCACCTATATTACACTATGGCGTCAAAAATTAAACACAAATAGAAAACGCAAGAGACCATCGCTAAGATTGAGAGCTATGATTCCAACGACTTCTTCGTGAATGGAGACCGGATGGAACGCTTACATAATCGCTATAATATTCATTAGGCGCAATATATACTTAATTGTATATTGTCCTAGAGTTGCACGGTTTTCCGACCTTTCGAGAGTTAAGGCTTGCCAGGACAAATGTCCAGTTCATGTCATTTAAGGTAAAAGGGGCGTCAATAAAGACGCCCGGAGTTCTATGCCTTGGCTGCAAATGGTTCAATGAAACGGACTTCAGGAATTGCAATAAGATCTTTGACAGGACTTTCCCCAAAAAATTAGGTTAGCCCCAGTGAAAGCTGAAGATCAGGCATTCCCTTATTCTTTTCGTGAAAGATTGCGCCCTGACCAGCTTTGCTAAGGATCTCTTTAATGCCATCGGCAATTGCATAGTAATGAAAATCAGGGATTCC
>JAJYDQ010000023.1 GCA_021777225.1 Deltaproteobacteria bacterium
AGGTACCGTTAATGATACGAGAGCGACCGTTAGAAAAAAGATTATGCTGGTAGACAATTTGGCCATGGACACTTTCCGCTCCTCCTGTAAAACGATGTCGGCTAAAATCTGTCAACGCTAATTATTTCCGAGGGACTCAGGAGAGTCAACGAAAATGTAACATTGACGAGAAATTTGTAAATCGATCAAACATTCTATTCAATCACAATGATTACATTTGTTGAAAATCGTAGATAGACCCTAGTCCAAGGACCTGCGTAAGGGAGTCAAGAGCGTTACGACTTTCATAAAGGAGTTGTGGATCACCAAGGTCTTCGAGGCGGAGCCGATCACGATAGTGGCGGTTACCCCACTCAATGAGTTCCCGGTAAAGTCGCTTGGAAAAAAGCGATCCCTGGTTCGTACAGGATAACTCCTCGTCGGTCAATACCACCCGGAGCCTAAGGCACGCGGGGCCGCCTCCGTTTCTCATGCTTTCTCCAACGTCCACAAATAATATGCAGTCAATGGTGTTATTTTGGGAAATAACAGTTTCGAGAACTTCGTTGACTCGTGGGTTTTCCCGGCATTCAGCAGGCGCAATAAGGCAGGCGGTTCCGTCGGGCATCGATACGAGTTGGCTGTTAAACAGGTAGGATTCGACGGCGTCGGTCAATGACAATTGTTTCTGACTCACCTCAACAGTAATGAGTTCATCATTGCAACATCCAGCAAACTTTTCCCTGAGTTCAGCAATTACGGACTCATAATTGCAAAATGCCTGAGAGTGGAAAAAAAGAACATTTTTGTTCCCAACAGCAATAACATCGTTGTGAAAGACCCCCGCGTCAATCGCATCAGGATTTTGCCTTGCAAAGACAATTTTATCACGATCGAGCTGGTGAAGCCTGGCAATTGCTCTACACGATCCCAGTGTCTGTCTGGCAGGGTAATGCAACGGCATTTGGGCGCTAGCGTCGAAATCGGTCCTTCCATAAACGAACAGCTCGATACCTGTTTCGCCGTAATTTGAGCAGAACCTGGAGTGGTTTGCAGCTCCTTCGTCAGAGAAATTTACAGTAGCTGGTAACGGTGAATGAAGGGCAAATTTTGTTTGATCGTGGAAAATTCGATGGAGGATTTTGCCTGTGAAAGAGGGTTCGATAGAACGGTGGAAAAGATTCACGAGGTTTGCGGGTGTCAAATGGGTCCTGTGGTCGCCGGTGTCAGATTGCGGCGAAACCGTAGCCGCGTTTGCGGCCCACATACTTGATGAACTATAGCAGCCGGCTAACAGGCTGATATCGTCTTTCGACAATTCGTGGAGTATTTGTTCTTCATTACCGGAATAGCCGAGGCGGCGGAGGGCTGTGAAATCCGGACGGGCTTGCGGGGGTAACAAAGCCTGAATCAGACCAAGAGAAGACAATAAGTCCATTTTTTTTAGGCATTGAAAGAGAGCTTCTCTGGGACTGGAAATTGATGAGCGGCTTTTCATTGAAGCGATGTTGCCGAACGACAATCCGCCGAAATTGTGTGTGGGTCCGGGAATTCCGTCAAAATTTACTTCATGGGCTAAAGGAGAGGAGTCACTGGTAGTCATTTCAATTCGACGCCTGATTATTGTGATCCAAGCTGGATGCCCGGAAGGATTTTCTGTGGGGCGGTCATACCGCCGGCTTCGAGTGAAGCCACGGGGTATACGCAATGGTCCATCGTGAAATAACCGCCAGGCCGATAGTTTCCACTCGCCCCTGTGCCGCCGAATGGTAATCGGGAACTTGCGCCAGTTGTCGGTCGGTTCCAATTGATGACCCCTACTCGGGTTTTACGAAAAAAAAGGCTGTAACAATCGTGATCATCGCTCAAGAGCCCCGCCGTAAGCCCGAAGCGTGAATTATCAGCTTCGGCGACAGCTGAATCGAAATCGTCGACACGGATTAGCTGCAATAACGGTCCAAAAATTTCTTCGTCTTCGCGATCTCTCACCGAAGTGACGTCAATTATCCCCGGTGATAGCATTGCTTCCGTTTCGTTGAGCAGGCGAACTTCGAGCAACGATTGAGCGCCCCGACTAAAAAGCTTATCCTGTGATTCGAGTATACTCCGGGCCGCTCCGGCTGAGATGACCGGGCCCATGAATGGTTCAGGAAGCTTTTTGTAGTCTCCAACCCTAATTTTGGACGCCATGTCGACGAGACTGTCGATGAATATGTCGCCTTCCTTTCCTGTGGGAACAATCAGTCTTCTGGCGCAGGAGCAGCGCTGACCAGAAGTGATAAATGCTGATATTATAGTTAGATAGGCGGCTACCAGGTTGTTAGATACCTTGTGAGCAATCAGCGGATTGTTCCCCCCCATTTCCAACGCGAGCAATTTTTCCGGGTAACCGCCAAGCATTCGATGAATAGTTTTCCCAGTCGATTCGCTCCCTGTGAAAAAGACGCCTTTTACTGTCGGATGCTCGACCAAAGCCCTTCCAGCGTCTGAGCCGCCCTGAACCAGATTGATTACACCGGGAGGAATTCCAGCGGTTTCCCACAATTCGATCATGAACTGGCCTACTAATGGCGTTTGACTGCTTGGTTTGAAAACGACCGTATTCCCTGCAAGTAACGCGGGAACGATGTGCCCGTTGGGAAGATGGGCAGGCATGTTGAATGGTCCCAAAACGGAAACCACCCCGATCGGTCTATAAGAGATAATACCTGACACCTCGTTTAGATTGTCCCTGGTTGGTTTGAGTCTTTTTTGAAACGCTTCCAGGGATATATCTATCTTGGCCGCCACTGCGTCAACCTCAGCGCTGGCCTCCCACTTCGGTTTTCCAGTTTCCCGGCAAATGGTTTCCGCCAGTTGTCCGGCATTTGTAACAATCTGGCGCCGAAATGCGTCCAGATACTTCATGCGGTCTTTGTAATCCAGCCCAGCCCAATTCTCAAATGCCCCGAGAGCCGCCTTTACCGCCAGATCAACTTCAGATTCAGTAGCGCTCCTTCCTTGCCAGATAATCCCGCCGCTGGATGGATTACTTGATGAGATTATGGTCCCTACGCCTTCTGACCACACGTTATCTATAAAATGACTTTTGTCTGCCATGAAAACACCCATAGTGTAAACGGAAGCTTATAGATCAAGGTCGAATGCAGCAATGATCACTACGGTGAAAAAGTTGTTCAAGTCAATCATCCTTGTAATCATGTCGGACGAATCGGCCCGAATCGGATGACGTCACCTGTGTTAACGTTCAGCGACTTTGCCGCTTCAAGTCCTAAGGTTACACCTCCATCCGGCTTAAGTGAAACTGCTCCAATGCACGCGCGAAAGTCTCTTCCGATATTTGTTATAATAGAATCCTGTGCTGGAAAAGGCGAGGGGCCAATCTCCCTTATAACGGATCTTGCGCTCTGTCTGACTATCCTGACATTGTCCAGCGGACAGACAACCATTGGCCCCGCGTCAAAAATGTCCACCATCTGGTTAAACCTGAAACCTTCATCTTGAAGCATCTTCAGGGCCGGTCTGGTATTTTGATGGACCTTCCCGATTATTTCCTGGACATCTTTAGGGAGTAAACGAATATAGATTGGCGAACGCGGCATAAGTTCGGCTATGAATCGTTTGTCGGAAAGGCTCAAATAATCGGCTCTGGGATAGTTCATGTCAAAGAAATGCCGACCTACCGCTTCCCAAAAAGGAGAACTACCAGTTTCATCAACGACCCCTCGTAGTTCAGCGATAACAAGAGACTCGAACTGGCTACGCCTTTCAGCCATGTAAAGGAATCGGAACAGTGACATCAGCCTCCCTGCGCCATGTTTCCGATAGGACGGAGAAAGAAAAAGCCCACCAATTTCCGTTGGCCCACTGTGTTCCCTGACTAATCTGAGAAAAGAAATTTCCTTGCGTATATCAACACGCTTGGACTCACTTACGCAAGTTTCTATGCGGAACGCGTAAAAGGGATCAAATCCACCGACCTTTGAATTGATCAGACTGGTCCCAACAATCCTGGCCGAATCCGTTTCTTCCATCACGAAGATATATAACTCGCCCTGGGGTTTTCGGGCCTGGAACCGAAAACTCCTGCAGGAAGCCTCAATTCGCTCAAGTATAAGTTCCCTGTCTTTCGGCAATGAAGTAAGCCCAAAACTTGCCATGTCAGCCAGTTCAAGCATTGAGTAAAGGTCACTCTCGACAACAGGGCGAATGATCAGCATTTTAATAGCTCTCCTGGTCGTTGTGAATTTAAGCGGAACGATCCTGGTTTATTCATCACTGATGGCTAACGGGTGGCTCGATGTCTTCGCGAGCCATTTTCATCAAAAATAAAGCTGTGAGTTTGATGCGTTCGAGGATACTGTCTTTTAATACGTATTCCTCCGGACTGTGAAGCCCGCCACCGCGGACCCCGAGTCCATCCACGGCAGGAACGCCGGCGGAGGCTATGATATTGGCGTCGCTCGCTCCCCCGCTGTGTCCCCATTTTAAACGTATTCCGATATGTTCCCCACATGAGGCGAAATGATTCAACAGGTCCTGGGTCTTGCGGTCGATGACCTTAGGCGGCCTCGAAGAGTCCCTATTAATCTCAATGTTAAGGCCATCGATTTGATTCAAATTATTACTAAGATTTCCAAGTACCATGTTGACCAAGACCTGGTCATCAGGGCAACTGGTCCGGATGTTGAACCTGAAATAGGCCATGTCCGGGACGACATTTACTGCTCCACCTCCAAGAGTTTCCCCGACGTTGAGCATAATCCCTGGATGAGGAGCGAAAGCGTCCCCCATTTGCACTATGAAATTCGCCATTGCATGAATCGCATTGCGGCCATGGTCCGGGTTGCGACCGGCATGCGCCGCCCTGCCTTTAATGATAGCGGAATATACCTCGGACCCCTTCCTTGATCCTACCAGAGACCCATCAGGCAATGCGGGTTCAAATACCAAAGCTAGGTCATTCCTTTTTGCGGCTTCCAGAATTATTGGGGCCGAGCCCACAGACCCAACTTCTTCATCAGGAATGATAAGCGCTTCCCAGCAGATGCGACCAGACCAGGGGCTGGCTTCGAACAGCTTTAGAACTTCGAGCAAGACGAGCAGTCCGCCCTTTGCGTCTGCTACTCCAGGGCCTTTAAGTGTATTTCGATCAATCTCTTCGCATTTCTGAAACGAGTGGTCCGCCGCATAGACCGTGTCGTAATGGATGGTCAGAAGTATTCTGACTGGAGCTTTAATAAGCTTCCTTATTGATAGCGCCTTTCCCAGTGGGAAGTGAACCTTACCTTCCTGGCGCAATATAGTTTGCGCTGGTAATGAAATAGTTTCGACTTTTCCGGGGAGCCCCATGAAAGCTTTCCGCAGTAGTTTCAGAAACGTGGTCAACCCATTAGTATTATGGCTCCCCGTATTTACATCAGCCCAGTTTATGAGCAGCCGCGTCAAATCATCCGCTTGTCCGTCCAGAGACCTCAATAGAGTTGAATATGGAAACGTGTCCATAGCCGGATTTCCCCAGGAATACATAAAATCGCCAGTACAATATAACTAGCAAACATCGAGCCTCATGTCCAAATTTCCTTTGAATCAAAGAGAGCGACTTTGCATCAATATTTAAGGACAAGAAAATAGAGACAATGCACAGGAGGCGTAAAATGGAAGCCTGTGAAAGTTATGATGTGGAAAATTGCGGTGGTCTTGTCTTCTGTGAACCTGAACACGAAGGGCGGGACTGTGTAAATTATTACCCTGGAATGCTTGCCGACATAGAAGAAGAATTAAATGAATGCAGAGAACGTGAATTTGAGCGATTCTTTTTCTGTGGATGCTAACAATTTTACAACACTTTAGATGAAAAGATAGTATGCCCCGGCTTGGCCGGGGCCAATCATCCTATTTTTCGCATTTCGTGTAACTACAATATCGTATCTACAAGAAAACGAGGACGTCGGGATTGAAAGAAGAGTTGGGTTACTGAAGAGCCAATTTTTTTCTTGACATTATTTGGAACTAGACTATCATGCAAGTAAGTATTACTTACATGATAGACCCAGTGGCCGAAAACAAAATGAAACACCCCGTGGACGATGTCCTCCTAAATGCCCAAAATTCCAATGGAACCGCCATTCCTCCCGGAGGAATCAAACTCATGCAGGCCCTCAGGCTCCTACTCCAGGAAAAAAATTTCGATTCTATTACCACTGCCGAAATATCAAGGGTCGCAGGAGTGAACGAAGCGCTGATTTACAGGTATTTTAAAGATAAAAGGGGGCTGCTTCACAAGATTCTAGCCGAGTATTTTAGAGTTCATCTGGCTCAAATACTAAGTGACGTGAGCAAATCCGACGGAGCGTTTAGTAAGCTTAGAAAACTGATTCACGGGACGATATCCTTTCACAAGAAGAATAGCGTTTTTTCCAGGATACTATTGCTCGAGGTAAGGAACCATCCAGCCTACTTTGAAAGTGAAGCCTACGAACTGGCCAAAAAATACTTCAGGCTGATTAACGAGATTATTCAAGAAGGCATTGTAGATGGCCAAATGCGTGACGATGTACCGTTATCCTGTATGAGGGACATCATTATCGGTAGCATTGAAAGGGCCTGTATGAGGCCGGCCGTATTTGATCAAGAATTTGATGAAGAATTTTTGTCGGGAAATCTGGCTGAGGCCGTAATAGGGGGCATTCAAAAGCCGACAGATTTAAACCCGAAAAAGACTTTAGATCAAGGAAACAATCACTATGGACTCAAAAACTGAAGAAACCGCACAGGAACTGGTAATTTTGAGGGAGGCGGTCCACAGGGCCGCCAGGGAGAAGGTTGCTCCACTTGCTTCATCCATAGATGAGCTTGGAGAATTTAATACAGAGGTTGAATCTCTTTGCTGGGACTTGGGGCTTCTGACACTGGCCCTTCCCGCGGAATTCGGCGGTATGGAGAAAAATACCGGGACAGCCCTGTGCATCGCTGTGGAAGAGCTTGCGAGGTTTTGCGCCGCTTCCGCCTTGTTGCTTATTATACAGGCTGTTGGGTCATATCCGATCGTCCATGGCCTGAAAGGAAAGATCAGAGATCAGACGCTTGCTAGGATAGGGGAGGAACGTCAACTGGTAGCCTACCTTGTCACGGAACCTTCCGGTGGGTCGGATGTGGCCGGGATAAAGACCACGGCGATAAAAGACGGGAATGAATATGTGCTAAACGGCGCCAAATGTTTCGCCACAAACGGGGGGGTGGCCTCAATCTATTCCGTTTTAGCAAGAACTTCCAAAGGCGGGGGACACAGGGGATTATCCTTTTTTCTGGTGGAACGAGAGAGGACTGGTCTAAAGATTGGCAGGAAAGAGAATAAACTTGGTCAGCGGGGATCCAACACGACAGAAGTTTTTCTTGACGAGGTAAGAATTCCTGCCACGCATCTTCTCGGTGAAGAAGGAAAGGGTTTTCTCCTGGCAATGAAAGATTTCGACATGTCCCGGCCGGCGGTTGGGGCTCAAGCCCTTGGAATAGCGGAGGGGGCGTTCGAAGCGATGGTAAAATACTCGACTGAACGCCGAACTTTCGGGAAGTTCCTTGCGCAACATCAGATGATTCAGGCGATCATAGCCGACAGCGCTACTCTGATCGAAGCCGGCCGCGGACTTGTCTACCGGGCGGCGGCGCTGTTTGACGAGGGAAAACCCAACACAAGAATCGCCTCCATGGCGAAATGCTTTACCAGCGACGCGGCGATGAAGATTGCCACTGACGCTGTTCAGGTCTTGGGCGGATATGGATACATGAAAGACTTTAACGTGGAACGGATGTTTAGGGACGCGAAGTTAACACAAATTTTCGAAGGGGCCAATCAGATCCAGAGGATCGTCATTGCGAGAGAAATCCTCAAGGACGCCGGACTGTCGATTTGAAGCCTCTTTTCAAAGCTACATCTTTAATGGTCAGGGAGGTCCGAACGTGTTCAAACTTGATGATGAACAGAAAATGATAATCGACACAGTCCAGCGAATAGCGGCTAAAGAAATTGCTCCTCGGGCGGCTGAACTGGATGAGACAGCCGGCTTTCCGCAGCATGCTGTCGATGTATTTGCCGAAAATGGTCTACTGACCCCTTTGTTACCTACGGAGTATGGAGGGGTCCAGTTGAGTTTCCTGGTCTTTTCAATGGTGTTGGAGGAGATTGCGAAAGTTTGCGCGTCATCGGCGCTGGTCCTGATTGCGCAGGCCGATGGGATGTTACCGATTTTGCACGGTGGATCAGAGGACCTAAAACGGAGGTACCTGGAACGCCTAGGGGCCGGATCCGGCCTTTTGACTGCAATTGCCGCCACTGAACCGTCCGCGGGTTCAGACATCTTGTCCATGAGGACGAAGGCAGTACGCAAAGGCGACAAATTCGTTATCAATGGTCAGAAATGTTTCATAACCAATGGTTCAGTCGCTGATTTCTTTGTGCTTTACGCATACACCGATCCGTCAAGGGGGGCTCGGGGTATCAGCGCTTTTGTGGTCGAAAAAGGGTCCCCCGGTTTGATCTACGGCAAAAACGAAAACAAAATGGGAATGCGGGGATCAATTAACTCAGAGTTATTTTTTGAGGACATGGAGGTCCCGGAGGAAAATCTGGTTGGGGCCGAAGGGCATGGATTTGCGAATCTCATGAAAACGCTATCAATGAGTAGACTTTTTTGTGCTTCTCAGGCGGTGGGGATAGCGGAAGGCGCCCTCAATCACGCCACCAAATACGCAAGCGAGCGAGTCCAGTTTTCTAAGCCCATTGCAGCGTTGAGTCCAATTCAGTTCATGGTCGCGGACATGACAGCGGGTGTCGAATCCGCCCGGCTTCTAACTCGCAAAGCTGCTGGCCTTTTTGACGAAGGCGCTGAAAAAGAAGCGGCCGTATTTGCGGCCATGGCCAAATTCACCTCCTCTGACACGGCGATGAAAGTTACCACTGACGCTGTTCAAATCATGGGTGGTTACGGTTACATGAAAGATTATCCTGTAGAACGAATGATGAGAGACGCCAAGCTGACGCAAATATACACGGGAACAAATCAGATAATGAGGCTTGTGGCTGGACGATCCCTTCTTAACATTTAGTGGAGGAATAATCCGGTAGCTGGTGTGTTTGGACAGGATTTCCGCTGACTTTTAAACAAAAAAGGAGAAATACAAAAATGGGCAAACCGGTCGATTATTCCATTTTCAAGGAAGTATGGGAGAAAGAATACACTGTTACACGACAGTTATACCGAAATTGTTGCAAGAGGCCGGATAAAGTTGCAATTTTCGATCCATTCAGAAATGAGACACTAACGTTTAAACAATGGGATGAAGTATCTAACCAATTTGCCAATGCTCTTATCGAAGCCGGCGCCCAGACTTATGATTCGATCATGGGGGACCTTTTCAACACTTACGAGTGGTTCGTTCTGTTAATGGGTTCCGCTAAAGCCAGATGTGTATTTCGATCCCAGAACTTCATGCTACCTGAAGGGCAGGTTTGTCAACTCATGGATGACAGCGAAGTTGTGGCCTTTATTTATGACGCGTCGTTGAAGGATGTAGCGCTGAAATCAATAGAGATGGCTACTCTAAAGCCCAAACTAGCCATAATGTGTGGTCCCGGCGATCCACCCGCCGGACATATTTCATTCCGTAAATTCATCGAAGGAAAATCAAAGAAACCACCGATCACTGAAAAGGACGTTATCTGGCTGGATCCCGTGCTGGGACTCTACACTTCAGGAACGACAGGATTGCCCAAGGGCTTTACTCTGAATCATGGAATCATCGTCTTCGACAACATGATGAACACTGGAGTACACAAACTTGATGAACAATGCGTCAGCCTCGCGACAAATCCTCTCTTCCATCGTGGTGGAAATACGACCGGAGTTCTGCCCGCGCTCCATAGCGGGGGATCTGTTGTCATGATGAAATCATTTGATGAAAACCTGGCGCTCGACTATATCGAAAAATACAAAGTAACTCACATGGTAAGCGCTCCTGTTATCTACGAGAGGATGGTCCAGGCTCAAATCGCCAAGCCTCGTAACGTGAGTAGCTTACGTGCTCTCGTTTCCATGGGGGCGCCTCTGGAGAAGGAATCCTGTCTGAGGTGTATGAAGATACTGTGTCCGGAAGTATATAATGGATATGGCACAGCGGACCAGCACTGGGTCACAATGTTAAAACCCTGGGAATTACCGGAAAAGGCTGGGACTATAGGACTTCCGATAACTGAGGATATTATCAAGCTTGTCAGGATTGATCTTGGACGCCGCGGAAACCCAGATGACCCGGACGATGACTGCCCCAAGGACGGAAAGACGGAAGGCGAGATCGCGCTAAGGACGCCGCACGGTTGTTACGGATATATTAACAGGCCGCTGGATGAAGCCAAGGGCCTTCCGTACAGAGGCTGGCAGCTTCCTGGTGATGTAGGTGTTTGGGACAAGGATGGTTACATAACGATCTCAGGCCGGACGGATGACATGATTATCACGGGAGCTGAAAATGTTCATCCCGTTGTAGTGGAAGAAGCGCTGCGAGATCATCCAGCGGTCATAGAAACTTTTGTGACCGGCGCTCCCAGTAAGGAATGGGGAGAGACAATTGTCGCCTATGTCGCTGTGAAAGATCCCAACATTACAGAAAAGGATCTTGATGAATTCTGCAAGACACATCCAAGGTTGGCCAGGTATCAAAGGCCCAAATATTACAAATTTGTCGATGTTAAGGAGTTGCCTTTCAATCCGGCAGGCAAAAAATTGCATTTTGTCATCAAAGATAGAGCTAAGAAGGATTTTTCGAATCTTCCGTGATTTTTCAAACACCGGCGGGGATGTCTCCATGGTGTCCCTGCTGCCTAAGTTGATTATTTGGTATCTGAAACATTTTGAAGGCAAAAGATTATGAGGTTATCATGTCTGCTGAACCTTCGTACAAAGGGCTTTTTCTAAATCCCAGCTCGGTCGTTTTTGTTGGTATCCCACGAAAAAGTGGACCGGGATCCCTGAATCCGGTAGATAATCTCAGATCCTGGGGCTACGAGGGAACAATCCATATTGTTCATCCACATGTGAGTCAAATCGCCGGCGTGAACACTTTGCCCGCTGTTTCATCATTGAGTGGGTCAGTAGATCTAGGGATTATTGCTACGCCAAGGGACACAATTCCGGGGATCGTTAGAGAGTGTGCCCTAAAAGGCATAAAGGCCATTATTGTTACTAACCAGGGATTTGCTGAAGCTGATTCGAAAGGGAAAGAACTTCAACAGCAAATGTTGGAAGCAGCGTCAACAACGGGAACCAGGATTTTAGGGCCAAATACTCTTGGAGTTTCCAGCTCGTTTGACCGCTTTACGTCTTCTTTTATGCCCTTGCCTCGTGAAGAGATTCCGATAGGTGTCGTATGTCAGTCGGGGGTCTTTTTTGTAGGCGCTTCTCAACTTACTGGAGGAATGGGAATAGGTATAGATGTTGGCAATGAGTGCGACATTAGCCTTACTGACGCAATAGAGTGGTTGGGTCATGACGACCGGCTCAAAGTCCTTGCAATACATGCTGAGGGCATATCTCGTGGAAAAAGTTTTGTTGACGCCACTGCCCAGGTGTCTCGGCGAATTCCAGTGATAGCTATCAAGACTGGGCGTTCTCCAATGGGCGCATTGGCGGCAACCTCTCATAGCGGCTCTATGGCAGGCCATGACCGTATTGTTGGGACAGTGATGCGCAAATCTGGAATAATTCGAGTTGAAGAAACCCAAGACATGCTTGATCTTGTTAGGGGGTTCCTCCGCTTGCCACCAATGAAAGGTCGCAGGGTAGCCGTGATCACTCTGACCGGAGCAGGTGGCATCATACTTTTGGACACTATGGATCTTTACGGCCTGGTCCCGGCAAAATTGGACCAGATTTCACTCAATAAAGTACAGGACCTGTTCCCTCCCTGGATGACGGCTGCTAACCCATTGGACATCTGGCCGGCGCTCATGAAAAATGGTATGAAAAAGGTCTATAGAATAGCCCTTCGTGACGTTCTAAAAAACTCGAATGTTGATGGCGTCATCTGTTTGGCTCTCGGACTGGATCGCAAACAACAGCGATATTTCAGCTCGCTAGTAGAGATTCAGAATTTGTCACTGGAATTTTCGAAACCTGTTGTAGTATGGGTTTATGGTCCGCAGGCAGAAGAAGTTCGTAACCAAATGAATCAATATGGTCGAGCTATGACTGTTCCGAGTTTAGAAAGAGGCGCGAAGGTTCTGGCAAGGATGGCCCAATACCAATCGTGGCGACAAAAAATCGCATAACTCGTGACAGACCTCGAATTCATTAACTCCAACCTATTAGACTTTTTCCGTGGTAATTGACAGGATAGGAAAATGCATGCTTGTCCCTATGGCGTCGCCGGAAAGGGCGTGGATGAAAATGACAGGTTCATTGAGATAAGCCGGAACTTCGACCGTATATCCACGCTTGCCACCCTACACCCAATGATGATGGGGCTTACAGATGAAATCCGGCGTATTTTCGATCTTGGGATTACAGGGTTTAAGTTTTCTAGTTTTTCTCATCTATCTGTTAAAGGCCCATGGTCCATCTCATATCCTCTTCGGGACCGATTGGCCATGGTTCGTTCATTCAAAGGAAATCCTTTTAATTCGATCACTTATGATAAGAGCGGGCTTCAACGGTTTATAACAGGATGCGGTTTTCGGGGGAAACGCCTTGCGCCTTTTCGGTGATAAACTGCGTAATTAATTTTAAAATCTCAGGAGCGGTCTGTGGAATACTCAGTCATATTTGGAGGAAAATGGGGCAGGGACAGTCTGGGACTTTCAGGAAAGGGTAAAATAGTCATTGGAGAAGAATCGATAGATTTATTCGGCAGGCAACACACGGCAATCCTTTTCAAGGCCCTGCTTTGGTTGCTGTCAGCCGTGATGATGGGTAACATCTCATTGGTCTTATGCTCGAAGCTGTTTTCATTTTCAGCGGATGGAATCGGACATATCAAAATGGTAGGCGCTGGTTCAATTGGGTTGATATTGACAGTGACCGTGGCCACACTTTTGACAAAGTATTTCGGCTCTTCTCCTTACTCTGCCCGTCTTCCCAGAAGTTCTGTTCTTGACCTAAACAGAACTGGGAGCTTAATAAAATTCAAAACAGCGTCTCAGAAAAAATATCACATGTTTAGAGCCGCCTCGGAGCAGGATGCCGTGAACATAGAGCAGAGATTAAAAGAGTGACCCTGAGTTGTCTTAACATACTTCTTTGAGCGGGATTTTTTCATTTGTTTGGATTTTTAGCCGATGCGGTCCATAATCAGGCTGGTTGGAGCGACGCGACCACAAAATGCTATCAGGAGGAAGATCATGGGAACAAAGAAGATTTTGATGTTAGTCGGAGATTACGTGGAAGACTACGAGGTAATGGTGCCTTTTCAGGCCTTGATAATGCTTGGCTATACGGTTCATGCGGTCTGTCCCGACAAAAAAGTGGGTGATATTGTCAGGACAGCAATTCATGACTTTGAAGGAGATCAGACGTACAGCGAAAAACGTGGACACAACTTTACACTTAACGCTACTTTCGCGGAGACCAGAGTCGAAGATTACGATGCCCTGGTTATTCCAGGCGGTCGTGCTCCGGAGTACATCAGGTTGAATCAGGGAGCGCTGGACGTGGTCCGTCATTTTGCAAAAGAAAACAAGCCGATCGCAGCTATTTGTCACGGAGCGCAAGTCCTTGCGGCGGCCGGCGTACTGGCTGGTAAGAGTTGCTCCTCCTATCCGGCGGTAGGTCCTGATGTCAACTGCGCAGGCGGTAAATGGGTAGACATCCCGATGGATAAAGCCCATGTGGACGGAAACCTGGTAACAGCGCCTGCCTGGCCGGCTCACCCTGATTGGCTGGCCAAGTTTGTTAAAGTTATGGGCGCAAAAATAGAACTTTGAGTCTCTCAAAAATCTTCGGGCTCCGCTGCTTCGCAAATTTGGGTCGGGACTCTGCCGCAGGGCAAAGTCTCGACGAATGTATCAGGTACGATTAGCAATGGGGTCTGTGACCGATTACATAGACTTCGCTCTTTGAGATCCACGACTTAATAATGTTTTTAAGTTCGAGGTCCTCTGTGTTTTGGACAAGATTGATGGTAGCCGGTCTGGGCACATAATCGGTGTCGATACCCATCAACAGGACTCCTTTGGGTGTCAGGAAATGGCCAGCGTTGTTTAGAATAACCCGCTCGCAATCCAACCCATCATTCCCCCCGTCCCATATCTCCGGATGATAGTGAGAGTAGTGACTGACCGCTCCTATATCCGTAGGGACATATGGAGCATTACTAAAGATTACGTCGAACATGCCGTCAAGGTTGGAAAACCAGTTGCTCTTTCGAAACTCTATTCCCGATGCGTTGCTTGCTTCGGCCACTATCCTGGCGTTTTCCAGGAACTCTTCATTCACATCGACAGCAATTACTTTTAGATTGTGAGTACGCGCGCAATAGATAGCGAGCAGGCCGAGGTGGCCCGTGCCCAAGTCGAGCACCTGCTGCCCGTCATGCGTATATCGTCTAATTGCCTTGCGTAGTAATAGCCCGGTAGAGTCGAAGATGTGATCGTGGACAAAGCTCACAGCGTCAACTTGAAAATGTAAGCCAGCCACAGCAAGTCGCAGCCAACGCAGCCGATACACTCCACTCAGTGGTTTCCAGAAGGACAACCACAAGTCCAATTCCGCCGTTTTCATCTGACAGCCTCCATGTAATAAAAAAAGCCATCAAGAACGAAACATCTATACACCTATACTATATATAGAATAGGGAGGCGGCTACTTGGCAGTCTCAAAGATCGTCAGGCGTCGCGCTTCCTCGTTGCCGGAGGAATAAAGGTTCTCCAAAATATCGAGGACGATATTTTAGCCTAACTCTGTATCTTGCATGGGTCAAACATTTTTTCGGAAAACAATAAAATTTTTGCCGAACTCAAAACGACTTGAGTGAAGTTCCGTGCAAGCCACATTACGGGACTTCAATCGAGTCGTTTCCGCCATAAATTTTTCTTAGTTCCCCTTTGAGGATTTTGCCAGAACCAGTTTTAGGTAGTTCTGAAACAAATTCAATGTGCCTTGGTACTTTGAATTGAGCTAGGCGATCTTTGCAATATTTTGTAAGGTCTTGGGTTCCAAGCTCCTTCCCTGCCTTCAATACAACAAGTAATTTTGGGACTTCCCCCCATTTGTCATCAGGGAAAGAGATTACAGCGCATTCCAGGACATCCGGATGCGAGTAAACAACGTTCTCAATCTCTACGGAAGCTATATTTTCTCCTCCGCTGATTATGATGTCCTTTGCCCTGTCAACAATTAGGATGTAGCCTTCGGAGTCAACGTTGGCGAGATCACCGGTATGGAAATATCCATCACGAATGGCATTTTCAGTTTCCGTTGGGAGTTTCCAATAGGTCTTCATAACGTTGTCGCCTCGAGCGATTATTTCGCCCACAGTCTTCCCATCCCATGGAACATCATTGCCGGTGACATCAACCACTTTCAGGTCTACACCTATTACTTCAAGACCTGTTCTAGTAAGGTAATTGATTTTAGCTTCTTCAGGCTCCCTTTCCAAAGTGTCCTTAATGTTTCCGACAGTCAAAAGGGGGCAGGTTTCAGTTAATCCGTACCCTGAGATGTACTTGCAGCCCAAATATTTCATCATCCTTTGCGCATTTGCCGGTGACATGGGAGCGCCTCCCACCATGATCCATTTTAGCGAAGACAGGTCGTATTTACCAAGATCCGGTTCATTGAGAACAAAGTTAATCATGGTGGGGACCATCATGCAAGATGTTATCCGTTCTTTCTGGATTGTTTCGAGTACCGCCTTAGGGTTGAATTGTCTTTGCATGATATGTTTTCCACCTTGAAATGTAACTGACCACGCAAAGAACGCGTCCGCCAAATGGAATAGTGGGGCTATATGGTACCAGACCGTAGCGTCTTCAAGCTTAAAGGAAATTATGGTTGTCAAAGCGTTAGCATAAATATTCCGGTGAGTTAGCACTACCCCTTTGGGACGGCCTGTTGTCCCGCTGGTATAGTAAAGGTTTAACATGTCATTCTCGTCCGGCGGTTCATAGCTAACGGTATCATTAGACATCTCTGAAAGGATGTCCTCGTACGAATGGGAAATCCAGGGTTCATCCGCTTGACCATCACAGATGATAAATGTTTTTACGGTTTTTGCAGCCTGACGAATCTTTTCCACCATGGGTTTGTAATCGGCATGGAACACCAGGACTTCAGCCTCAGCGTCGTTAAGAATGTAAATGTATTCGTCTGCGGACAACCTGGTATTTAAAGGAAGTAGCGCTCGACCTGACTGCGCCAACCCGAAGTACATTTCCATGTAACGGTGAGTGTTATAGTCCAACATCGCTACACGTCCCCGTTCAGATACACCAAGCCTCGTAATTATGTGTGTCACCCTGTTGACGCGATCCTGAAGTTCAAGGTAAGTAAAGTTCAGGCCGCCATCCACTATGGCTGTCTTGTTTGGATACAATTTCACGGCTCTACGCAATATTCTGACGGGTGACATTGGAACGAGCATGTTTCATTCCTTTCTATTGCGTAACCAAGTGGCCTGTGGCGCAATATTGTCGGGTTAACATCAAAACGACTATTTCAGGGACATCGCTTGTTCCGGACAGATTTCCTGGCAGCAAAAGCATGTTACACATTTTTCAGGATCGACTTCGGGGATCTGGTCGCCCATGGACAAAGCCGAGACGGGGCATTGTTCGACACAAGTTCCACATCCTGTGCATCGATCAGGGTCAGCTTGCGGTCTAAGCATCGTCCGGCTTCGCATGATGTTTTGTATGTTTTCGTTGTTGAAGAGCGCTTCACCGCCGAGAGGCGGCAGTTTGAAATTTTCAATTCGCTTCAGTTGCCCTATCACTTCAATTTTATCTAAATCATAGCTCCCCAAACCAAATTCCTGGGCCTTTTGAAGAAACCGTAGCTTTGCGGGATCACACCCCATCATCGTGGCGATTATAACGTCCAGTGCGACAGCGTTGTCCGACGCAAGCACGAGGCCAATATTTCGAAGGTCAGTACCGGCAGGTCCGTTACCCTCCATGCCTATTACAGCGTCTACTATGAAGAGGTCCGGAGGTCGTAAACGAAAAACTTGAGTAACAACTTCATGAAATCGATTCGGGTTCCCTGCCGCTCTGTGGAGGGCGGCTTTCTGAGCGCCGGGCAGGATGCCGTAACTGTTTTTGATTGCTCCTGTCATCACAGTCAGACCATGAGTTTTGAATTTGGGCAGGCTAATTACTATATCCGCTTCCATGACGGCCCGGGAAACGCTAACCGAGGGCATGAAATCCGGATTGAAATCCAACTTTATGGAATCGTTCCCGATATTGCGGTAATAACCTTTGGCGGCTTCTGTCAGACCTGTTCTTTCGAAACTTTCTTCATTGGCTCCATAGCTGAACAGGCCAGGATTGTCCCCAACAACAATTGACGCGGGTCCCATAGACTCAACTTTGTTCACAACCGCCCGGACCATGGCCGGATTTGTGGCGATCGCTTCTTTCGCCTCCGAGGAACGGAGTACATTGGGTTTTAAAAGGACCTTTTTCCCGGTCAAAATTTGAGGGAATATCTCAAACGCCTTTTCAACGGCCAGATGTATATTTTCATAATTAGCCGGCTCAATCATTACTTTAAACATTTTAAAACCTCACTTGTGAAACCAATGTGACCAAATTGCCACAATATGTTATATTTTTACAAACACTAATAGGTATATGGGCCTTCGTCAAGGGTAAGTCAGTTTTATTAAATTCGTATCATACTTCAAAAGTTAAGAATGAGTTGCCGGGTATCGAATTAAAAAATGCTGTTGGCGATGCCACGGTCTGTTAGCCGCTCTTTATACAGCGAGTTGGAGCTGTTTCAAAAGACAAAGATTATTCTTGTAGGCAGAAGGATTCTACCATGAAACTCGGAATGATCGGCCTTGGAAGAATGGGCGGAAACATGTCTCGTCGATTAATGAGCGCAGGCCATGAAATGATAGTCTATTCCGCTACAGCGAAAACCAGAGAAGCTTTCGCAAATGAGACAGGAGCGTTTGCCGCTAAGTCTATAGAAGAGATGGCGGCGAAACTCGAATCTCCAAGATTGGTCTGGATGATGGTTCCCGCTGCGGTGGTAGATCAAACATTGGGAAACCTCTCGCGCGTTATGCAGAGGGGAGATGTCATCGTCGATGGCGGTAATTCCTATTATGTTGACGATATCCGACGCGGGAAAGAACTTAAAGAACACGGAATTCATTACGTTGACTGTGGTACTAGCGGCGGTGTATGGGGATTGGAAAGAGGGTACTGTCTGATGATTGGCGGAGAAGACGATGTGGTGAAACGGCTTGATCCCGTTTTCGCCGCCTTGGCTCCAGGTGTGGACTCGGCGCCACGTATTCCCGGACGAGACAAAATGGAAGGAACTGCTCAGTCTGGTTATCTCCATTGTGGAGCAAACGGCGCAGGGCATTTTGTCAAAATGGTCCACAACGGAATTGAGTATGGCATGATGGCCGCATACGCTGAAGGACTAAATATTTTGAAGCATGCCAATATCGGTAAAATCCATCAGACCGAAGACGCAGAGACCACACCTCTGCGTGACCCCGAACAATACCTATACGATTTTGACCTCAAAGACATTGCGGAATTGTGGCGACACGGAAGTGTTATTTCTTCCTGGTTGCTGGATCTTACGGCGACAGCTCTGTTGAATGACCCAGGCTTGACGAGATTTTCCGGACAGGTGTCAGATTCAGGTGAGGGGCGTTGGACGATAAAGGCGGCCATAGATGAAGCTGTGCCGGTTCCGGTTTTGGCGGCTGCTCTTTTCCAACGATTCGACTCACGCGGGGAAGCGGAGTTTGCTGAAAAATTGATGTCCGCAATGCGCTACGAATTTGGTGGCCATCTCGAGAAGCCGTTGAAGCCATGATAAGTAATAGTTGACGCCATAGTGGGCGTGTAATGTTGCACTAGTCGGTTAGCAAGAAAGTGATAATTGTCAGTGTTATTTAAGGTTTTCCCAGATGAAGATTCGGTTGCGGCGGCGGCCGCCTCAATTATAGCGGGGAAAGCCAGGGTGGCTGTCGAAGAGCGCGGACGATTCATACTGGCTGTCAGCGGTGGTAAGACGCCTTGGAAGATGCTGAGCGCTCTGGCAGGACAAGATGTGCCTTGGCGGTATACCCACGTAATCCAGGTGGATGAGCGTGTTGCGCCTGAGGCCGACCCGGACCGCAACCTCACTCACTTGGAAAAATGTTTGCTTGAGAATACGCCAATAGCCAAAGAAAATATTCATCCAATGCCAGTGGATAGAGATGACCTGGGCTCCGGAATTCTCCAATACGCTTTAATTCTCCATGAGATTGCAGGAACACCCCCGGTCATGGATTTGGTTCACCTGGGCCTTGGTCTGGATGGCCACACGGCCTCACTTGTCCCTGGAGATCCGGTCCTGGAGTTGACATACCAGGATGTGGCCCTGACAGAGGCCTACCAGGGTAGGCGTAGAATGACGCTGACCTATCCGATGCTTAATCGTTCCCGGAACATCCTCTGGCTTGTGACAGGAAGCGATAAGGCGACTATTCTCATGAAACTTCAAGACGGAGATCCGTCGCTTCCTGCCAGTAAAGTCAGGAGAGACCGAGTTATAGTGCTTGCCGATGAAGCGGCCGCTAAACAGTTGCGAAGACAAAAATAGAACGCGAAAATAGCCCCTGAAATTCATATTCTTAAATTCGCGTCCAGACTCTAAAAGTTTTCTTCACTTCAAAAGTCACGTGCGATGCTTTTCAACTCCTATGTGTTCATATTTGCCTATTTTCCCGTTGTATTTGTGATTTTCTACCTCCTTGGGAAGCGTAGTCATCGCTTGGCGGCTAGTTGGCTTGGATTGGCGTCGCTATTCTTCTATGGCTGGTGGGATGTCCGATATGTGCCATTGCTCGTTGCGTCGATCCTGGTGAACTATGCGTTTGGGATCGTTCTTTCCGGGAATTGCTCCCAAAGCAATAGAAAATCGATCCTGATAACAGCGATTGCTTCCAACCTGGGCCTGCTGGCCATCATGAAGTATACAAACTTCTTCATTACAACAGCTAATAATGTTCTTCTTCCTCTAAACCTCTGGTCAATCCCCATATTGGACATTGTATTACCTCTCGGGATCTCGTTCTTTACCTTTACCCAAATCGCTTTCCTGGTAGATACCTACCGTGGTCACGTAAACGAGAGAAATTTCGTTCATTACTTGCTGTTTGTATCTTATTTTCCTCACCTCATAGCAGGGCCGGTGATACACCACAAACAGATGATGCCTCAGTTTTCCCAGGATTCTACGTACAGTGTCTCTTACAACAATATTGCTCTGGGTGTGACGTTTTTCAGTATAGGTTTATTCAAGAAAGTATTGTTGGCTGACGGGATTGCCATCTACGCGAATGGTCTTTTCAACGCTGTAGCTGGAGGTGGCAATCCGACGTTCTTTGAAGCATGGGCCGCAGCGATCGCATACGCGTTGCAACTTTATTTCGATTTCTCCGGTTACTGCGATATGGCTATCGGCATATCGCTCTTTCTCAACATCAAACTGCCTGTCAACTTTGATTCACCATACAAGTCCTCTGACATAATCGAGTTCTGGCGGCGATGGCACATGACCCTTTCCGCTTTCTTGCGAGATTATCTATATATACCGCTTGGAGGCAATCGACACGGTAAACTGATGCGATATAGAAATATCATGATAACCATGTTGCTCGGAGGACTATGGCATGGGGCTGGTTGGACATTCGTGCTCTGGGGCGGTCTTCACGGCGCTTATTTGGTAATCAATAATGAATGGAAAAAGATCACAGGCGGTGGACTGAACACCTTTTTATCAGAACATATCGCCAAACTCGTAGGGTGCGCCGTAACCTTTACCGCTGTTGTCGTGGCGTGGGTACCATTCCGATCAGAAAGTATTTCAACATCGATGAAATTTTATTCGGGAATGCTCGGACTAAATGGGATAAGTTTTCCGGTTTCTTGGGGACCGCCGTTACAAGGATCGGCGCCATTTAAGTTTCTTACTTTCTCGGGACTCTTGCCTTTGCTGGGCTCGAATTCCTATGAACCGTGCCTTTGGCTTTTGGTTGGGCTGGTCATAGTCTTTTGCCTGCCCAACGCTCAACAAATAGCTGGATCGCTTAGCTTTGACGACAGTAGCGAATCCTCTCTCCCGCTCGAAAGATCATTAATTTGGAAGAGGGCCGGTATGGCGTTTCTGACCGGAGGACTTCTTTACATTTCATTTATCAGTTTGGGAAGGCCATCACCTTTCCTTTACTTTCAGTTCTAATTATGAAACCAGCGTCTTATCTTAGAAATTTGGCTTTTGTGTTTATAACGTTGTGCATATTCGGCGCAGCAATAGCCTTTATTGGCGATAGCGCCCACTTATTCCACTCAGGATATGAAAGAAAAATCGCAGAATCTCTTAACTCGAATCATTTTGTTGAGGGCGTAACAAATTATGACGAAAGACTTGTACAAAAATTCCGTTTAAACAGTTTACCAGATGGGACGAAACTGAACACAATCATCCTGGGATCATCCAGAACAATGCAAATTTCAGAGAATTTGTTCAGAAAAAGAACCATCAATCTTTCCGTATCTGGAGCCGGCATTGAAGATTACCTAGCGTTGTATCATCTTGCAAAGAGGTTCAATCCTAAAAGGGTACTAATCGGAGTTGACCCTTGGGTTTTCAACGCCAGGAACGGTTTGGTTGGGTGGAAAACACTTTCCGACGAATTCCTGGCTGAATCGAGTAATCTCGGGCTGTGTAGCAGGCCCGTCATAAAGTTCAATGAGGATGTTTGGTTACAACTCATCAATATTAAATATATCAAATCAAGTTTGCGGACCAATATCAAGGAAAGGTTTTTGGCTATACTGAGTGGTTTTGATCGTCAAGATTTGGTAATGACTACGGCTGAAAATCCATGCCCGGACAAAGATGGCCTTCGACCTGATGGCACAAGAATATACAACTCAAGTTTTTCGCTCCTTTCGCCAGATCAGGTTGAAGCGTCGGCTATTCAGTATGCCACTCCACCCATCAACTTATTGTCAGGATTTGACAGGATCGATGAAAATTATTGGGGTCTTTTCAAACAATTGATTTCAGATATGGCGAAAAAGTCAGAAGTCGTAATCGTTCTGCCTCCTTTTCACCCCTCCTCTTACAAGAGAATTATCGTCAAAGTAGGTATTATCCATGAAGTCGAGCAAAAACTTATAAAGTTTGCGGCCGATAATGGTCTTCAATTGATAGGTTCATATGATCCTGAAAAAGTTGGTTGCAATAAATTTGGTTTCTGGGATGGCCTTCATCCTAAAACCGTCTGTATTTCAAAAATGTTCGGCACGACAAACAGGAACGTCACAGTGTTTAAACATTAGGCTGGTCACATCGAAAGGATGCAGATTCATGATCTGAACACTTTGACAAACGCACAAGGACCAGCAGTTCGGCGAGCCTTTCAGAAAGTGTATCCAATCTTTCCTCCGAATATCCAATTGCTTCTGTCAAATATGATATCAATCGGCATATTGACCCCACCAACACTTGCCCCCACGGTTCGTTCCATTCGCAAGTAAGTGAATCGAACAAAACTTCCCATCAGCCAGCTATCTCTTTGCATTGAATATTCCGCAAGGGCTTCAAAAAAGTATCCAGTGCTCGAAAGTGTGGTGGCGTAAATGGATGTCGGTTGATTTGTTAAATCCATATTTTCGTTGTACGTGAGGCTTGCAGGTAGAATAGGGCACCCATATGCGGCCACTTTGACGCTGCTTCGGCAGTCAGGTTTCCCTTCCATGAAGACCCCTGTGTACGGAATATAGGAATTTGTATTCAACGACCCAAAATCAGCGTTGGGCGCTACAAATCCTACCTGATTTCTCGCGTCGTTGAAATTGGTTATTAATGATGTCCATCTAAATCCGGCGAGACCGCTAATAAGGGGGGCGAATTGATAAGTCGCGGCAGCGTTGATTTCCCACCATTGAACATCAGGATTCCATTGTCTGGCTGCAGTCGGGGAGCTATATATCGTATATGATTGTACAGAGGTAGGCTGGAGAGAAAAAAGGTGAGCGCCGGAGACAATAACACTGATATTCTGCGCTATCGTCATTGGCATCGCAAACTCCAACCAGATTCCTTGAAGATCAAAATCGTTTCTCGTCAGTGATATTTGCCCCGCTGTGGCAGGACCATCAAATCGTGTTTGAAATGTCGCCCCGTGACTTCGATAGAGGTAGCCCACATATGCTGATGGCTCGGAACTCGTAGTTTTGCATGGTTGAGGGAAGCACGGAAACGGGACTTGAGTGTTAGTCACAAATCCGTTGCCTTGCCTGTTGGTTACGACATTTCTATTCATAGGAGAACGCTTGACGACGTGGGGTTGGGTCGCCATTCTCGGAAAACTCTGGACTGAATCCTGAGTATTCCAGGTTTGTTCTTGAGCCATAGCCCACGGTGCATAAACACCGACGAACATGATGGCGCATGCTATCCAACGAACAGAAAACATTTTCATGGCAGTCCTCGTTGTTGTTTTATATATGATGATAAATTATTTATATTAACAGTATTATACATATATTATATAAAGTATAACATATATAGTTGCGTACAGTAAACTAAAATAAATGAATTAAACAATAAACATTATGCAAGTGACTGATGTTCGGTGTTGACTGTATTCGCGGGGTAGGTTTATCCTAAACACGAGGTGAGCTGTTTGAAATTTCGTTAGCCCCGCAATTCAGGAATTGGATTCTGCCTCGTGACATGTTCCGAACTTGAAGGAGTTGGTTATGCCCAATCTATTCGAAAGAAGTTCTATAAAATCATTGGAATTGGAAAATCGCGCGATCCGAAGCGCAACGTGGTCGGCTGTTTGTGATCAGAAAGGCTATGTAACTGATCGCGCTATAGAATTTTATGGAAATTTGGCCTCTGGTGGAATTGGGCTGATAGTCACTGGTTTTCAATACGTCATGGCGAACTCAATCGCAATGTCCAATCAAATGGGTAATTACAGAGACGATATGACAGATGGGCTGAAACGATTCGCTGAGGCGGTCCATTCAAAGGGCGGCAAGATTATGGCTCAACTCGCGCATGCGGGCAGCAGGGCGAACCCGGATCTGTTTATGGAAGAAGGTGAACTTTGGGGTCCGTCTGCCGTCCCTGAACCTGGGACTGGCCGGATCCCAAAGGAGATGACTCGGGAAGAGATAATTACCGCGGTAGCGGCTTTCGCTGCTGCCGCTGCCAGAATCAAAGCCGCCGGCTTCGACGGTGTCCAGATTCACGGCGCCCACGGATATGGAATCAATCAGTTCCTTTCCGGTTTCACAAACCGGCGTAATGACGCGTACGGAGGCGATATATCAAAGCGTTATCGTTTTCTCGGAGAAGTCCTGGAAGCGGTTAGAGGAACTGTAGGCAAAGACTACCCGGTTTTTATCAAACTTAGTGGATCGGACAACTATGAAGGCGGTCTTGTTCTGGAGGAGTCTCTGTATGTTGCCCGTCGTCTCGAACAGGACGGGATCGACTGCATTGAGGTTAGCGCAGGTAGCCGAGGTGTTCCTAGTGGTCTGGTTCCATCTATGCCGAACATCCTGAAAGAAGAGGATGAGGCATATTTGTCGGAGATGGCCCGCAGCTTCAAAGAAACTGTAAAAGTCCCAATCGTCACAGTTGGTGGAATCAGGTCTCCGAAGGTAGTTTCCCGTGTTCTGTCGGGAGGTTTGGCCGATTACGTGGCATTGTGCCGCCCCCTGATAAGAGAGCCTCATCTGATCAATCGATGGGCAAGCGGAGACACGGAGAAAGCAACTTGCATATCTTGCAACGGTTGTTTTGAAACCGGGCTATCGGGGCTTGGGGTTGTTTGTAAATTGGATCTGGAGAAAAAGGACAAATGATTCACATTTCTAAGATGGGGAGAAGCCGCTTGAGTTGTCTTCTCCCCATTTAACTATTTTAGTCATTGATCGCTGGAAAATTTATCTTGGTAAGTTTTCCGCATTTCTCTCTTCAGGATTTTACCGGTTGGGGTTTTGGGAAGCGCATCTACGATTACTACTGTTTTCGGACACTTGAACGCGGCCAATTCTTTCCGGCAAAGCTCGATGATTTCCTGTTCAGAGATGGTCTCCCCCTGTTTTGGGACAACTACGGCGGTGACTGCTTCTACCCATTTCGGATGCGGCAATCCTATTACCGCGACTTCTTGGACCCGCTTATCGAGATATATTGCTTCTTCAACCTCGCGAGTGGCGACGTTTTCCCCACCAGTTTTTATCATATCCTTTTTTCGATCGACCACAGTTATGTAGCGATCGTTATCCATTACACCAATATCTCCAGAATGGAACCAGCCTCCCTTCATGACTTCCTCGGTTTTTTCCGGGTCTTTGTAATACATGATCATTGCGTGCGGCCCTTTGCCACATATTTCACCAGGGATTCCCGGTTTGTCTATTGGCTTGCCGTCGGTTTCCTCAAGTCTGGTTTCCATATTTAATCCACCCATGCCTGCAGACCCGAGTTTGCTGGTGGCGTCTTTGGCTTTCAGGATTGTATGGTAGGGAGCAAGTTCGGTTTGTCCGTAATAATTGTAGACTTTGGCGCCAGGAAATTTTTCGAGGATTTCCTTCAGTATTTCAACTGGCATTATGGAGGCGCCGTAGTAGCATTTTGTCAGGCTTGAAAGATCATATTTTTTGAAGTCAGGGTGTCTTAGGATCGCTATCCACACCGTTGGTGGCGCAAAAAACATTGTCGCCTTGTATGTGGCGATGTTTTCCAGAATCTTGCTTATATCGGGTCCCATCAATATGTTTGTTCCACCCACCAGGAATATGGGGTTCATAAAAACATCCCGCTGAGCGCAATGATATATGGGTAGAGCATTTATGCTGACGTCATCGCTGTCGTATTGGCCATCTACTATACAACCCATGTAATGGGCGAGTAGTGCTTGATTGCTGATAATGACACCTTTGGGAAGAGATTCTGTGCCACTCGTGTATGTCATCTGGCACGGATCTTCGATGTGCAATATTGCGTCCGGTTCTTCTGTCGAATAAGCTCTGACCCATTCATCGAAGTCTCTAAATCGATCGTCTACGGGAGGAAGGCCCGCCCCCTGATTTGACCAAATGAGTGTCTTAACGCTTGGGATTTCATCCAGAATGTCTTTCACTAGATCATAAAGAGCGTCTTCCACGATGAAGACTTTACTCTCAGAGTGATTGATCGAGTATGAAATGTCCTTGCCCCGGAGGAGATAGTTTATAGCCAGATAGACTGCCCCGACCTTGCAACATCCAAACCAGGTCAGCACATGGTGCATGGTGTTGTGGGCCAATATGGCTACGCGGTCATACTTCTCGACCCCTAATCCTGCCAGAGCGTTGGCCACTCGGTTACATTCGTCTTCCATTCTGCTGTATGTGAGGCTTTTATTCCCAAAAATCATAGCCGTTTTGTCAGGGAAGTGATAACGACTTCTACGCAGCATGTCGCCGATGACCCAACGATTTATCCTGTTATACCTGTCCATTAGGAATTCTAGGTTTTCCTTGTTCAGCGATTTGAATCGCTCCTTTTCGCCATCGGTCAATTGACTGCCGAAACCTGACATTTTATTTATTTACCTCCTTGCTTTAACTGATACCCGATTTAAGGAATGAGAGCGGATCACGGTAAAGTATGATATCTCCGGCCCGTTTTATGCAAATTAATTAGTGATTCGATGATCAATTATTTTCAAAATGATCATGTCTAGTTCATCGATTGAGAATCGGAGATCAAGTGCGAGAGTTTCTGCCTGAAAATACGTTCATAGTTCCAGGTAACTACATAATTCTTAACTCCGAATACAGTACTGGCCATGCCAAAGACAACGAGAGAGACATCGAGAATTGTCCACAATCCCACGCCAAAATACCGCATCAAACCGATGCCTAGAGCGACGAAAGCCAATCCGGTTCTAATGAAAGCAAGTTCTGTCCTGCCTTTGGCCAGCACCGAGCGATACGTGGACAAAAATGTCCGACTGCTTGCGAGGGCATTGCGTTGCTCGGCCAGAGTTACTCTCGTCTCGGATAGAGTGGTTCGTTTAGAAGCGAGATCGGTTCTCTCATTGGCAAAAGATGTCCTATCTTTGGCCAGACTGGTCCTATATTCTGACAACTCAGTTCGTTTCTCAGCAAGCTCGGTGCTCTTGGCGCTGAAAGTAGTCTGTTGCCTTGCGAGTTCCGTACGCTCTTCAGACAGGGTGGTTCGGGTATCGGAGCTTGCAGTTCGCTTTTCGGCCAGGTCCGTGCTTTTGGCTACGAACTTTGTCTGTTGTCTTGCCAGATCCGTACGCTCTTCAGACAGGGTGGTTCGCATGTCCGCGCTTGCCGTCCTCCTTGCGGCCAACTCGTTTGTCTGCGCCATCATGTCTACCATGCTCTCTGTGAGCCTGTTCTCCTCTTCCGCCAATTCTATCAGGACCTTCATTATTTGCTGTTCGTCGGATTTTCTAGCCATAGGACGCTCCTCACTCCTGAACTTTAGTTCCCTGAATTGGGTAATCAAAACTATCGCCGAGCGCATATTAGACAATTATGCCATGAGAGGGAATAGAATCTGAGGTCTATTTTCTGGATCAGATTTCTCTATGACATATTTATGAGATACTGTTGCTTTCTCGATTATAATGAATAGAAAAAAGACATGAGCTATGAGACGGTTATACCGACAAATGCGTTTGAATGTTCCAGTAAGAACGGACCGTATGCGCCATCAGCAGCAAAGGAGTCATGTGAATGAAAATAGTAGCTATTTTAGGTAGCCCAAGACCAAAGAGCAACAGTAGCGGTTTAGCCAACAAGATCCTGGAGCGGACGAAAGAACTTGGGGCAGAGACTCAGGCATTTGTTCTAAATAAGCTTCAGTATAAGGGTTGTCAGGCCTGTGAGACATGCAAGACAAAGTTGGATCACTGTGTTCTAAAAGATGACCTTACACAAGTACTAGACTCGATACATCAGGCCGACGCCGTAGTGTTGGCCACTCCGAATTACTTCGGCGAGGCTTCGGGCCAGTTCAAGTCATTTTTTGACAGAACATATTCATTCCTGAACCCGGATTTTACCTGTCGCTTAAATCCTGGTAAATCTTCAGTATTCGTTTTTTCTCAGGGGCAGACCAACCTGAATTTGTACGCGGATGTTTATCCAAGATATGAAATGTGGCTAAAACGCTATGGCTTCTCGAACAACTATTCTCTTCGGATGAATGGCCCCAGACCGGCCGGTTCGATTTCAGAGCGGCAAGATTTGATCACCGAAGCTGAGAAGATTGCTGAGAGCCTCGTGAAACCAGGATCAGGATTGACTGCGGACAAATGGTAAATTTTCTCTTAACTGGGAGTTAACGCATTGCGATAGTTATAGAGCCCCATTCTGTGTGTTTTGACTGATTGTCCCTATACAGGCGGAACTATTAGAAAAAGGCTTTCTTTAGGCGCCTTAACTAGAATTGGCTGACCTGCGGCAAGGTTCAATTCTTTGGCAGCGGTGCTATGGAGAGTGATTTCGATGTTCTTAGATCCACTCCCACAGGATGCGATTACAACATGAGACGCTCCTGTGTCAAAATGGTCTATGACAGTTCCGTTTATAATGTTGGTAGCCCTCGACATAAATTCACCGGACGTTAGAATTAAGACATCTTCAGATCTTATCCCAAATATCACGTCTTCATTTGGTCGTACTATCAATTTGGGCAATTGGCTTGATAGGGCGAGAGTCACGCCAAGTCCTTCACATCGCACAGCCAGAGAATCGTCATTGATCGACTCAATTTTTCCACGGAAGATATTGCTGATTCCAAGAAATCTGGCTACCTCTTCACTATGTGGGCGTCTGTAGACTTCTCTTTTTTCCCCCTGTTGAAGGAGTTTACCATCCATGATTACGCTGATAGTGTCACCAAGGAAGAAGGCTTCTTCCAGATCATGAGTAACCATCAATATGGCAAGATCGTATCTTCTTTTTAAGTCCTTTAGAAGATACCGCAATTCGGTTTTGAGACTTTCGTGAAGGGCTGACAGAGGCTCGTCCAGCACCAGATACTTGCCGCCAGAAAGTATGGCTCTAACGAGCGCTGTCCTTTGGCGCTCTCCTCCGCTCAAATTTGCAATCCGTCTATCTAAGAGGCTCCGTATTGTCAAGGAGTCAATAAGTTCGCGAACGATGCCTGTTTCTGTGTCCTGATGTGCGCCTCTAATTTTTAACGGATAGAGAATATTTTCGCGCACGGTCATGTGTGGGAATAGAGCCAGATCCTGTGGAACGTAGGAAAGTTTGCGTTTCTCCATGGGCAGGCCAGTGATATCCCTGTGTTCCAAAACTATTTTTCCTTCTTTTGGGTCTCTCAGTCCAATGACGGATTCCAGAAGGAGCGTCTTACCACTTCCAGTAGGCCCAAGTATCACATGACACGATGACGGAAGAACTTTTAGAGAGACATTGCTGAGGACAAAACTTCCCGCCTGGACTGAAAGGTTGGCAATCTCAAGCATATGAGGCGCCTGAGGAGATCAAGCGGACGATGTAGAGGATGCTAAGCCCGATAGACACCAATATCAGGATTAAGATTACCGACCCTTCTATTTCCGCGCTGGAGAGTCTCATGAATATTGCAATTGGAAGAGTCTCGGTTTTCATTGCCATTGACCCGGCTATGGTAATTGTCGCTCCGAACTCACCGAGCGCCTTTGCCCACGAAAGGATCAAGGCGGCATAAATACCTCTTTTGCTCAATGGAAGTGTAATAGTGACGAAAGCCCGCCACGGTGATGCGCCAAGAGTCCTTGCTACCGCTTCATACCTGCATGGTATCTCGTCCATCGCCGCCTTTATCAATCTTGTGGTAACACCGCACACTGTAAGGAATTGAGCCAGGACAATGCCGTAGAATGTGAAGACGAACTGAGTCCCGTGGTCCTGTATCCACAAACCTACAGGATTATTAAAGAAGATCAATAGCATTGCGCCCAGCGCCGCTGGCGAAACTATCATGGGCAGTTCAAGAATCGTGTCGACAGCCCTCTTGCCCGGGAAGTCATATCTGGACAAAGCAAATGCTGATGGGATAGCGATCAGTACGGATAGTAGAGTGCTAATAGTAGCGGCGACAATACTCAAGCGGATGGAAAAGAGCGTTCTTTCCGAGCGTAGGGTGTCCCACAATGTCTCGCCCCGAAAGAAATAGAACAAGGACAAAATAAGGAGCGCATAAATACCGAACGTGGCAAGTGAAAAGGCGATTGAAATCTTCCTAAAGGTCATTTCCTGACCCAATCCTTGGGGACTTCATAAACTCCACCCACCGGTTTTTTCTCTCCGATCCAAGCTGCCGCGTCATCAGAGTTCATGAAGTAATGGTATTTTCCGAAAATACTTTTTCCTTCATCCGACAGGAGGAAGTCAATGAATTGCTGCGCAAGAGGTCTGTTCGAGGTGAATTTTGAAATGGCGACAGGGATGTATCCAATACGAACAATTTGAGACTTGTCAAGTGGAATAGTCTCGATGCGTTCTGGGTCCCAGTAATGAAAAACTCGCCAGCCTATGACAGCGTCCGCTGCTTTTAAGGAAATTGCCGTAGCCGTCTTTTCACAACTCTCCGTGTAATTTATGAGGTTTTTCTTGAAAGCTATTTTCTCCTCGGGTGTGAGAGAGGATTCTATTATTTCCACAGCGTAGGCCCCAACGCATACGCCCTCAGGATTGGCTATGGCTACCTTGAGACCGGGGCGAGTAAGGTCTTTTAGTATTTTAATTTTCTTAGGATTCCCTTTGGGAACGTTGATTGCCGGCACAAGATAAACGACTATTTTTTCGGTTTCAGGGAAAACCGCCTCTTTCTTCTTAGCCGCCTCCATGTAATCCGAAGAACCGGGGAAATAGATGTCACCTTTCCTGCCCAATATCATTTGCGAAAGCACGAACCCCGATCCGCCGAAGATCACATCTACCTTGACGCCGGTCTTGGCTTCAAATGCTTTTGCAGCGTCTTCCGTAGGCGGCTTGCTAGCAGCCCCTGCGAACACCATCAATCTGTCTTCCGCAAGACATTTCTCAAAATTTCCTGAGATCCAAATACCCAACATAATGTTTACTAAAGTGAAAATGAAGACTAGTCGTCTGTTCATTCCATATTCTCTCTTTCCCTCGGTGGATTTAGGGACACCACCAAATCAGGCAATTTCTCTAACCAGAAAACAGTGAATTTTACCATTGTCAACCAGAGTTGGATTGACATTGTCTCAATTTGTTTTCCGTAAGCTTTTCTGACCTGCTCTTGTGTGACGCACGAGGTTTTCGCATCCCAGTTTGGAGAAAGTGAGCGCAAATTTGCCCTTGGCCTAGCCTCCAAATCGATTCAACTTCTTGCCAAGTTGGCGCCATATATCATATTCATGGGGCGTGCCGTCCAATAAATAGTATGCGCAGAACAGGATATTCATCAAGCTTGTGAAATTTCTTGTCATGAAGATTCGGCTGGTAGTGATTAGTCATGGCATGAGTAATAACATAAGGTCATCCAAAATTACAAACAGATAAAACAAGGCGTCTCATTAAAAATTGGGTATGTGAGACAGACAGAGGAGCGAAATTTGGTGGTCAACTAAATGAGATTGACATTTCGGTCATGAGTGAATAAAAATATTCCGAAATACTCCTTTGGGGATGGAGTCCCCCCATAAAACCGCCTCATAGGCTGATGACTCCTGCCGTAGGGACTTTCGCGGCGGGATCTAAGTGTCAAGTTGTACCCGCCGCACGGCGGGTTTCTTGTTTCTTGTCAGCGTCACGATTTTTCATGAATTCGCGAAATATTCGCAGTTTGCGAAAATGAAAACATGAAAATCCAGTATGAGGAGCGTTAGTCATGAATTATGCAGGCCATAGCTTAATTGTTGAAACGCCCACAGAGTGTATTTCGGAGGCGGATTCCGTTCTTCGGTTTGGCAAACTCCTTGGCGAAGCCACAACAAAGGTCCTTTGTCTAGGAGGGGATTTTGCCGCAGAGTTGGCCAAGCTCGTCGCTCTAAAAGAGCGCCTCGAAGAAGGTCGGTTCCATCTGGCCATACTTGGGCAATTCAAACGCGGCAAGAGCACGCTTTTGAACGCTTTAATTGGAGAATCCATATTACCGACATCCGTTGTGCCGCTCACGGCTATCCCCACATTCGTGGAGTATGGTCCGGAGAGAGGTGTCAGGGTCCATTATCAGGATGACAAACCTTCGGATGAATTCTGGAACAAGACTCCGGAAGAGATGAATAAAATCTTACAGGCGTTTGTGACCGAAGAGGGGAACCCTGAAAATCATTTAGGGGTGCTTCAGGTTGATATAGTTCATCCAGCAGAGATACTTAAAAACGGCGTGGTGCTTATCGATACGCCAGGCATCGGGTCCACTTTTACTCACAATACTCAAGCGACGTTGAATTTTCTACCTCAATGCGATGCTGCCTTGTTTGTGGTGTCAGCCGACCCTCCACTTACAGAAGTGGAGGCTGCCTTCCTTCAGGATGTGTTCCCAAAGGTTTCCCATCTCTTTTTCATTTTCAACAAAGTCGATTACCTAAATGAAAAGGAAAAGGAAGCGGCCGTAGCGTTTTTTGTAAAGGTCCTGAAACAGAAGATCCCTTCGAGTGAAAATTATCCAATCTTTTGTGTGTCCGCTCGCATGGGCTTGGATTCCAAAACGTCCAATGAAACTAGTCTGTGGAGTCAGAGTGGGCTAGATGCCGTAGAGAATCATCTTGTTTGCTTCCTGCTGTATGAAAAGACCAGGACATTGCTGGACGCTTTGTCGAAGAAGGCTGTTGACATCCTAGAAAGCGCTGTAATGAGGCTCAGATTGGAAATAGTGTCTCTACAGATGCCGATTGAGGACCTGGAAAAGAGGCTTAGTCTATTCGAAAAGGAACTCAAAAATGCGGAACGGCAAAAAGTTTCAGCTCAGGATATGTTGATCGGGGACAGGAAGCGAACGCTCGCTCTCCTGGAGGAACACGCCGAGACTCTCCGAAAGGCGTCAGAGGAACATTTGAGCAAGGCTATAGACAAATCTTTTGCGGAGATTACTGACGGGGAGATCAATGAGCAAAGGATTCTGGATGTTTTGGCGGAGGAAGTCACATCTTTTTTTGGGGAGTCCGCTGAAAAAGTAACTTCCCGTTTCGCTCGACTTGTAGTTGAAGCCTTAAGCCCACATCAAGAACGTGCCGACGAACTGATCTCGCAGATACGAAAAACTGCGGCGGAGCTTTTTGAAATTCCCTACCATGCCCCTGACAGTTCGGAAGTGTTTGAGACAAAGCGAAGGCCTTACTGGATCCAGCGAAAAAGAGTCCCGTCACTGCCTATAGTAATTCCTGAAGAAGTCCTTGACAGGTTTCTTCCTGTAAGTGTCAAGAAAAACAGAATGAGGAAGCGTTTTGTGCGACAGGTAGAAATTTTGACTCAACAAAACGTTGAAAATCTAAGATGGGCAACACTGCAAAATCTTAATGACGCGTTTCACAGGTTTGGCACTGTGCTTGATGAACGCTTCGTGGAAACAATTAATGCGACTCACGGAGCAATACAGGCAGCTTACATCAAACGAAAAGAACACGCTGAATCGATTGATGAAAATTTGCAAAGACTGTCAATAGCGGCCGGAGATTTGGTGAAAATCAATTCAGAAATTTTATCTTTGAATTCCAGATAGAAATTCTGAACTTTGAGATTTCTTTGATTCCAGAATAGATTGAAAGAATTGCTCGGTAAGTTTGAATTCAGGTAATATAGTCTCTCATCCGATTGACGTGTCTGCCGGGAAGTGATCCATAAACAGCGCTTCCAGATGCCCTCTCGCAATACAAGGCCGACCACAATTCGAGGCAAAGCCCATGTCGAGTGACCATTTTTTGTCCTTTGAGAAAGAAATAATTACCGCAAAGTTTATTGCTCCTTCCGGCGAAGATATAGAGAGACGAATCGAAGTTCGTATCAATCCTGTTTCGGGGCGAAGCAGTAGAATCGCATTCGGACGGGGTGCCGAAAAAGAACCGGGAACAGAGAGCCTGCCGTTGCCGCCACTGAATGCTGATGATACTGCCGGTTGTCCATTTTGCAAGCCGCAGGTCATGTCAGAGACGCCTAGGATTCTTGCCGATATTATTTCTGGTGGGCGTTTTTGTTATAATAATTCAATTTTATTTCCGAATCTTTTTCCTTATGGTAGATATTCGGCGGTAAGCCTTTTTGACAACCAGCACTTTGTAGAAATCGGCGCCTCGTCAGTATCTTCATATACCGACTGTTTTATCAATTGCCGGAATTATCTTTGCCACATACTTGAGAGTGATCCCGAAGCCGTTTATATGGCAATTACTCAGAATCATCTACCTTCTGCCGGTGGCTCTTTGCTTCATCCACACCTTCAAATCAATGCGGAGAGAATTGCTCCCAACCATCATCGTTTTTTTCGGAAAAGGGCAGAGGAATATTTTCATCAAACCGGTTCTTATCTGTTCTCTGATTATCTCCTGCATGAAAAACAGGATGGTAGCCGTTATGTCGGGAAAAACGGTTCATGGGAATGGATAATGGCCTTTGCTCCCGAGGGCTTTTTTGAAATCTGGGGCATTTTACCTAAGATCACATCTCTGAATCAGATCATGGATGAAGATTGGAATCACCTTGCTCAGGGGGTTATCAACACTCAGAAATTTTATCGAAGCCTTTGCAGAAACGGGTATAATTTAGGTATGTTGTTTGTCGAGGATGGAAATTCTTATCTTGAAATGCGGGTGGTGATTCTTGCCCGATCCAATTATGCGCCGTGGGTGAGGAATGATCATACCGGCTTCGAGATCATGCTTGGAGACATGGCAACGTTCACATCACCTGAAGATAATGCAAAAAACGCCAGAGTATTTTGGACATAATCGCACAACATTGTCGCCCAATGGTCCATGCGATCATGTGCCGAGCGATTATGGAAGCACAACACTAGTTATGGCGAAGGTTTGTATAGCAGAATATTTGGGTCAGCCAATTAAATTTATGGGGCATGACAATTTGACTTCATTCTGACAAGTCCGTGAAATTGATACTCGATAATTGACTTTTTGTTAAGAAGCAGGTAACTATTTAAGCATATGAATGGGGATGGAGTTCCCCTCAAGAAACGCCAATAGGCTGATAACTCCTACTGTGTAAGAACGCACGGTGGGAGTTTTTTAGTAATATGCCCCACCGTCCGGTGGGTTTTATATTTCTCACCGTAATTAAAGATAGTTATGCCACACGTACCGTGGAAATCCTGGAGATAGAAGCGGAACTTGGTAAATCCGCAATCTTCGGGAACCCTCTCAAGGTGTAGCCATGATAGATAAAACTATCGTCGGTCACGTTCCCGCCGGCGAGGATAAAATCGTCATTAGACAGAGCCACAGAAGAGCGATTTCGGTCACGTTGACGTTATTTGACGAAGCGCTTTGCGGTTTTGACAGGTGGGCAGAGGGACAGGAAGTTCGATCAGTTTTTTTCGAGATTTTGAACCCGCTTTCTGATGAGCAAAGAAAAAGGCTCTTGATTGAGCTGGCTGATCTCCGGAAACTGCTGCTTGAGATTAGAGATTTTCTCGGACTCGATCGTACGGTCGATAGCGTCCCCAAAATGATAGTCGGTAAATGCGCAGTTATGTGGTCTCCAATTGTGGAACTCGAAGGACGATATCTCAAGGGCTACGGTGAGGTACCAAATGCTTTGGAGGAATATTTGAACCCGAGGGCGAATCAATTGATCGAGGGATTGCGACGCATATCCCAAATTGCAGGGAATCATTCATTAGATAACAAGTAGGTTTGGAGGACTTTATGGAAAGCACGTGGTATGTAGCTACGATTTGGATAGGACTAGCGCTTGTAGCCAGTATTATCTCAATTCGCACCGCAATTTCTGTGGCCCTGGTGGAAATCTGCGTAGGAGTCGTGGGGGGAAATTTTTTGAGTTTGGACCCACACACGGAATGGATAAGCTTTCTGGCCGGTTTTGGAGCGATACTTTTGACTTTTCTGGCTGGAGCGGAAATTGAAACAAATGTCCTACGCAAATACGGAAAGGAAACCTTGACTATCGGTTTAGTAGCCTTTTTCTTTCCCTTTCTGGGAGCAATGTCCTACGCTTATTACGTAGCCCATTGGGCCCCGGAAGCTTCCATGATTTGCGGTATAGCCCTGTCTACGACGTCGGTGGCGGTCGTGTACGCTGTCATGGTAGAGACTGGATTTAACGAAACAGAATTGGGCAAGCTTATTTTGGCCGCTTGCTTTGTAAATGATTTAGGCACGGTAGTAGCTTTGGGGGTACTTTTTGCCAATTACAACTATTGGCTGATAGCCTTCACAATTGTTACGGCAATTGTCCTATTTATTACCCCTTGGTTTCTACGGGGATTTCTGAAAATTTTCAGCAACCACGTAAGCGAGCCTGGAATAAAGCTGCTATTCATAATCCTGTTTGGCCTCGGCTGGTTGGCTACCAAGGCTAATAGCGAAGCTGTTCTGCCTGCATACCTTTTGGGTCTGGTGGTCGCAAACATATTTAAAGAGAATCGGGAAATGGTCAGACATCTTCGTACCGCTACCTTCGCTTTGTTGACACCATTCTATTTTCTAAAAGCGGGAACCATAGTTTCACTTTCAGCAATGTATACTGGTTTTGGGCTAATCATCGCTTTACTGCTTGTAAAAATGGCGACAAAATTTGTTGGCGTCTTCCCTTTGACCAAGGTGTTCAATTTAACTGGCAGGACGGGAATGTATACCACTCTGCTAATGAGCACAGGCTTAACTTTTGGCAGTATTTCAGCACTGTTTGGATATACGAGAGGAATCATAACACAGGACCAATATACGATTCTTGTTACTGTAGTCATTGGCAGCGCCGTTGTACCCACTTTAATTGCACAGTGGTTTTTCAAACCCAGAACAATAGATATGATCGGGACTGCTACAATAGGTAAAACCTGTGATACTCCATTAAGAAAATCTATTCCTGAGAAAGGCTAACAGTCATGCTAAAAAAAATACTAGTCGGGCTTGACGGTTCGAGAGGGTCATTTAAAGCTCTTGGAGAAGCCATATTACTGGCTATGCTGGCAGGGACCGAAGTCCACACAATATCTGTCGAGGAGGTCCCGCGCTATCCTGGAACAATAGACGAATTTGTTGAGGAAAAGGACGCACAGGACACTTTCTACGCCTCAGTGATTGCTCAGGCGCAAGCCAGAGCCAAGGAACAGGGTGTAACGCTAAAGCCCTTTGTGATGATAGGGCACGAGGTAAAAACCATTGTAGAATTCGTCACTCAAAACAAATACGATCTGCTTGTGATTGGTTTTATGGGACATTCAGCGCTCTATGATAGAGTTATGGGAGGCACGTGCCAGGCACTGGTGCGTCTTGCGCCTTGTCCTGTGCTTGTCGTGAAATAGAGTCGCAAGCTTAAAATGCAATCCGAGGTCAGTTGAGGGGGATTCAAGATGATTCGTATCGAGGTTTCTCTCAACTCCTGGGAAAATCTTTATGAAAAATGTACATATTCCTGGGAGTGAAAGAAAACAAACAGGAACTTGAAGAGACAAAGAAGTGTCTTAGATTATTAGATATGTTGATCGATGAGCCATGAAAGGAGGTAACTGAAAAGACAGGAATCGTAACCACGGCTTATTGGTTAGAATTAACAACACAGTAAATTGAAGGACGGGAAAGGAGGTAAAGCGGTAAAAGTAACTCGGGGGAACTCCAATAGTAGTTTCACTACAAGATTGTCCGATGTGAAACAATGATCTGACGCGCCAAACCTTTATTGAGAGTTGTACGCGACTCCACATCCACTGCACGGCTCGTTTCATCGGCTTGCGCAGCCAGAGGAAAGAGAGGAGATGTCATGATCATTCAAAGAGCCAAACTTTTTAGTGACCTAAGCGTGGAAGCGATCAACGAGATCAAAACCTACGTGGTCGAAGAATCGCATGATACAGGAACCACTCTTTTCAGGCAGGATGACCCGGCTGATTATTTTTTCACCCTTATGGACGGTAGGGTAGAACTCGCAATTGGGAAACAGGGAGAAATCGATTATACAGTGAGCCAACCGGGTGAAATATTCGGGTTGTCGAGCATGCTTGACCGTGAGTGCTATACAGCGGACGCCAAATGCACGACTCCAACCAAGATCGCCAAGATAAACAAAAACAAACTTGATCAAATACTGGAAAAATACCCTCGCGACGCCATGCTTTTTTACAAGCATCTTTCGTCAGCTATTATGAAGAGGCTCCTGGATAATTACAATGCGTTTCTGGTTCAGGGGAGCCTTCAGGGGGTTTCATACGGTACCGGACAGGTAGCTGGAGACAGCGAAGAATAGGCGCTTTTTCGAGTTCTGAATCTAAAAGGGCCCCGAGAAAAAGTGGGGGCCCTTTCTCATTTCATTTAAGGCTGGTGTTGCTATTAGGACACTGGAACTCGATTAGAAAGCCATCTCAGGCTTCCATACTTTCCACACGGCGCCGACCAGGTCCGCTCCAGGCTTCAGTGTGGGTTTTCCCGGCTGCCACCCTGACGGTGTCGCCTCACCTGTTTTTCGTACATGCTGAAAAGCCTGAACCTGTCGAATCAGTTCCGAGACATTACGACCTACCGCCGGCGTCAAGACCTCCATCCCCTGAATGACACCGTCGGGATCTATGATGAACCGCCCACGAATGTCGACTCCTGCGTCATCTTCATAAACCCCGTAAACCTTACCAATTTTTCCGCCTGAATCGGCTAACAACGGGAAAGGAACCCCATTGGGAACCATTTTTGATAATTCGGTTTCCTGCCATATCTTGTGCGAGAATCGACTATCCGTACTTACGGCTAATACGTCCACACCCATTTTTTGTAATTCGGGATATTTGACCGCAACTGCGGTCAGTTCGGTAGGTCAAACAAAGGTAAAATCACCTGGGTAGAAACATAGCGCAACCCAACGACCCTTGTAATCCGAAAGCTTGATGTTTTTGAATTTGCCGTCTTGAAAAGCGTTTGCTTCAAAATCAGGAGCAGGCTTTCCAACTCTAGCCATGGGAGGCATGGAAGAGGATTGGACCGGCGTCTGCCCTACGCTCGATTGTTGTTGATTCGGAGCGATTGGGCCTTTGGCTGGTTCCACACACGATTCCGATACTTCCTTTCCTTTTGGTTCGACACTAGTCACATTTTTACCTCCTGTTGTGACAGCCACTGTCGCCGGTGGGTCAGCGGCCAAACATGGCATGGCTGAAAGAATCAAAAGTAAAAATCCGCCCATAAGCCTAAAAATCATTTTACTCCTCCTTATCGATCTACCAATTTTTGAGAACTAAGGCTCAAAATCTAGATACTGGACTACCCAAAATCTGCGAAACATCGGCCAATTATTAATGAGGGCACCTTAAACTGAGATTGAAAAAACCTCATATCCCCTATAGACTATGTTGGGTAATTGCAGTTTAACTAAAACATTCTAACGAATATTAACAATAATATATGACAGCAGGCTTGAATGTCCAGATTTTTGTCTTATCAACGAGCAAAATGGCGCCAATCATGATCTGATGTATGTCATAAGATGTGAGTCCAAAGATTGTAGTAAAAGTTCGTTTATACGAAAGGCAAATTTTCGTCACCGAACTCTAAAACAAAAATCAAGTCGCCATGGGAGCCAATATAATGATCGAGGGGATAGACCTTAATGCCGTGCCTCACCTTTCAGAGGCTGAAGCAGTGAACCGTTTGCAAGAACTTGGTTACAATGAGTTGCCTTCATCCAAAAAACGCAGCGTTTTGTTCATTGCTCTCGGTGTGATTCGCGAACCCATGTTCGTGCTTTTGGTCGCCTGCGGGATAATTTACCTCCTGCTGGGAAATCCTAAAGAAGCTTTAATTCTGCTCGGGTTCGTAATAGTTGTTTTGGGGATAACTCTACATCAGGAGAGGAAGGCCGAACGGGCGCTAGATGCTCTTCGAGATCTTTCCAGTCCTCGGGCCCTCGTTATACGAGATAACCAAATCAAGCGCATATCAGGTCGGGAGGTCGTTTGTGATGATCTGGCGGTTCTCTCTGAAGGTGATAGAGTCCCTGCAGACGGGGTCCTATTGTACAGTCTAAATCTCAGTGTCGATGAATCCCTACTTACAGGCGAATCAGCGCCTGTTAGAAAGATTTCCGAAGATGACTCGTGTGAAATGAAACGACCAGGGGGGGAAGACCAGCCGTGTGTGTATTCCGGGACGTTGGTAGTGCAGGGCAGGGGAATCGCACGTGTTCGCGCTACCGGTATTCACACGGAAATGGGCAAGATAGGCAAGGCCCTACAAGGCATTGAGACAGATGAAACTTCAATCCAAAAAGAAACTGGTCGCCTTGTGCGTAACCTTGCAATCTTTGGATTAACTCTCTGTGTTTTCGTCGTCATCATTTTTGGTCTGACCCGAGGGACATGGTTGAATGCGGTTCTTGCAGGTATCACCTTGGCCATGGCAATGCTCCCTGAAGAATTTCCCGTTGTCCTAACAATATTTTTTGCGTTAGGCGCATGGCGCATTTCGCAAAAGCAGGTTTTGACACGCAGGGTGACCGCGATTGAAACTCTTGGGGCGGCTACTGTGCTGTGCGTGGATAAGACCGGGACCTTGACACTGAACCGGATGTCTGTGAACAGGCTATTCGCTAATGGAGAATTCCTCTCCATTGACCACAATAACAAAGCGCCCCTACCGGAAGAGTTCCACGAGCTTGTTGAATTTGGCATCCTTGCAGGTAATCGGGATCCATTCGATCCCATGGAAAAGGCCCTTATTGAATTGGGTGAGACGTTTCTCCTGGACAGCGAACACTTGCATGGGCAGTGGGAACTTGTTCATGAATATCCACTGTCGAGAGAGTTGCTCTCGATCTCACATGTTTGGAGATTTAGTCACGATGGCGAATTCGTCGTAGCCGCCAAAGGGGCTCCTGAAGCCATTGCAGACCTTTGCCATCTGGATGAAACGCAATCAGCGGAAGTATTATCTGAGGTAACCCGCTCCATGGCCTCAGAGGGACTACGTGTCCTGGGCGTCGCCAAGACATTCTGTAAGAATTCTCCCCTCCCTGATGGGCAGCATGACTTCAGTTTTCAGTTCATAGGCCTGGTCGGATTTGCTGATCCTGTCCGCCCAAGTGTTCCCGAGGCGCTCAGGGAGTGCTATGAGGCAGGCATACGTGTGATAATGATTACAGGGGATTATCCTGACACTGCACGAAGTATCGCGAGAAAGATTGGCCTTAAATCGTGGGACAAATGCATCACGGGCTCGGAAATGGATACAATTGACGATTCGGCATTACAGGAACGCCTCAAAACGGTGAATGTATTCGCAAGAGTGATCCCTGAACAAAAATTGAGACTTGTCGATGCCCTGAAAGCTAACGGAGAGACTGTGGGCATGACCGGTGATGGAGTCAATGACGCTCCGGCTTTAAAGTCCGCACACATCGGTATAGCAATGGGAGGAAGAGGCACTGATGTAGCCAGAGAATCGGCGGCGCTTGTCCTACTGAATGATGATTTTTCATCGATTGTTGAGACGGTCAAAATAGGACGCAGAATTTATGATAATCTCAGGAAAGCGATGGCGTATATCTTCGCTGTTCATGTACCAATAGCCGGAATTTCCCTTATTCCAGTTTTGCTAGGATGGCCTCTGGTGCTGTATCCCGTACACGTCGCTTTTCTGGAACTCATAATTGATCCAGCGTGCTCTCTGGTCTTTGAGGCGGAACCAGGGGAAGATAATGTTATGAAACGCCCGCCTAGAAAACACGACGAGAAATTATTCGGCCCGCGAATTATCGTTTTGAGTCTCCTCCAAGGCTTGGGCGTGCTGGCGATAGTTTTTCTCGTTTATGCGAGCGCTTTGTACCGAGGCCATAGTGAATCTGATGCAAGGGCTCTGGCATTTACAACACTTGTGGTTGCAAATCTTGGACTAATCTTTGCCAACCGTTCCTGGTCCAAAACTATCGTCCAGACTTTGGGGACTCCAAATGTCGCTCTATGGTGGGTCTCTGGAGGCACACTGATCTTCCTGGGAGCGGCGCTATATGTGCCTATCTTGCAGGACCTTTTTAATTTCTGTCAACTTCACATAAATGATCTGGTTATATGTTTGGGAGCGGGTATCACAAGTATTCTATGGTTTGAGGGACTTAAAGTTTTGCGCAATCGCTAGAGACTTGAGCTATCTCAACAAAGCCACACTGTCATTTGCGGATCTGATTAAAGTTTCGACCCGGATAATTTATTGTGAAATTAAAGTTCGGAAACTTTCGAGGAAGCCTCATTATGTTAAACACCATTACACCGATGGACAGCCGATCAATCCATGAAGACAATGGCCATCCAAAATGAACTTTGACTTCACGGTCCTGGAACTCGTATTCAATAACCTTTAACACCGCAATAATGTGCTGGTAGACACTCCTTCTTACAACTACCATCCGGAAATGATTTGAGGCCAATCTTGCGGGTGTGCCGTGCCTCGGGTTGTAAAAGGTCACATAAGCTTCATTCCCTTTAGGCTTTGAAATGGCTTCCTCTCTGGGCCTTCGGAAAAATATCTGGACATCCTTTTCAGGCGAATCGGCAAGGTAAAGTATCAAATCCATATGGCTGTCAGTGGCAGCGATTGACCCTATTTCAGGCGCTTTCTTTTTGGCTACCAATAAACCCGCTACCAGGACCAAGGTTGTGATGGTCGCCCAGAGCGTAGTCCCGTGAGGTTTCATCCATGCCAGGAACAGGAAACAACTTACAAAGACGAAAAAGATTACCAATGTTACCAGTCTGTTGGTGTTGAACTGGATGACCTCTTTGGTCCCCATGAAATAGCGATAGATGATCAAAGACCCCATGTTGATGCAGAAACTGGCGACCAGTCCAATCGCATACATGTCCGCCAGTATCATTTGGCTTCCCTGAGTTATAAGTATGATGGCCGTAAAAACTATTGCGTTAGTTAAATGAATTCGGAATAAAGAAGCTCTCTTGTTTGTTGCGATAAACCAGCGAAAACCGTACCTTCCGAAAACAGCGTCCAGAAGTTCACTTGACGCTACAAAAGCGGTGTTGACCGCCATTATGAGCGTCAGGCTAGCTAGGGCGGCTGTAGAAATACCAAACCAGACGCCATTGACCATTGATGCGTAATGGGTTATGAGGTCCCCTTCGTGCTTGGCAAAATCGATAGGGGCGGATAAGGCAAGGGCCGCCACAATTGGAGTGATCAAACCAACGGTTAACGCAAGAAATATGTAAGCTTTTCCGATTTCTCGCCACGATTTGACGAGGCCAGCTGTTTGCAGAACCGATTCAACCCCGGAGTACGCAAGCACACAACTCGCAATTGACGCTATAAAGATCCCGTAGTCTCTGGTCCAGGATCCAGTCTGAAGTCGTTCAGAAACATGATCGACGGAAGTCTTTAAACGAACAATGGAATCGGCGTCCAGTGAGATCACTCCGCCGACTATCAGATTGAAAAATACCAGACCGGCCAAGATGAAGATACAGAAAGTGAAACGGGCGTTTTCCTTTAGTCCTAGTATATTAAGGCCCGCTACTCCCCATACTATCGCTATCGATATGGCCATTTTCCAGAAATGTGGCAGGACGAAAAAAGACGTCGCGTTTTCTACGGCGCTCACAGCGGAAAGACACGCTGTCAATATATAGTCTACCATTATGGATGAAACAGCTATGAATGATACCGTAGGACCTAGAACCAGATAAGAGAATGAATAAACCCCGCCACCGAATATCTTGTGATGCTCAAGGATCTCAGCAATTTCAACCAACCTGGTTGTCATGTAATGAATGAATGCGGCCGTAAACGCTATAAATACAATGGCGCTTGGTCCTATAAACCTGTGGGCTTCGGCAGGCGCGTAGAAGACCGATGTCAATTCATCCATCAAGGTTATGACGGCTACTGCGAGCCAGGTAAGCCAAACACGGCCGTCTTTGTAGTAAGAAAGGCCGTTCTTCCTGAACAGCAGGAATAGAAACAACCCGAGAAGGCAAAGATTGGCCGCTAACAGGATCCCAGTTTTCATTTAGAATCCCGGATATACAAAATCCCAGCGTCTGACATCATTTTGGAGTATAAAACATTTTTGACAGTAAGCCTGTAGACGTGAAGCCGATACGCTGCAACCATGAAACCCCGTCCTCATCTACAAATTGTTAGTTCTCTCAGTTGGAAAAAATAAGGCGTTGGCCATATATATAATGCCATAGCTATGGTTTCAAAGAAAATTTTAGGAACTTCGTTATTCTCTGCTTGAAAACTGGCCCTATATTGCTATTTGGAAGCACATTTTCGCACTCGCGCTTCGCAGCGCGCCACCCGGCCCATTGGCGCGTCTACTTCCTTTTGGTATACAAAGTCCGGTGGCATCGCGTGTTTCAAAAGTGTCATGCAATGAAAGGACGCCAAGATGGATTGTACACGAATATTGGTTTTGACATTGGTTTTTATTTTATTCGTTCCGACGGCAGACAGAATCGCAAAAGCTCAAACTCAACCGCAGCACCCTGATGAGCGCGCTCAGGTGATCAAATTGCTCGAATGCATTGAAAATGATCAGTATGGGACTTTTATTGAGGGAGGATCAGATTATTTCAAATCAAGAATATCTGAACAGCATTTTCACAACGTTTCTGAAAGACTCGCGCAACATCTCAAGAATGGATATGACGTAAAATTTCTCACGGAATTCAAGCAGGCTGATCTTGTCGGGACACTTTGGAAGATTGAATATAGAGATGGGTTCGATGACGCTCTTGCAAAGATATTTATGGAAAATGGCAAGATAGCTGGATTTTGGTTTCAATAATTTGATGAATCCAAAAAACTCCTTATGATCGATTCTGCAATTCTGAGTTTCCCAAGATCAATGAAGGTTTTGAACCCCAGTCTCTCAGCCAGTTCAACGACTTTCTCTGTAGGTACGTTGCCGGTGGCTCCGGGAATAAACGGACAACCACCAATCCCACCAACCGAAGAATCAAATTTTCTGATACCGGAATCGAGCCCAGCTTCGACATTCTGTAAACCGCATCCGCGAGTATCGTGCAAGTGCAATCCTATCATTTCCAGGGGCGCCAGTTTTCCGACCTGTGAGATCATTGATTTTACCTCTTCGGGTTTAGCCACCCCTGTAGTGTCGGCCAAGCCAATTTCTGTTGCGCCTGCATCCAGTAATCTGGAGACCATGGCGCACACTATGTCACTATGAATGGGTCCCTCATAATAGCAGCCGAATGCGCACATTATTCCTGCAGTTATACTCATCCCTGCTTGTCCGGCTCGACGGACGATTCCAGCCGCGTTGTCTAAAGCCTTTTTCATTTCCATGTGAGAGTTCTTAAGGCTATGTGTCTCAGAAGCCGACACATAAATTTCAATGTGCTCCACTTTTAGATTAAGCGCTGTCTCCATTCCTCTGTCGTTTAAAATCAGGACCGTGTAGCGGATATCCTTTTTATTACGGTCGAGGCCGCTCCAAACGAGATCAGAATCCGCCATCTGCGGTACAAGACGAGGGTTGACAAAAGCCCCTATCTGTATTCGGCTCAACCCAGCCCTAGAAAGAGCATCGATAATCTGTATCCTCTGATACACGGAAAGGATCTGAGGTTCGTTTTGAAGCCCGTCTCTCGCAGAAACTTCCTGGATAATTATGTTGGCGTCATTAAAATTTGCCATAAAACGCCTGCCTACTGTCTGTGGTAGATTCAAAATTCACCCGTTCTCGATTCATGCGCCGACAAGCTTTGAGCTGGGATATATTTCGAGCTTAAAATTAACATAAGTTGAGTCATTTCTTAATAAAGTGACCCTAAATCTGATATAAGAGTAACAACTAAGAACAAAAATGTCTTTAGTTCATAGATTAGAATGAATTAGATGTGGGGCGGCCCCGTTTTATTTGGACACGGAGTCCGCTGGAACTTAAACGACCTTGACATGTCCTTTCCTAACATGTAAATAGCCTGTTTCCGGCAGGTACGTCATAAAAAGGAGTACCTGCCAGACTTTTTCAGGAGGCAATAATGGACATAGTGGCTAATATTCCGGCGTCTGAGGAATGTGTTTCCAAGATATTTAGTTACACAGGACAAAAATATGAGCCGGAAATAGCATCTGAAATTTGGCTAAAAATCTTGCAACACAAGTGGTTTTTGTCTGAGAAACTGGGAAGGGACGCCGGAATAAAAGTGGCTTGTCTCGACTACATTGAGAACATCGATGTCATCAATGACAAACAAATAGACGACGATAAAGTCAACACATTGAGAGAACTGGGCGCTCAGTTGGTTGATAGGTCCGTCTGGGACACAATTTCTGATTCCCAGCCTCCTAAGCAGATCGTAGAAAAAAGAGTCATATTACCACTTACAAAGGTAGACCTTGCCCAAAAGCACGGGGTTGTTCCCCCCAAAACTATAATTTTCTTCGGGCCTCCAGGAACGGGGAAAACTCACTTTGTGAAGGCTATAGCAGGGATCTTAGACTGGTGGTTTATAGAAGTGAGCCCCAGTGATCTCATGGCCGACGGCCAGGATCGCTTGGGAAAAAACCTGAAGCACCTCATGGAAACGACCAGCCGTTTGGAAGGCGCTGTAATCTTTGTAGATGAATTTGAAGAAATTGCCGGAAATCGTGACAAGGCTTCCCGGATAGACAAATCTATAACAAATGAGTTCCTTAAGCAGGTACCTCTATTTAAGAGGCAACCAGGCAAGAGGTTGTTTGTTTGCGCTACCAACTATATAAGGCAGCTTGACACGGCATTGTTGAGACCAGGCAGGTTCGACCTTATAATTCCAGTAGGTGGATTAGATGCGGATGGACAGAAAACAATCTTTGAACACTATCTCTCAAAAACCAACGCTGGTAAGGTCGATGTGCAGAAACTCGTTTCGTTGATGCCCCTGTTTACACCGGCTGACATCGAATATTTATTTCAAAAAGTAACTCAAAAGGCCTTTGAGAGAGAGCTACAGGCAGGCTCGGATTACCTGCTTGATACGGAAATTTTTCTCGAAGTCCTCCTCGAAATCAAACCTTCGCTAACAGAGGAAATTTCGGCGGAGTTTGAAAAGGATTGCAGAGACTTCACCAGATTTTAAGGTTCTAATGATCAAAACATTCCGTATATCTTGTACTTCCGTCTACCAGTACGTTTTGCCTCATAAAGTGCGATGTCTGCTCGTTCGATGAGTTGTCTGGCGCTATCAGCGTCGTGCGGAAAACACGCTACTCCTATTGAAACAGCGAGTCCTTCTGTTTCAGATATTTTAGGGAGGTCTTTCGCCAGGTTTTCTATTTCGTTCATTAAACGGTCACACAGGGTGGAAGCCACCTCTTTCTCAGTTTCCGGGAATATTATGGCGAACTCCTCCCCCCCATACCTTGTGACAATGTCGTATCCTCTGCATGTTGATCTAAAAACGGCGCCAAGTTTGGACAGGGCTTCGTCTCCCATTTGGTGCCCAAAAGTGTCGTTAAACGTTTTGAAGTGATCGACATCTATCATAAGGAGACAGAATGGAGTTTGACGCCTGGAAGATTTTATGATTTCCAGTTTCAGAGACTCATCGAAAAAACGGCGATTATAAACCCCTGTCAAGGCATCTTCATAGGACATCTCGAGATAATGCTCTCGCTCTTTGGCCAATGTCTTGAGTTCAATATGGCGGATTGTCTTGATCAAAGCGACCTGGATTTGCTCTACGCTAAAAGGTTTAATCAAATAGTCCACTGCGCCGGCATTAATGCAGTCCAGGGCGTTCTCTATGGAACCATAACCGGTGATCACGATAACTTCCGTATCGTCATTCAAGTTCTTGATACGTTTAAGTAAAGTTAATCCGTCCATATCGGGCATTTTTAGGTCGGTTACGACCAGGTCATATTTCTTCCTGGCAATGAGTTCCAGCGCATCATAAGGGTGGCTGCTCCAATCTACATCGTGTCCTAGATGCTGAACGCAACCTAGCATAAATTGTCCGACCTCCGGATCGTCATCCACGACAAGCACGGAGTAAACAGTCTTCCTGTTTTCTTCTACTACCGGAATTCCCAATTTTGCCCTCCAAACAATGAGGATAAGACTACAGCGTGTGTTTATAGATCGAAATTCCGATTCAATGGGCTGACAACGCAATTAAAATCGGTCAATTTGGATTGTCGCTGCGCCGGGAGTCATTCCCTATGAGACGCTCCCGGCACGGATAAGAGGCTGGAACTAAAAGTCTATTTGCTCACAATGATGATTGATATTCCGCCTACGACAAAACGGAAAGGTCCCACAATAATTCGCAAACAACCTATGAACTGTCAAGTCCCTATTTGCCAGGAATTCAGGTATTGTTCCTGTTCCGGGGTTAGTGTGTCAATCCGGATACCCATGGATTCAAGTTTGAGTTTGGCTATTTCGTTATCTACATGGTCTGGCAGTTTGTGGACCTTTTTTGAAAGAGTTGATCCGGTTTTGACCAGAAACTCCGAAGCTAGGGCCTGATTGGCGAAACTCATATCCATTACGCTCGAAGGGTGACCCTCCGCCGCGGCCAGGTTAATAAGGCGGCCTTCGCCAAGCAGAGTGATGCGCCTGCCGTCTGGCATTGTAAATTCTTCAACAAAGTCCCTAATTATTCTTCTGGAAACAGCCAGTTTCTCGAGAGACTCGATGTCAATTTCAACATTGAAGTGGCCGGAATTTGAAACAATAGCGCCATCTTTCATAAGTTCAAAGTGCTCTTTTCTAATTACACTTCGGTCTCCGGTGACAGTGCAGAAGAAATCCCCCATGGGCGCAGCCTGTTCCATAGGCATTACCGAATAACCATCCATTGCAGCTTCCAGAGCCCTCAAAGGGGCAACTTCAGTGATGATTACTCTTGCTCCCATGCCAGACGCTCTTGACGCCAGACCTCTGCCACACCAACCGTAGCCGCTAACCACAAACCAGGAACCAGCCAACAAACGGTTGGTAGCGCGAAGGATGCCGTCAATAGTACTTTGTCCCGTTCCGTATCGATTGTCGAAAAAATGCTTGGTGTTGGAATCGTTTACGGCTATGACAGGGAACAGCAGTACGTTGCTGTCCGCCATGCTTTTAAGACGAATAACACCTGTGGTAGTTTCTTCAGTGCCGCCGATTATATGCTTAACAAGGTCTTGTCTCTTTGAATGAATGGAGCTAACGAGATCAGCGCCGTCATCCATTGAGATGTTCGGCTTTGCATCGAGACAGGCGTTAATATGTTTGTAATACGTTTCCGTATCCTCGCCTTTTATTGAAAACACATTAAATCCTTCGGAGACAAGCGCCGCGGCGACATCGTCCTGTGTTGAAAGAGGATTGGAGGCGCAAAGATAGACTTTAGCTCCACCAGCGCTCAGTGTACGCACGAGAGACGCGGTTTCGGTGGTTACGTGCAAACATGCCGCCAGAACGATTCCAGAGAGAGGTTTTTCCTGGCTGAATCGCTCGCGTATCATTCGGAGGACCGGCATGCTGCGCTCCGCCCATTCTATTCTCAGTTTTCCGGCCGCAGCGAGTGCGATGTCCTTAATATCGTGATCCATAAGAACTCCTTGTGTTATAAAAGTGTCGACAATTTTTATGATGGCCTTATGATTGTTGGTCCGGTTAGATCCCGGCCATTTTTCGTAATTCTTCCGCTCTGTCGGTAGACTCCCAAGTGAAATCCGGATCGTCTCTTCCGAAATGCCCATTAGCGGCGGTCTTGTGATAGATTGGTCTCAGCAGCTTAAGATATTCAATTATGGCTGCAGGCTTGAAGCTAAATGTCCTTGTAACCGCATCGGTCAATTTCCCGTCATCAATTTTTCCCGTGCCGTAGGTATTAACCATGAGGGAAACAGGTTCAGGATAACCGATACAATAAGCCACCTGAACGAGACATTTGGGGGCTATCCCGGCGGCCACTATGTTCTTGGCAACGTGTCTCGCCATGTAAGACGCTGATCTATCAACTTTGGACGGATCTTTTCCCGAGAATGCCCCACCACCGTGAGCCCCATAACCACCATAGGTATCAACGATGATTTTCCGGCCAGTTAATCCGCAGTCACCCATCGGGCCTCCCACAACGAAACGACCCGTCGCGTTTATGAGATACTTGGTGTCCTTGGTCAGCATTTTGTCTGGGATGACTTTTTTAATTACTTCTTCAATTATTCCTTCCTTGATGGTGTCATACAAAACATCAGAGGAGTGCTGAGAGGCAATTACAACAGTCTCGACCGTTATTGGCCTGTCTCCCTCATATCGGACAGTGACCTGGGATTTTCCATCAGGCCTGAGAAAACCTAAAACTCCCGATTTTCTGACTTCGGTCAGTCGAGCTGTCAATTTGTGAGCGTAACTGATTGCCATTGGCATCAATTCAGGTGTCTCATCGCAGGCGAAACCGAACATGAGTCCCTGATCTCCAGCTCCTTGCTCCTTGAACAAGCCTTCGCCGGCGGTAACGCCCATTGAAATATCCGGGGACTGTTTGTCAAGAGTTACCATTACAGCGCAAGTATTGCTGTCGAAACCCATTTCAGCGTCGTCGTAACCTATGGAAGAGATCGTTTTACGTACAACGTGAGGAATATCGACTATGGCCTTGGTTGTGATTTCGCCCGCCACCAGAGCAACGCCGGTAGTAACTAGTGTCTCGCAAGCAACTCGAGAACGAGGATCCTGCTCTATCATGGAGTCAAGGACCGCGTCGGAAATTTTATCTGCGATTTTATCTGGATGACCTTCCGTGACAGATTCGGAAGAAAATGAATAGCCTTGGACCCCCATCGCGAGCCCTCCTTTCGGAACGGAGTAAATTATGTTACATAAACGAATTATTTAAACATATATGAACGAGCCGGTCAATAATTAATTGAACAGGACTTTCCCCAAAAATTTAGGTTAATCCCAATGAGAGTTGAGGATTAGGCGTTCCCTTATTCTTTTCGTGAAAGATTGCGC
>JAJYDQ010000024.1:0-4495 GCA_021777225.1 Deltaproteobacteria bacterium
CCTTGCGGACTTGAGTTCCTTCTTCAACAATGACAGCGGTAATTAGGCCTGGCATTGGACACCTTAGAGAATTTTCCTGAACAGGCTTTATGTCGCGAAGCATAAAGTGAGCGAGGCTCCACTCCAAAGGGGTATATATTTCAAATATTCTAACAATTCCGCAATAATATGCCCTAATGTGATTGTCCAGGTACTGAAGGCGAAACATATTTGCAATACCGTCAATGTATAGTTTTAAACGTCGCCTGTAATATTCAAATTCCGGGGCGACAACTTTGTACAGTTTATCATTGACGGTGACATTCCATCTTCTATTTTGCTCTGAACCCTCCAAAAGGACGTCGAACACGTTGTGAGAAGTCCTGACCACATATTTGTGAATAGCTGGAGGGGGTTCAGCTCCGCCTACATGAGGACTCATAGGTCGGAGAGAATCTCGGACAAGATTCCTGCGGGTATGCGAGACCAGCACGGCGGCCATTGTCATGTAATGAAGATCTTGTTCAGAAGGGGGTATTCTGCTCTGTCCATCTTCATAGTGTTCGTCTATGAAATTGGTTGAGAGTTCAGCGCTCGCAAAAGCAGAATGGGACAAAACCGAATTTACAAAATCAAGATTGGTGGTAATTCCTTCAATGTGGTATCCGTTCAGGGCCCTTATAAGGGTCTTCCTTGCTTCCTCTCTGTTTGCGCCCCAAGCGGATACTTTTGTCAGCAGGCTGTCATAGTGGATCGTAATTACGCTTCCTGCGTCAATTCCACTATCGACACGAACATTCTTACCAGTAGGAATGGCATATCTCGTTATCATTCCCGTAGTAGGTAAAAACCCCCGGGATGGATCTTCCGCGCATATCCTGGCTTCGATCGCCCATCCTTTCATCAAGACATCTTTCTGCTCAATGTTTAAGGGTTCTCCCGCGGCGATTCGAATTTGAAGCTCAACTAGATCCAGCCCTGTTACCAGTTCAGTTACCGGGTGTTCTACCTGTAACCGGGTATTCATTTCCAGGAAATAGTAATTCCTTTCGGCGTCGAGAATGAATTCCACCGTACCGGCGCTGGTATAACCCGCCGCTCTAGCGAGGCCACATGCCGTTTTTCCCATTTCGTCGCGCAGAGATTCATGGACCGCCCTAGAAGGGGTTTCTTCGATCACTTTCTGATAACGACGCTGGATGGAGCATTCGCGCTCGCCGAGATGGATAATATTTCCGAAATTGTCACCGATGATTTGAATTTCGATATGGCGGGGCCTCGTGATGAATCGCTCGACAAATATCCTGTCATCGCCAAAGCTTTTTTGAGTCTCTGTTCGACACGATTCTAAAGCGCCAGGAAGCTCTGTCATGTCATTTACTATTCTCATACCGCGGCCTCCGCCTCCAGCCGCAGGCTTAAGCAGAACAGGAAAGCCGATCTCTTTAGCGGTCTTCAATGCCTCTTCCAGGCTCGCAACCGGTTCTTGACGTCCAGGAACCACAGGCACGCCAGTTTTTATCGCAAGCGCCTTTGAAGCCATTTTGTCGCCTAGTAAGGCAATAGCCTCTACTGTTGGTCCTATGAAAACCAACCCAGCTTCCAGGACCATGCGGGCAAATTCGGGGTTCTCGGACAAGAAACCGTATCCAGGATGCACTGCCTGACATCCTAGAGACACAGCAACTTCTAGGATTTTTACCGGATTCAGAAATGAGTCTTGGGCGCGAGCAGGCCCAATCAAGCAGGATTCATCAGCCACCTGAACATAGGGTGATCTGAAATCAACTTCAGAGTATACGGCGACTGTTTTAATACCCATGAGCTTGCAGGTCCGTATTATCCGAACCGCAATTTCTCCTCTGTTTGCGATTAGTATTTTGTCGAACACTCTGTCTGTCCTCAAAGTGGAATATTTCCGTGTTTACGTTGAGGGCTTTTACCCCGTTTACCCTCAAGAAACTGTAGACTACGAATTAGACGACCTCTTGTGTCTCTGGGGAAAATGACGTCATCAATATAGCCGCGCTTAGCGGCAAGAAAGGGATTTGCAAAAGTTTTTCTGTAAAATCCTTCCTTCTCCAGAAGAGCAGCAGCAGGATCCGCTGATTCCTGAATTTCCTTGCGGTAGATGACCTCAGCGGCTCCTCTGGGCCCCAGTACTGCAATCTCCGCAGTTGGCCAGGCATAGTTTATATCCGCGCCGATGTGTTTAGAGTTCATAACGATGTAGGCGCCACCATACGCTTTACGCATTACCACGGTTATCCGCGGAACAGTGGCCTCTATGAAAGCGTAAAGTAATTTTGCTCCATGTCGAATGATGCCACCGTGTTCCTGTTCCGGGCCGGGCATGAAACCGGGAACATCCACAAAACAAATAAGTGGAATATTGAAAGCGTCGCAGAACCGGACGAAGCGAGCGCCTTTGGCTGAAGCGTTACTGTCAAGCACGCCGGCGAGAACCGCCGGTTGATTTGCTATAAGCCCAATTGTTTGTCCTCCAAGACGACCGAACCCAACAATAAGGTTTTTTGCGAAGCGCGACTGAACTTCAAAAAACTCAGCTCCATCCAGGACGCTATTAATAAGCACCTTCATATCATATGGTTGGTTAGGACTTGCCGGGACGAGATAATCCAACGTCGGGTCCTTTCGGTCAATTGGGTCTCGGAGATCCAGAAATGGGGGTTTCTGCATGTTGTTTGAAGGGAGGTAGTTTATGAGACGTCGAACTTCCCTAATGCAAAATATATCATTTGGCAGGACGAAATGGGCCACTCCGCTTTTTGAGGAATGGACCCCAGCCCCTCCAAGGTCGTCAAGTGAAATATCCTGATGAATAACGGTCTTGACGACATTTGGTCCAGTAACAAACATGTATGATGAATGTTCAACCATAAAAGTGAAATCGGTCATAGCGGGGCTATATACGGCGCCACCCGCGCAAGGCCCCATAATGCATGATATCTGAGGAATTACACCGCTGGCCATGACGTTTCGATTGAAGATCTGTCCATATGCCGCTAAAGAATCCACACCTTCCTGAATACGGGCGCCGCCCGAGTCGTTAAGGCCAATAAAAGGCGCTCCGACTCGAACAGCGTGGTCCATTACTTTACCTATCTTCTCAGAGTGAGCTTCTCCCAGTGAACCGCCGATCACTGTAAAATCCTGACTGAAGAGGAATACTTCTCTCCCATCAATAGTCCCGTGACCAGTAATTACACCGTCGCTTAGGTGCCCCTTTTCTCCACCGAGATGGCCGCCTCGCCCAGATTTCAAGATATCAAATTCTTCAAATGAACCTTCATCGAGAAGCAGATCAACCCTTTCCCGGGCTGTTAGTTTACCTCGAGCGTGTTGTTGTTCGACACGTTTTGGGCCGCCACCTCCCCTTGCTTCATCCCGCATTCGCTGCAGGCTGGCCAGGTTATCATGAATTGGCCAGTCGGAGGGACTGTTCTCTGTGGAATCCGTCAAGGCAGTAGAGAGAGTGAGATTCATCGATTTATTGGATGGCTTTTCCATTCTTATCTCCAGGTTCAAATCCTAACCAATTAGTTTCGCAATAGAATGACCATCGAGTCAAGAAGAAAATCACACATTTACGAGCTATAAAAGCGCAAAACCACGGACATTACGATTAGGAATCAGTTTCAGATTTTGACTTTATAATTTTGAGAAATTTGGCGTATGCTGCGGTTTTAGAGACCTGATATCTCATTTGGGCCTCACTCGCCAGCCTCTTTCCTGAATAGCCCTCTTGCATTAAATCCAGGACCAACTGTTCGATATCAATTGCTGGAACCTTCTTCGAATGCTCAATCAAGACCACAAATTCGCCTTTAATGTTGTCTCTTTCTGCAAGCTGTTCATATACTGATTCTACTTTACCTGAAATTATTTCTTCGAACTTCTTGGTCATCTCCCGGCACAAAACCAGCCTTCTGCCGGGGAGCAATTCAAGGGCCACACCGATAACTTTCATGATCCGCCGGGCTGGTTCTAAGAACACTACAGTCCGCTGCTCTAAATCGATTTTTTGAAAGAAGGACCTGAGAGCTAAGTCCTTTTTCGGACTGAAACCCATAAACACAAAGGAAGAACCATCAATCCCGGCGACTGATAGCGCTGTGATGATTGAGGATGGCCCTGGAATGGGAACAACACGAAAGCCTGTTTCCATCACCGAGCGAACAAGTCTAAAACCAGGATCGGATATGTTAGGCGTGCCGGCGTCTGAAATCAACGCGACACTTTGTCCAGTCTGCAGATATTCGATGATTGTCTGTGTTTTTTTGTTCTCATTGAAACGATGAAGACTGATTAACGGGGTCGAAATGTTCCGGTTATTCAACAATACCCGGCTAGTTCTGGTATCTTCACAGGCAATGACGTCAACATTTCGCAAAGTCTCAATTGCTCTGAAGGTAATATCATCGAGATTTCCAATCGGGGTCGCAACCACATACAGGGCCGTCTCGCGATCCGATTTTTTAGATGATTCAACACT
>JAJYDQ010000024.1:4505-44930 GCA_021777225.1 Deltaproteobacteria bacterium
AAGTACAGAGCCTTTTAAGGACTAGTCCGAGATTTCAGATTTTCTTTCCGTGTCCGTATACAGATATGATTTACGATAAGCCTCGATAGCGGAAACCAACAAGACCCTTGTTACTGCAGCCACAGGAATGGCGACAAGCATTCCGACAAATCCAAAGAGGTTAGCGCCAACGATCAAGACAAGGATATAAACGACAGGATTAAGCCCAACAGCTTGGCCTACAATTCGTGGTGTTAGAAAGTACGATTCAAACGATTGCGCCACGCCAATCCATAAGAGAACGTACCCAACATGCCAGACATCTCCGAATTTGACAAAAGCCATTAAAGATCCACCAACAATTGCGACCAGCGTTCCGAGATACGGAACAACAAAAAGTACGCCGGAGAGGATCCCCAGCACGACGGGGAGATCAATTCCAATAATGATGAATCCAAAGCTGTAAAGAACCGCCAGAATTAGAGCAATTGTCAGTTGTCCCCTAACGAAAGCGGCAATAACTGTATCAATTTCTCGAAATTTGTTTACAATCGGTCCCCTGGTGTAGGCTGGAATCAGTTCTACAGCTCCACTGATTATGTTGTTGAACGATACCAGGAGATAATAGGCAATGATTGGCACAAGAACAATTTTGAAAATTGCGGATAGGACGCTTATAGTTGAAGCAAAAATCGACGAGATAATTGTTCCGGCAGCGTAAGTTATTTTAGGTAATGATTCTTTGATCCTATCGAACGCCAGTTGAATCAGCTCATTCCAGTCCTGCGGCAAGTCTAGGGGCAGAGATTGAAAAATATTGCCAGCGAATTCCTGAAGTTTTGAAAAATAACGAGGGGCGCGTTTGGAGAACGCGGCCAACTCTGAAAAAATCGCGGGCGCTACCAACAATACCAGCCCGGCGCAGATTGCGAAAACAACACATAGAGCTATAAACGAGGCTATGGGTCGACCTAAACCTTTAGATTCAAGGCCTGTGGCCAGAGGATTAAGAATGTACGCCATGAAAAAGGCCACAAGTAGTATCGTGGTCACTGATTCAAGCGCTAGCATCATCCACATCAGGAAAACTATGAAGAGCAGCCCGGCCGCAATCCTGACGAGAGTTTTCGTTGTGTCCGGATTCATATGCGTCTCCTGAATGATGCCCGGAGAACAGGAAGATTGGCAAAAATCATTGTGGCGAGGAAACCAATCATAATCCAGGCAAAAATGTCCCCGTGACGGGTGTAAAATGAACCTGCGTCCGGATGCCTGGGAAGTCTATATACAAGCGCTCCCTGTTCCATGAGAGGCAAAGACGCCACCAGCCTTCCAGCGGGGTCATATACAGCGCTAATTCCAGTGTTAGCGGCCCTGAGGAGCCACACCCTGTTTTCAACTGACCTGAAGCCGGCCATTGCTAAATGCTGGTAAGGAGCGGCGCTGATTCCAAACCACCCATCATTGGTTATATTAACCAGCGTCTTCGCTCCGGAATTAACGGCGGCTCGCGCTAGATCAGGAAAGATTGCTTCATAGCAGATTAACACGCTAAATGGCGGGAATCCGTTTGGTCGCATCAGGGTAACTTGAGATCCAGCGGAGTAATCTTCTTCTCTGGCAGCGAGGCCTGGTCCCAAAGGTAGAATCCACGACAGAGGCATATACTCACCAAATGGGACGAGGTGTATTTTGTCGTATCGTTGTGTCAGTTTGCCATCTTCTACCAGAAATGCGCTGTTAAAGTAATTAACTTTTTCCCTATGTCGCGATTCAAATGGAGCGCCTATCAACATCGAGACCTTAAGTTTTTTTGAGATATGCGTCGCGTATTTCCATGCTATGTCTGATCCACCTATGACAACCGGGACACTCGTTTCCGGCCAAATCATGAAGTTTGCTCCCTGTTTGAGAGCATTCTCAGCCAAGCGTTCATATCTAATAAAGGTCCTGGATCTAGAAGCGGGATCCCACTTTATATCTTGAGAGACATCTCCCTGTAGAATCCCGACGCCCACCGTTTCAATATCTTCAATTCCTCTCCGAAAGTGATCCAGCCTGTTGAATCCATAAGCTAGTACAACAATTAAACCAGACAAGCAGACGCATACATGAAAAACATATCGTCGACTCCTGTTACTCAACATCTTCACAAATGACACAACGGAGACGTTGCCCATTAGGATTAAAAATGAAAGCCCATAGACCCCGGTTAGATCGCAAATCTGGATAAGTGGTAAACGATGCGCCTGCGAATAGCCAAGGCAATCCCAGGGAAAGCCGGTGAATATGTAGGTTCTGAAGTATTCAAGCGCTGTCCATGTGATTGGAGCGACAAAAAAGATGTCAAAGCGCCGATTAACGAAGAAAACACTGAGGAGCGAGAAGACGCCCGGTATGATGGCCAGGGTAGAAACCATAGAAACGAAAACCAGGATCGCGACAATAGTAGAAAACTTCCCATAGGATATCATGGTTTCGGTGATCCATCTCAAGTCTACCAGGAAAAATGCAAATCCAAAAAAAAAGCCGCAAATAGCGGCTCTGTGCAGCGCATTTTCTCTCTGCATGGCTGTGAGCAATGGAGCAATCGCAATCCAGGCTACGAGATCGGCGTTCCACGGTGGGAAAGCCAGCGACAGCAGCAAACCACTCGTGATGGATAGTAATAAGGACCCTGTCATGCTGGGGATTCATCAGGTCCTGAACTGTCATATGTTTGGTTCGACTTTTCAGGCGTAACGAGAATTCGGGTTATCCTTTTGGGATCACTGCCGTGTATCCTCATGCGTAACCCTTCGAAGACGATTTCCTCTCCCTTTTTCGGGACTTTTCCCAAGAGGTGAATTATGAAACCGCCGACGGTGTCATATCCCTCTCGAGGGATTTTCACATTGAACAACTCTTCAAAATCATCGAGATTTGCCCACGCGTAAACCAGACACGACCCATCATCTTGGGGCAAAAAAACATCTTCTTCCGCATCATGTTCATCTCTGATTTCTCCAATGATCTCCTCAACGATATCCTCTATAGTTACCAGCCCGGATGTCCCGCCATATTCATCAACTATCACAGCGAGATGAGATTTTTTGCCTCTCAATTCGTTAAGCAGATCCTTTATTTTTTTCGTTTCCGGAACAAAAAAAGGCTCTCGTACAATTTTGGAGAGGTGGAACTCCTCTGTCTTATTCAGCCAAAATGGTATTAAGTCTTTGGTATTCATTATGCCGATGATTTGGTCCACATTATCTTTAAACACTGGAATGCGGGAATGGCCGGACTCAATGACCGTCGACAAAATAGATTCCAAGGTTGCATCCAATGACACTGCGACGATGTAAGTTCTTGGGATCATTATTTCTCTAGCTACGGTTTGCTTGAGATCAAAGATCCCCTCAATCATCTCCCCCTGTTCTTCGTCAATCAGACCTCGCTCTTCGCTTTCGTCAATTACCTGCTGAATTTCTTTCGGGACTCGTTCTAACCCCATTTTATTTTTCAGCCAGCGAACCAGAACAGACATTTGGGCTGGAGAGTCGTCCAATTAATCAAGCACCCTCTTTCAGAAGTAATAAATAGTCGAAAGAATGATCAAATATGCTTTTCGACAGCAAAACCCGAAACCGTTTCAACAGATAACAATGAGAGAAAGAAGTGTCAAGTAAACAGTAATAATGATTTCCAAGGCCCATCAAAGGGAAGAAAAACAATTCTGCAACCGAGGGACATTTTTAATGTCAGTTAAAATTCGCAATCATCAGGAGGTATAGCAAGACCATGTCCTGGTATGAAAGGTATAGGCGCCACAGGATAACCTTTCAACCATCTGAATCCGCATCTTAAAACCGTTTTGACAGGAGCGGCTTCCAAAACTTGGTCGATATCGGAAAATTGGACCTCATCCTCCAGATTGGACGGGATTATTCGTATACAATGGCCTTTGTCTTTATCATAAACATAGAAATCACGTAGGTCCGGTGGAATATAGCCGGGATACTCATTCACCGTAAAATCTCGTTTTCCCTCTGCTGCTGTTTTCAATGCGTCAGATTGAACCATATCCCAAAGTGACGGTTTAGGATAGTTCTCAGCGCAAAAACCTGTTACCGCTCGATCAAACTCGATTTCAGTCCATGGCGCTGTTCGATCAAATACCTTAACAAGGTACTCAAAAAATTTCTTGAATTCATTAGGAGCTTCAAGATAAGACCGCGTCCCTTGATCATCGCACAAATGAAATATTATATTGTCTTGCCTGGACATTTTGTCAAACAACAAAGGACCATTTGGAGCGTGATAGTTCCACCACACATCAAATATCTCACGGTCGTCGTTGTTTATTTTTAGTATGGTGAGCACCAGAAGGACATTTTTAAATTGGACAAGACCCCCTCGCTGTTGAATCTTCATAAGGTTCGGCATGTCTACCCGATCGTCAATTGGCCTTAGAAAGAAACCTATCTGTTGAGAACCCCCATTCACAGCGCGTGAAAGGGCCTTCACTGCCTGCCCTGGGAAAAGACGAATGTCCTCCGAGTGATATATTTCCATATGTAATCCTCAGAAAGAACGCATACCAAAATTTTGACCATCGGTCTATCCAATTGTCAACGACACAAAATATAAACAATAATCAAATATATTGATTCTAATTATATAAAATGATAAAACAAATTTATGTAAAATGGAGCACAAATGGACGAACACAAAACAGTCTGTGTGACCTGCGCGTGGCGAGCGGCCTGCAACAAGAAGTTTCTCATGGACGGGACAACCACCACCAGATGCCTGGATTATACTCGTGACATCACTCTCGGTGTTCCTGATGATTCAACCGAAGATAAGATAGCGGACACGAAAGATCGAAAAAATGACCGACCTCGTTAAAGATTGTATCAAGGACCTTTTGTATGAATCCCTGGAGAAGGCGTTTCCATCGCTTTATGATGTTGATGGCGAAACATGCGAGAAAACTGTCGAAGTTTCAAGATCAAAAGATGTTCGGTTTGGTGACTACGCTACGAACGTCGCTATGACACTGTCAAAAAAACTTGGGCTAAAATCGAGAGATTTGGCCACAAAAATTTTAGGCGCTATGCCGTCGGCTACCGATTTTATCGAACACTGCGAAATAGCGGGCCCTGGATTCATAAATTTTAAGATATCATCGTCATTCTGGAAACGAAAACTGACATCAGTACATGAAAAGAAGGACCTGTATGGACATGCTGACGCAGCGGACAAACCACCCGTACTGATCGAATTTGTGAGCGCCAACCCAACCGGGCCTTTACATGTGGGACATGGGCGCGGCGCGGCCGTAGGTGATTGCCTGGCGCGTCTAATGCGGTTCAGAGGCTATAAGGTAGAGACGGAATACTATGTGAATGACGCTGGAAACCAAATGAAGATCCTCGGCCGATCCTTGCTATTAAGGTATCAGGAACTTTTGGGGAAAAACATTGAATTTCCAGGGGACCACTATCAGGGAGATTACATAAAAGAACTCGCCCAAGAACTTAAAGGAACCGCGTTGGCTAATAAGTTAGAGCGGCTTTCCTTTGATGAAGCGTTGCCTTTGGCCTCTGATTTTGCTTGTCGCCGCATTCTGGAGGGAATCCAGGAGGACTTGAGAGTATTCGGCGTCAATTTTGACAGGTACTTCAGTGAAAAAAGCCTATATGACCAAGATTCCATAAAAATGGCGCTGGACGAACTCTCAATGCGTGACAAACTCGAAAATCGTGATGGCGCAATCTGGTTCAAAATGTCCGGGGACGAGGATGAAAAGGATAGGGTGTTAGTCCGTGCTTCGGGGGAACCTACGTATTTTGCGGCGGACATCGCATACCATAAAAACAAATTGGACCGAGGCTATGAAAATCTGGTCGACATTTGGGGATCTGACCACCACGGTTATGTTCCTCGCGTAAAGGCCGGCATGGACGCTCTAGGGTATGCGCCAGACAAGCTCCGAGTAATGCTGGTTCAGTTCGTGAACCTGATCCGCGATGGAAAGAAAATTTCCATGTCAACCCGGTCCGGCGAATTTGTAACGCTCAGAGAAGTGATCGATGAAGTTGGAACTGACGCTGCAAGATTTTTCTTTCTCACCAAACGCAGTGATAGTCACCTGGATTTTGATCTTGATCTTGCCAAACGTCAATCGAGAGACAATCCGGTATACTATGTCCAATATGTGCACGCCCGGATTGCGAGTATCTTCAGAATTGCGCTGGAACGCAATGTGGACGCCGACATTAGTGATCCTGATTTGTCAGCGTTGGATCTGCCTGAAGAAGAAGCAATCATGAAAAGTCTAGCTGATTTCCCGGACATGCTTGCTGAAGCGGCCGACACCATGGAGCCGCACAGGGTTACATTCTATCTTGTGGAACTTTCGGACCAGTTTCATTCTTATTATCATGATAACAAAGTCTTGACTCAAGATGATCGTGTTAGAAAAGCTAGACTATTCCTGGTTGAGGCGGTCCGACAGGTAATTTATAACGGGCTTTCCATTCTTGGGGTAACTGCGCCCGATCGGATGTGAAAATTTTAATGCGAGCGCTCGGAAAGTTACAAAACCGGATTTTTGGAAGACGTCCTACGAAATCCCTCAGGAATACGCTTCGTCCATCGGAGAAACCGAAAAATGGACTTCTGATACTTGGCGTATTGGTTACTGTTACCATAATGGTGGGCCTGACAATCTTCAACCTCAGATTGATTCGGGACCAGATCTGTGCGAACAAACAATTCGTTGAAGAATCAATTGCTAAGAAAGTCGTAACAATTGTTCCAGAGCATGCCACTGTCGATTCAAAGCCGGAAGATAAACCTTCTCATCCAAACACGGAGGTTACTTTTTACCAACAGTTAAAGTGTGAAGATGACGGAAAAGCCTCCAACAACTCGTCTTACAAACCGAAGCTCGCGGACACGGAGAACAAAAGTTCAATAAAAGAAAACGGCAGGCAGGAGCCAAAGAGCGCAAAAGACGAATCAGGATTCGCTGTACCGGCTTTATCAGGCAAACCCTGCACAGCACTCACAGAAACAAATGTTGGTTCGCCGACACCAAAAACCGGATCCAAAGTTTATTCGGTTCAGGTTGGTGTATTCAGTTATCCAAAGATTGCTCAGGAGTGGGCCGAAAAGTGGCGCTCAAAAGGATATCCCGTGGTCTTGAGACCAGTTGCCAGGCCGAACGCCGGCATTCAATATCGACTATCGGTAGGTGAGTTCAATTCAGAACAAAAAGCTGATGAATTTGCTAGGCGACTCAAGACGAAAGAGGGTGTTTCTGGACTAACTCTTGTGATAAAAAACTGAGCGAGCGGCTCATAGTCCGCTACCGGATAAAAACAGTGTGGAGCCGCTAGCTTGGTGGACAGACTCCCACACTGTGGTATGCAAAAACAAGCCTATTTGTTCTTCAGATTCGCAAGGCGATCAGACAATGATAGATTCTTTGTATCGGAAGAGCCTGCCACCTCCGCCAACGCAGCCTTGATATTGTCATCTTGTCCTTCACGTTCCGTAGAGAGCAGTTTGGCTTTCATTTCCGAACCGGCGGCCGCCGCCCTTGCTTCATCGGCCTGACGATTCATTGCGGCGAGAGCGACCCCGAGACTGTTGGTGTCGTTTTTGAGCCCTGCCATTTTTTGCGCTTTCTCCGCTTTAACTTGTGCGCGTTGGCGTTCCAGTTCTGCCCGCTGCATATCTCTGCGGCCCTTTTCAAGCATATCTTTGGCCTTTTTTACTTTGTCTGCCGTTACTTCGGCGAGTTCCTTCAATTCTTCATAATAGGATTTCGCTTCTTCAGAATCCTGAAATTCCTTTTCAACATTGGGTTTCATTGACTCAAGTTCAGCCAATAGTTTGTTTAAGCTGTCAGAAAGTTCCTGAGCCTTTGAATGATCGCCCGAAGTCTGGGCTTCTTCGAGTCGTTTGTTCAAAAGTTCGGCGGCGGAAAGAAATTTGTCATAATTTTTTTGTGCGGATTCGGCTTCAGCCTTTTCCCGATCATAATCAGCTCGGGCTCTGCCCGCTTCAGTTGTTATTTTGTCCAGTTCACGGATCATCTCTTCAATCTCAGCTTGGGAAGCCGTCTCAGGGTCCCAAGAGACGATTTTCTGGGTAATACTTTCCCCTACCTTGCCAAGTTTCTCAGCTCCAAAACTTCTAAGGAATCCGAAAATTCCACCCATATGTAGTCCTCCTGACCTTTTTTAGTTAAATGACTTTTATCGATGCCGGAGCCAGCTCTACGCCAACCATTATTTGAACCGAAGCTCCATCAGATTGATCCACCGCTGATACCATGAGGTATTCATCTACATTCTCGGTTACCTGTCTGCCATAAAGCATTGCATCATAAGTTATGGTTTCGGTTCTTTCTCCATAAGGGTCCAGATAAATTTTCTCAATAAATCTCTCCGGCGGTATTCTATCAAGCTGGGCCCCAGACGCGTCCTTTTCTAAAACTCGAACATCGTCCGAATTTTCCCAGACCCTGAAAAAACGCACCGAAGTTTTGGTGTCGAAAATGTTCAGGCCAATGTATCCATCTTCTTCCGCCAGCCAGAATGCCCAATCATCGTCGCCAGAGGGAAATACCTCATCATAGGGCATAAAAAGTTTACATTCTTCAACAACCTTTTTGCTATCTGCAACGATTTGAAGCATATAGGGGCCTGCCGACGAGTCCAAATATAGGCGATAAGCCATGGAATCACCAACCGCAAATTTCCCTAATGAAGCCACGGAGCAATCCGAACCAGGGTACTTTATTAAAAGATCTGAACCAGCAAGAATAAAGTCAACCTCAGGCAATTCCACCAGGCAGTTGAATCTCAATCCAAGGGGTAAATCTGCGTCAAGTCGATCCGAAAAGCCTTTCCCAAAAGATTCTTTGTATTCATCGACCTTTCTTTGTCCTATCTTTTTAAAGATATTCCATGTAGTCGCCATTTCGATGGCATTCCTCCCTGTATTTTTTAAAAATTCTCTCACAATAAGTCGGAATGGCTAGCATTATAACTTTGTCCTATTTGTTTCCATTTACCAGTTTTGCAATTGCTGGACGAGCCTGATTTATTACCAGGGAAAGATCATCCATTGCTGTAGGCCCATACTGTGAAGCCCATTCAGTGCGTAAAACTAGGACAGCATGCACGGCCAGCGTCTTGGTCTCATGGCTGAAGATCCATCCTTTCTCCAGGTATGGGTATATGTTCCCCGGTATTCCGACCATAGAGTAAATGGGATTGCCGTGCATATCCTTTTCGTCTTTTACACTGCGCTCATCGACTGTCACGAGGATCAGTTTTCCGGATTTCTTGGCGGCTTCTTCAGCTTTTTTCAGAAAATCACTATTTAATCCTCCCACAAAAAACATCAGCGCTCTAGGAGATTTTTCAACCTCTTTCAAAGCGGTCATATAATCAGAGTTAATGGTCGGGATTTTCCTGTAAGCCTCTTTTTTTTCGCACAACGCCTCCCACGTAAGCGCTGACCCAGAACCCACAGGCCCAATATAAATAATGTTTTTCCTGGGATCGAGGTCGCTGATAGATTTTACGCCACCATCTTTGTTTGCTATCAATTGCAAATATTCAATAAAAAGTGAGGTTTGCTCTGATATTAGTTTTTTCCCCGGCAATTTTTTGTCCATTAGGGCTAGGACGTCCGACTGAACTATTCCAAGGTCCGCCTTGCCATCTGTAAGCATTTTAAGATTGTCTATTGATCCTGGTGAAGAAATTACCTTGACATCTAGACCTTGGGCGTCCTGCTTGAAAATATCGCCAAATTTATAGTACCAGCCACCTTCCTGACCCGTAGCTAATTTTAATGGCGGATTTTCCGGTTTTTTCGCAGCGAGAACACCAGCGGCCAGAGCGACATCTGGTGGAACATCCTTGGGTAAATATCCAGGATCCTTGGGCGTCCCAGCCATCGAGTTAACCTGTTTATCGAGTTCGTTAAGTTTTGTTTTGAGGTCAGCATTGTCCTTGGAAAGGTTTTCAGCTTCCTGCCGCCATTTTTTGTAACCAGGATCGTCTGAATGGTTATAAGCGGTGGCGGCCACATTCCTGTTGCCAATATGATCAAGCATCCAGAACAGAAAAAGTGTATCAAACATACCGAAACTGGGAGCTGCGTTGTAAGCATAAGGCGGCGCCTGATATCCTTGGGATTTATAATAATTATTTCTATTGTTGTAATAGGTGTTGTAATCGAATCCAGAATAAACCCTGCCTTTTTGGTAGAGCGGATTGGAGTCGAATTTGGATTGATCGACCTTGAAAGCCGGTTCCTTAAATTTCGCCTGTTCGGTTTGGTAAGTCCTCAGAGATTCCTGAGCCGTCCTTTTTCTCTGTTCCTGGATAGTCCGCTTGTCGAATTTCGAACCACCTGAAAATCCCGCTGAGGAACCTGCAGCCCCTAAAGGCTTTTTGTAACCGGAGGAAGTCCTGTTTTCGGACCCGGTGGTTGTATCGCCGGACAGTGGTTTTGAATATCCTGCGCCGCTTGAGGGCTCGGCTTGGCGCTTGCCCCCCGGCTTAGAATACCCCGACCCAGTGGACGATCCTGAAGACAAAGGCTTTGAATAAGGCGAAGAATGTGGAGTTGAAGGGGTAACAGATGGTTTTGAATAGCCTGAAGAGGACTCATGACCACCGAAGAAGCCCCCACCATTTCTGTTCCACGTTCCACGAGTTGAAGACGACCAGGAAGAACTTCTGCCGAAGCTAAAGGATCCTGAACTCCTGAATCCGCCACCATATCTTCCGGCTAGAACTATGGAGTCACCAATAATAAAGACAAACAAAAAAAATATAACAGTTACGTTAAAAACCCGAAAGGCCCGATTCCTGGTCATGCGAAAATCTCCCATACGTCAATGACTGTTCTTCTCTCTGTCATGCCGACCAAGGGATGTCAAGCTATTCGACGGCGTTCGAACGTAAGCGTTGGCGATCACACTCAATGTTTATTTTGGTCTTCTCTTGTGTTATAATAAAATTGACCAATGATTTTGGAGGCTTTTCATGAAAAATGTCTCATTATTTGTCGTATCTATGGTCTTTGTGCTCTGCACAGCCACAATAGGAAGCTCTTCAGAGATCTACGACACATCCTATCAAGGTCCGATGAACGTCTATGGTCAGCCTGCCCTAATTATTCCACCTAACCAGCAAGGGCAAAACGCGGTTAACAGTCGTCCGCAAGGTATCATTCCGATGGCGGCTGACGGTCTTTGGCAAATAGGAGACTATCTGTGGAGTTTTTTGCCCGCCCCGGTGAGAGGCGTGCAGTCTCCTTACGCCGTACCGCAAGGGTCCGGTCAGGTTACGACGAGCTTTGTGCCGGGCACGCCTTGAAATACGAAGGCCTCATTAAAATTGACATAACCTAATTAGGGTGAAATAGCCGTGCTCTCTGACAATGATCTGACTCGTGTTCAAGAAGTGAGTCGAAATATAAAGCGACCTGTTACACTTTGTGTGAACCTCACAGGCATTCAAGACGCTGTTGAGACCAATTTCGCCAATATAGCGCGGCAACTCCAAGGCGTTTCCCTAGACCGCATTAGAATAGAAGAAGGTGGGTTGACTCCGTTCCCTGGAAAACCGTCAATGGTTTTATCAAATGGGGAATATTCCAATATCAATTACATGGCTTTCCCTGAAGGTTCGGAATTTGGTCCATTCCTGGAGGCTATAGCCTGGTTAGGCGAAGCGTCGGCGCCCGCGGAATTTTCCAGGCAAGACACGATAAACGAGCTTCGGCTCCCCCAAAATGTTTTTACATTTGTGGCGGCAGGCTGTCCTCATTGTCCGGAAGCCGTCCGATCAGTTTTAATTGTGGCCTGCAGCAATCCCCAAGTTAATGTATCGATCATAGACGCGTTGGTTTTTCCTGATATTTCAGAAAAATATAAGATCAAATCGACACCCGTCACAATTATAAATGATGGAATGACTATTATTGGCGGTATAAAACCCGACGAACTGGCTGAATATTTGATTGAGGGGAACAACGGCGCTTCCCTTTCCGTTATATTGAAATCGATGATCTTGTCAGGTAGAGCTGAAGACGCCGCCAGTCTAGTATATGAAAAGGAAAGACCTGATGCTCTTCTCCCTATTTATGTGTCCCCGGAATTTTCTCAGCGAATGGGAGCCCTTTTGGTCATGGAAGAGGTTCTTGATCGGAATCCTGGCGCACTCGACCCAATCACCGATAAATTAATAGAGCTTCTCCAGTCCGACGATGTTGGGTTGAGGGGGGATACGGCCTCCCTGCTTGGACGAATGGGATCGCGGTCCGCTATCCCCGCTCTCAAAAAGGTCTCTGAAGACTCTAACGCAGACGTTAGGGACGCCGCTATTGAAGCGTTGGAAAGTTTTAAGGAGTGTATCTAGTCAAACTCACCTGGGAAAGACAAGATTGACTTAGATTGTCGGGGTTTCTTTGGCCGGAGTAAATCGTAATGTTGAAAAGGGCAATCGGCTCTGGTACAGGCTGGTGCTGTTCTTGGTACCACGTTTGGTCACTGGATATTTTCGCCTTGTGGACTTGACTTCCAGGAAGATATTCCTAAACAGCGAATATGAAGACCAGGTTTGCAAGAAGCGCCCATTCGCTTGTTCCTGCTTCCATGGGACGATGCTGTTTCCTGTGTATTATTGCCGGAGATATCCCGGTGTGGTAATGGTAAGCCGGTCATGGGATGGAGAATTGATAGACCGGTCGATCCGTCGGATGGGGTACGACACTACACGTGGGTCATCTTCCAGGGGCGGGAAAGAAGCCCTTTGGGAGATGATAGACATTATCAAGGAACGCAAGTATTGTTCAGGCTTGGCTGTTGACGCTCCTCGAGGCCCTTCCCGTCAAGTCAAGATAGGCATTGTGATGGTGGCAAAGGAAACCGGTCAACCAGTGGTGCCTTTTGTTAGCTGGGCGACTCGAAAAATTCAGTTTCACTCTTGGGATTCCATGATACTTCCACTTCCTTTTAGCACAATTGTTATGGCGTTTGGTAAACCTACAGAAGTTCTCCCAGGTCTTAATAACGAACAATATGAGGATATTAGACAGGAAATAGAAAAAGAAATGTTACGGGTTCAAGAGCAGGTGGAAGAAAAAGTTAAGGAAATCCAGTCGGGCCGAAAGAGATCCTAGAAAGGTATCGACCAGCAAGTAAAAATGTAAGGGCGTCGTTTCGACGCCCTTACATTTTTAAAGGGCAACACCGGGATCAATCATGTTGTCATTGGACGCCGGCTTATGTTTTCGAAGTGTGAACTTTTTTGGCCTTGGACTTCTTCCCCTGATCATCGACCTCTCCATGGACATTATCCATGTTTGGATAATCTTTAAGAGCGAGTCTTAAGACTTCATCCATGTGCTTGACGAACTTGAACTCAAGTCTCCTTCTAATATGCTTTGGTATCTCGTCAAGGTCCTTTTGATTTTGTTCAGGGGCTATTATGGTATAGATCCTAGCCCTGAGGGCAGCCAGCGATTTTTCCCTTAGTCCACCGATAGGCAACACGCGTCCCCTAAGTGTGATTTCACCTGTCATTGCAACATCTGAGCGTACCGGAATACCTGTTAGGGCGCTCACCAAAGCGGAAGCCATGGTTACTCCAGCTGACGGGCCATCCTTTGGAATTGCGCCGGCAGGGACATGAACGTGTATGTCTTTGGAAAAATAAAAATTCTCCGACAGACCAAACTTGGCGGCTCGAGATCGGAAATACGACATTGCGGCCTGACCGGATTCTTTCATTACGTCGCCGAGTTGACCAGTCAACAGAAGATTGCCCTTTCCTTCCATGGGAGTGGCCTCGATGTATAGAACATCTCCGCCATAGGGTGTCCATGCAAGGCCGGTGGCTACGCCGACTTCATCCTTTCTGTTGTCATGGTCAGGAAGAATACGGGGGACGCCAAGGAATTTGTTCAAATTCTTAGCAGTAACCCTTGGAACCTTTTTTTCTCCTTCAGCGATCTTCCTGGCTATTTTACGGCAAACGTTTGCAATCTCTCGTTCCAGATTTCGGAGCCCGGCTTCTCTCGTGTAAAAGTTTATTATGTTCAGTATGGCCTCGTCGGTCAGATCCAGGTCATGCGCTTTCAAGCCGTTTTCCCTAATTTGTCTGGGAATGAGATACTGTCTGGCAATTTTTAGCTTTTCTTCGTCAATGTAGCCGGACAATTCTATTATCTCCATCCTGTCCTTCAACGCTGGTATTATCGGGTCCGCAAGGTTGGCTGTAGCAATGAACATAACCTTTGACAAATCGAATGGCACATTAAGATAATGGTCGCTGAACGCATGGTTCTGTTCCGGGTCCAATACTTCCAATAAAGCCGCGGACGGGTCACCCCGAAAGTCCGCTCCAACCTTGTCTATCTCGTCCAGCATGAAAACGGGATTGTTTGATCCGGCATTCTTCAATCCCTGGATTATTCTTCCGGGAAGGGCCCCGATGTAAGTTCGCCTATGGCCCCTGATCTCAGCTTCATCCCGCAGTCCACCGAGGGATATCCGTGTGAACTTACGTCCAAGCGCTCTTGCTATAGACTTGCCGAGGGAAGTTTTACCAACCCCAGGGGGCCCCACAAAACACAGGATTGGACCTTTCATCTGTTTGTTCAGTTTACGAACCCCAAGATATTCCAGGATCCTGTCTTTGATTTTTTCGAGGTCATAATGGTCTTCATCCAAAATTTGTTTGGCTCTTTTTATGTCAAGCTTGTCTCGAGTTGATTTCGACCAAGGCAGCTCAACAATCCAGTCCAGATAGGTCCTTATTATTGACGCTTCCGCTGCGTCCGGATGCATTTGACCCAGGCGGCTAAGCTGTTTGTCCGCCTCTTTCTGAACTTCCGACGGGATTTTAGCCTTGACAATTTTTGTTCGAAATTCTTCAATTTCTTTGGTCTTTTCATCAATCTCGCCGAGTTCACTCTGAATTGCTTTTAGCTGTTCACGCAAAAAATACTCGCGGTGAGTTTTGCCCATTTCCTCTTTGGCTTGTGTCTGAATCTTTGCTTGCATAGCCGAGAGTTCGAGTTCTTTGGACAAAAGTTCGTTGACCTTTTTAAGTCGGGGCACAGGATCGATAATTTCAAGAATCTGCTGGGACTCTTCGACTCGAAGCTTCAGATTCGAAGCTACGAGGTCAGCTAATCTACCCGGGTCCTCTATCGAATCCAGAATAGCCACCGCATCGGGAGACACAATACCTCGGAGTTGAAGTATTTTTTCAGAATTCTCTTTCACGGTTCTCATTAAAGCTTCAATTTCAATGGTAATACCTTCAACCGTCGGTTCCTGTATCTTGTCGATCTGAACCATAAAATAATTGGCCGAGGAAAGGTATGAGACGATCCGGCCTTTGGCCACCCCCTGAACCAGTATCTTGACGCGTCCGTCCGGCAATTTGAGCATCTTGACAACCATCGCCACAGTACCAGTGGAATAGATGTCATCCGGGGAAGGATCTTCATCTGAGGAAGATTTTTGAGTAGCCAGGAATATGAGCCTATTACCTGAAACCGCCTGTTCTACTGCCCTGATCGATTTCTCACGCCCGACCATTAGAGGCAAAATCATATATGAATAGATGACAACATCCCTAACTGGAAGTAGTGGAATTATGTCTGGTATATCATCGAAATTTACCGGTTGGGGCTTATGTTGGGTGTCATCTTCAAAATCGTCGCGTTTTTCGATATCGTCTGCCATTTTTTGAATCCTTTTGACAACTAATATAGGGTTATTTAAGGTCTTTTAACTGGAAATCCTCGTTGAGAATGTAAATATAGGGGCATTTTAGTTCCAAAAAGCCCACACAATATAGTTATAGTTAGCAGTGACCGCTGTCAAGCGGGAACAGGTTCAACCAATAGAATGATTCTAGAACATTGGTGGAAAATTGCGCGGAATTAACATTCAGCCTCAAGGAAAGATGCGGCGCAATATTGTGAGGATGTCCCGGCAATGAAGCGTTGAAATTATTTGGTACTAAAACTGATCCAAATCAGAACTGGAATAGTCCCAGGTTGAGCCGCCGATCGGTTTGGCAAGGGCTGGCGTCGCACAGCTACCAACTTTGAATATTTCCTGAAAACCATCACCAGAAGCGGTTAGTTGACCTGTCCGCGAATCAACACGTTTGAATTCAACATTCGTAGGAGGAGCAAAATCCTTGACAGGAACGTTTTTCAAAGCCTGTTTCATAAAATATCCCCAGATAGGCGCCGCAGCTTTGCCGCCGGTTTCACCTTCACCCATTGATACTTCATCATCAAATCCGACCCAGACTCCACAAGTATAATCAGGAGAGAACCCCATAAACCACGCGTCGACGTTTTCATTTGTTGTTCCTGTTTTACCTGCGATATCAGGCCTGTTCACGATTTTCTTTAAATTCGTAGCCGTGCCTTCCCGAATTACTCCCTGCATCAATGAAGTCATGATATAAGCGGTGGCGGGATCAATTCGACGCTGAGCTTGACCGGAGTTGCGTTCTGGTCGATCTGATTCAAGTGATATTCTCTGAACTGGCGCGTCTGCATCGTGCACTGGATCATCCAAAAAAACCGGGGGTAAGTTTTCTTCCAATATCTTTCCAGTATGATCCAATATCTTTGTCACATAAATGTGCCGGGCAAGATAACCTCTGTTAGGAAACACTGAATAGGCCTGAAGTTGCTCCTCGAGAGATACGCCAGTAGAACCCAGAGCCATGGTTAGGTTTTCTGTCGGGGCAGAAGTATACCCCAGTTTTTTTGCGTAGTTTTTTGCGTAATCTATGCCTATCTGCTGGAGGATTTTTATTGTTGGAATATTTCTGGATTTTTCGAGGCAGTCTCTAAATGTAACCGGTCCGGCATACCCGCCACGATAATTCTTGGGTCGCCACACTTCACCAGTCCCTGGAACAGTAAGGGCCAGAGGGCTATCCATTATGATGTCCGAAGCGGTGAATCCCCTGTCCAGAGCAGCCGAGTATATAACGGGCTTAAACGAAGAGCCTGCTTGACGGCGGGATTGCACCGCCCGGTTATACTTGGATTCCGAAGAACTATAGCCCCCAAGAAGGACGCGAACGTAGCCCGTTCGATTCTCTCTAAACATCAATGCGGACTGAACCACCGGCTCTTGTTCAGGTGCGAGAAGAAAATAGGGGGACATTTCCTCAGTATATTCTTTGTAGTTTTTCAGGTCCTGGTCTGTTTTGCCGAATTTCCGCACGTAAAGTTCACGACGTTTAGGGTTTGGATCCAGAATTCTAACCTGAATCAGGTCTCCTACCTGAAAAGGCAATTCCCCAGGAGCAAAGTTCCTTGTCCTTTGCTCAGCTCTTATGAACGGTTGTCGAACCCACCACTTGGGATCGTTTTCTATCTTAATCTGGCCAAGGTATTCTTTCTTCAAACCATTCCCATGGTATGTTCCAAGTCGTACATATATGTTGTCGTGATCCAGATGGGTCACTACGCCTTCTGTGATGTCGCCGTACTTCAAAGGCGCTTCCATACCCTTTGATTTTTCATCGAGAAATTCCAGGACGCCCTTAACATTAAGGGATTTTATTGGACCACGATAGCCTTGTCTTTTGTCCAACTCTCTGAGGCCTGTGTCCATGGCGTCGCGTGCAGCTTTTGTAAGATCCAGGTCAACAGATGTGTGGATCTGCAAACCCTTTTTGTATAATGCGTCGGAGCCGTATTTCCTTTCGACGTATCTCCGGACATATTCTACAAAATCGGCCGCTATTCTAGTGTTGGGATTACTTCCATGATAAATCTTGGGCTCTTCCTGATTGGCCTGTTCATACTGGGTTTCCGTGATGAAGCCGTCTTCAAACATACGCTTCAGAACATAGCCGCGTCTTTCTAGGGCCTTTTTTAGATTTCGTTTAGGAGAATTGGTCGATGGCGCTTTTGCAAGACCTGCGAGCATGGCGCATTCGGCAATAGTGAGGTCTTTGGCATGCTTGTCAAAATAGGTCTGGGCTGCTGCGTCAACTCCATAAGCGGAACTACCCAGATAAATTTGATTGAGATAAAGATACAGGATTTGCTCTTTGGATAACGATTGTTCTATCCTTGTGGAGAGAATCGCTTCCTTGATCTTTCTGGTAAATTTTCTCTCTGGGGTCAGTAAAAAAGTTTTTGCCACCTGCTGAGTTATGGTACTAGCCCCCTCCTTCAGGGAACCAGACATCAAATTCTTTTTGATAGCTCTTAGAATGGCTTCTTTGTCTACCCCTGAGTGATGCCAGAAATTCTTGTCTTCGGCAGCTACAAAAGCATCCTGAAGGGCTTTTGGGATTTGTTCCATTGGAACAAGAAAACGCCTCTGGTACGCAAACTCTCCGATCAGTTCACCCTTATCGGCGTAAACGCTTGTTACGACCGGTGGGTCGTATTTGCTAAGCTTTTCGACGTTTGGAACGCTCTGGGTGAAGTAAATGTAACCTTGAGCAGCCATACCGGCCAATCCTGATGCTGCTCCAATCACAATCAACATACTAAAGCGGGCCAACCCCCCAAAAAGAGACCATCTCTTTTTATCTCTTTTGTGAGGTTTAAATACATCCTGAAATGGGTCCGACGGCAGTGACTTTTTACTGGGTTCAATCAATCTGGGCCTCCTCATGAGGTTTTTGGAACGCTGAAGTCGCCAACCATGAGGTCTGTTAGGCTATATATAAATATAGAGATGATTTCAATATAATTTGTTCCAGACCTTAGATATAAAACATTAACTAAAATTGTAAGTGGACTAAATACTTCAGATGAAACCTGCACAGGTTAATGCCTGATGTTGGAGGTTATTTCCGGACGGACTGTCTAGATCCTTGACAAAAAGCGACATGAACGGATATTCATAAATTTTCAACAAGTGTTATATGAAATTCTACCATGTGCAACGCGACAATGAGGTTTATACTCCATGAGTTCAATATGGGAAGCCATTGTTCGACAATTTGAACAACAGAGAAAATTTGTTTTGGCGACCATTTTGTCCGTTCAAGGATCGTCTCCTCGCAAAGTGGGCGCAAAAGTGTTGATTTTAGACAATGGCGATGTTGTAGGAACAATAGGAGGGGGATTATTCGAAGCAAATGTGCGTGACTTTGCGTTAAACGCCATAGAAGATCGCACAACCAGTCGACTGAGCTTCACTTTTCATGGACAAGACGCTGGAAGCGATCAGATGATTTGCGGGGGGTCTGTAGAGGTGTTGGTGGAGTTTGTTCATCCGGGTTCCAAGATTAAGGAACAGATTTACAGGAGGTTGGCCAACAGCATTCACGAACGTGTTTCGACGTTGCTGATAAAGCCGGTTCTTCTTGAACAGGGTCAAACGACCAAAGCGGAACTTGATTACATGTGCATTGATGAAAGTGGCGCCACGTTGGGTGATTTTGAAAACTCAGCTGTTTGCTTGAAGTCAATTCCTCCAAAAAGACTTCTAAAACCTGCCCAAATAATTTTCCCCTGGGAGACAGGTTCGCCGGTGTTGATTGAATGGGTTTATCCCAGAAGCATAGTCTATGTTTTAGGCGCCGGTCATGTCGGAGCCTGTGTCTGCCATTTGGCGTCGTATGTGGATTTCATGGTGGTGGGGATTGATGATCGTCATGAATATGCCAATGTTGACAATTTGCCGGATGCTGATGAAATAGTGGTAACGCCTTTTGAAAACTCTTTCGAAAAACTTTGTGTCGACCGGAATAGCTTCATTGTAATAGTGACTCGTGGTCACGCTCACGACAAAATTGCCCTGGCTCAAGCCCTAAAAACTGACGCTGCCTACATCGGCATGATAGGGTCGAAACGCAAAATAGGACTTATTTATGATTCGTTGATCGATGAAGGTTTTAGCGAATCGGACATAGCCAGGGTTCACGCTCCTATAGGTTTGCCGATCGGGGGAGAAACGCCACACGAAATAGCCGTTTCGATTGTGGCTGAAATGATTCAGGAACGATTCAAAATCCTCAACATTCAGGTTTAATTCTAGACATATGCTTAATGGAAAAAAGATCATAGTAGTTCTGCCCGCCTATAATGCGGAAAAGACCCTGGAACGAACTGTTTCCGAGTTGGATAGGCAAGTAGTGGACGAGATTCTTCTTGTTGACGACTACAGTAGGGACCACACTGTTAATTTGGCCCGATCAATGGGTATACGTTCATTCCTTCATGACAGGAACTATGGCTACGGTCGTAATCAGAAAACATGCTATGCAGAGGCCTTGAAATCTGGAGCCGACGTTATTGTGATGTTGCATCCCGATTATCAATATTCACCACGCCTCGTGCCAGCGATGGCTGCAATGATTGTTTCTGAAGAGTATGACCTGGTTATGGGGTCCAGGATTCTTGGCGGAAAAGCTAGAAAATCGGGTATGCCTCTTTATAAATATATCTCTAATCGGGCGCTGACATTCGTGGAAAATTTGTTATTGGGATCTAAGCTGTCCGAGTTCCATACAGGATACCGTGCATTCTCAAAAGCAGTTCTTGAATGTCTACCGATGCACCAAAATTCAGATGATTTCATGTTTGATAATGAAATGCTGGCGCAAGCCATCTTTTTTGATTTCAATGTGGGAGAGATTTCGTGTCCGACAAGATATTTTCGGGAAGCTTCATCAATTAATTTCCGAAGGTCCGTAATATATGGATTCGGGGTTTTGTGGACAGCGATAAGGTTCAAGCTTCAGAAAATGGGCATTGGCAATTTCCGCATATTTGACGGTTTATCTTCCAAGACACCACGTAGTTATTACACCGAAGTGGAATAGCTCAATTTCAACAATCAGATAAAGCATGCCATCGAAATAGCGTAAAACGGCTTATTTCAGTCTGGATAATTACTGGACTGACTAGCGGTTCTGTCATCAATTCGGCACTCCACGCCCTCCTGCAACTAAGTCATTATAAATCAATAACATATCGTGTCTAATTAAAGTTAAAGATCTGCCTGTCACTTATGGGGAATCGGAAGGGCTGATCAGCAATCTATACCTTCTGTCTTATAAGACTCGTAAAATTAAACTGTTAATATATATAGTTAATGTTATAGGAGGGCCAGGAATGAGAAATAGCGCGTTATAAACGACAATTTACTGATGATATTTTGGTTGATGCCACCATTTTATAAACAATTTTCTAGATATTTTATATATCATACGGAATTACCTTTATATTTTACTTGACAAAATGAAAAAACAAGCTAATCTCCACCTTGCACTAAATAAGAACCCTGAGGGAGGGTGTTATGCTAAGAAGGTGTATCAATTACTCGTGTATTTTGACTGTTTTGTTAATGGTAGGGGTCGCCGGCGCATTTGCTGAATCCACTCCGGGTGTTTTGGATTCTTACGCTGCAGCCAGTCTGGAGGCTTCTCCAAGTTACAAAGCAATTTCAAAGGTGAAACCATCTGAACCGGCGGTAACAAAAGTCAGGCCGGGATTCATGTCTAGGCTGGAGGGATTGTCAAGGTTCAATCCAGCTAACTGGGCAAGCGAATGTATCCTGCCTGCTCCGGCTCAAGGGCAATTCACGGCAGGCCCAAGAGTCTGGTTCGGGAAGATTCAGGGTGAGGCCAGAAGATCCATCGGGACTGCGGCCGTGCCCGGCACTTCAGTCAATTTTCATGACAATTTGGGTTTCGGCCAGAATTCCACAGCCATGTGGGGTTTTGAGGCCAAATATCAGCTCAGGCCCCGATTCGGTCTAAGATATTCTTTCATGCCCATGAAAATGGAATCAAAATATACAAGCCCGGGTTCCTTTACGTTCGCCAATCAGTTATTTGCTTCGGGCGCACTTGTGGAGTCCAAATTGGAACGTTTCGAACACAGGGCCGGCGTAACCTTCAATCTAACCAGTAATGTGAGTTCACGAACAAGCATATTTGCCGAGTGGATGTACATTCAGAACAAACTTCAAATTGGCAGTGGAGTCGGAGCCATCTCGCCAGTAATATGGGACGACACTCGTAGCCTCGCTGTTGTAGGCGCAGAATTCGATAAGTGTCTGAAGAACTTTCGTGGCAACAGTCTCAACCTCAGTTGCAAGGCTGACGTTATGTTCCTTAACAATTGTTTCGGGTTTGATGCGGAAACAGCTCTGAGTTACATGATTCCGATCAAAACCGGTCGGTTCGGTTTTGTGAAAGGTGGATATAGGTATTCTTACTTTCAGAAAGACAACAACAAAGACCTCTTCGACATCTCTATAGGTGGTCCTTTTGTCCAGGTAGGCTTCCTATTCTGACACGCTGGTCCAGCCGGTTACGAGTCCCTAATTCCCCCGATATAACCCGACCGAAATTTTAATACCCTCCGAAGTCCGACCCAAAGTCGGACTTTTTTTTGAGGGAACAAAACCTTAAAAAAGTAAAATGACTTATCAGGAGATCCAAATTGTTTCCAGATATGAAGTCGTCATATCCACGACCATTCGAGGTTGATTGACTTCAAGGTCCCATGAAACAAATATCCCCGAAGGATCCACCAGGCTAAGATCATTTCCCTCAATGCAAGATTTCATTTTTTCATTAACTTTAGCTACAGTCCTGGTGACAATTCGTTCCAGTCCGAGATGGTCATTCAGTTCTTTTAGGGCCGGAGATGTATTGAGTTGCTCTACTGCTTCTTCCCAATGGATGCCTGGCACTTTTTTTCTCAGGATGTATCCGTTACCCCTGTCTCGAATTAAAAGCAGTGGTGGATTGAAATGAACCTTCGTATTCTTCACAAAGAAATGGGGCGATTTTTGTGACAGACCATTCAAAAAATCCCTCCTATTTTCCATTTTAGGCAACGCCCTGATAGGAGTACGTTCAAAGATTAAACTGGTCTCGTCAATTTGAATTTCTTTCAATCTGGTTGGATCAAACCCCAGATCCATAAGGTCTCCGAGGGTAAGAGAGTCCTGAGTGGTTTTACCATTTTTGCTCAACCAGGACATAAAACTAGGCCTTCTATAATTTGGTAAAGCTTCAATAAACCTTGCTGGATCTGATTTAAGCAATTCCGGCAGGTGTAGCCAGAGTTCCCTGTCGCCTGATAAAAAACAAGTCCTGTTATTAAGCTCCGCTGGCCCGTATGATTTTGCGGGCAGGTCCCGGATTGAGGCAGATAAAGGAATTTGGTCCATGGATTCCCCACCGGTATAACCCAACAACTGCGATATCCTTCGTTTAAAACCAAGCAGTTTCGTAACGTAGCGAGTGAACATGAACCTCTTTAATGAGTCATTTTCGTGAGATTCCTTCTGATCGCTGAAATAGGTCAGCAGGGCGCGATGGAGATCCTTGAACTCTTCTATGGTCCTTTGAACCATAATCTCATTGTCTCGCATGTCTATAGCGGGGCGTCTTCTTCTTATGTGATGAACCAGCCTAATGATTGAATCTGCTAAATCCTTTTCCGCATGTACTGGAGGAATGTAGATCATGTAGGCGTCATCCTCATGCTTTCCCTGTCTACAAGCAATATCTCGAAATGGTTGCCAATCCAGCTTTCTGTAAATCTCAAAGGTGGGATCATCGGACGGTATTATGTTGTCCAAAACTCCTATTGCAGACTTTTCGATCAAGAAATCCCGAAATTCTCTCAAGACCAAATTCCCCAAGCCCTTGTTCCGAAAGGGGGCCGCTACTTCCACATATACAAGATAAAAACAAGGGATAGGCTTGTTGAGATAAAGCATGTTCAGTCGGCCGAGGTTTTCCCCAATTTCGGAATTGATCTCAAATGTCTTGAAACCCCTTGTGGATTTCCCTACGTTAAGCTTGTCAATCTTGGCGCCTGATACTGTGGAATCAACAAGGTCCCATAGTTCTTCATAAAGATCAGACGCTACAGGTGAATCATTGCTGCCATGCATGATACCGTCATGTATCAAACCAATTAAAGAGAGTCGATCAGTGGTGTTTAATCTCATAGCGCATGAAGAAGAGTTTGAAGGCCCTTTCACTGACAAATTTTCAAGCATCTCAGAATTTCCCTTTCTATCTCGTGAAAAACAGAAGCCGACAAGAAAAAAAAAGCGGAGTCTTTGCTCCGCTTTGGTTCTCTGATGGATGTAACTCTATCCTCAGCGAAGACGCGACCCGCTCCTTCCTCTAAAATAAAAATATACTGCGGAAAAATTACGCATCGTATCCTCCTGTTAATATTTTCTAATGTTTAGATGGAACTTTGTCAACACTATTTGTTCAATAAATGTCTAATAGTTTAGATACGGTTGTGTGTGAACAATGCCCCACGGAGCGGGACCGAACGGCGCGGACCGGAATATGGATCGTTGGACTTGCTTATAAACAGCAGTATGGAATAATAAATATACAATCTGTTGGAGAGGATCACAAAATGTCGGAATCCGTGAATATCGCAGAAGAGATTCTAAATAAGAGGGAACTGGATCAGTGGGAGATTTTCCTGCAGAAGTCGAGCAACTTTCGCGTTGAAACAAAACAAGGCGAAACGGATTTTGTACAAAAAGCAGAGATTTCGGGGCTTGCGGTACGCCTTATAAAGAATCAAAAAATGGGTTTCTCTTTCAGTTCCAATCTAGACTATGCCAGTTTAAAACAAACGGTAGACATGGCGGAGTCAGTTGCGGATGTGACGTTGGAGGACCCTGATTATAGTTTCGTGTCACCAGTAGAATCGACACGGGCTACAAATGGATTCTTTTGTCCTGAGATCGAAGAAACTAATGAACTTGACAAGATTTCAATAGCCAGGACCATTGAAGAAACCGCCTTCTCGCATGATAAACGTGTGAGCGCTGTCCGATCCTCGGGGTATTCAGATTATATTCTTGAAGCGGAAATTCGAAATTCATTAGGATTAAGAGTTCAGGCAAAGGCAGGACTAGCGCGTATATGGATAGAATTAATGGCCCAATCAGCAAGTGAACAGGAGATGAGCTATTGGAGTAGTCAGGCGCGAAACCCGAAAACGCTTGATCCGGTTAAACTTGGTCAGGTAGGCGCTGAGAGGGCCATCAACAGGCTGGGTGGAGTGGCGATGCAATCGACCAAGTGTCCCGTGCTTATCGAAAATACCGTAGCGGCCAGTCTCCTGGGGACATTATCGAATGCTTTCCTGGCAGAAAGCCATTATAAAAAAACTGTGTCGCCAAGGGTATATGTCGGTTCGAAAGTTTTTGCTCCTACAATAAATGTATTTGATGGGGGACTGGAGCCCGAAGGAGCCCGAGCTTTTCCATTTGATGGAGAAGGAACGCCTTCGCAGTTAACGGCAATAGTTCTTGATGGCGAAGTAATGTCTCTACTTGCTGATAATTATTACAGCAGGAAACTGCAAACAAAACGCACTGCTAATTCCTGCCGTTCCAGTTTTGACAGCGCACCTTTCAATGGAGTGACCAACTTGTTCATAGAACGAGGAAATTCTACGCAATCTGAATTGATAAGAGATATTGGATCAGGGATAATGATCACAGAAGTTATGGGGTTGCACACCGCAAATCCAATAAGTGGAGATTTTTCAGTAGGAGCCGCGGGGTTCAAAATTTCTGGTGGACGCATCGATCACCCAATAAAAGGTATTGCCATTGCGGGGAACCTTATAGATCTTTTAGGGCTCGTAAGAAATGTTGGAGCTGATTTTCAATTCTTTGGCGCTTTCGGAGCGCCTTCCTTACTGGTGGAAAGCCTTTCAATCAGTGGAGAGTGATCATTGCCGCAATCGTCAGTCGAACAGGTGAACTTGTTAAATGGTGTCGCCATGCACGAACTTCAGGGCCCTACAAGTGGTAACTCAAAAAATAATTTATCACCATAATCCAGGCGCTTTGGTATTGGGGAATCGCGTTGGTCCTCCGGATTTTTGTCTTTCAGCTTTTGGTGCCGATGAAAGTTGCTCGAGCATGTGATTAAGTTTGTTTTTCCATTCGGGGTTTTTCTCCAATTCAATAGCCTTTTTAAAACTTTCGGCCGCTTTGTCTTTTCTGCCCGACTGAGAATAAGCCATTCCCAGGTTCGCCCAAGCCTCGTGATCGTTGGGGTACCTTCTTAGGACCGACTCATAGTCCTGAATGGCAAGGTCATAGCGCTCAAGGCCAACATAAGCCATGCCGCGCCCAAGAATCGCCGATCTCGAATTTGGAGCGAGACGCAACGCCCTGTTATAATCTTCGATCGCTGCCTTGTGATCCAGATTAAAATTGTTAGTGTCCGCTCTTTGGATGAAACCCTGAGGATCATGTGGTCGAAATTCCACATACCTAGTAAGGTCTTGCAGGGCCTTCATGGGAAGACCCATTTTATCAAAGGCCTCACCACGTAACAGATATGCCTCCACAGATCTTGGTGACTGTTTTACGGCTTCTGTAAGGTATCGAATTGCGACTGGCAACTCATTCCTTTCGATCAAATCCTTGGCCCTGGAAATTAACGAATTCGCAGGAATCTTGGTCAAGGCGCTACGCGACGAGGATGGCTGCGCAAGTAAACTTAGCGCTGGAGCGGGCCATGATAGGACGATGACCACTACCGCCAATACTGGTTTCAGGCTTGAACAAAAAAAGGAAAGAAACTTTGCGCGGTTTGAAAAGCTCTTTTTTGTAAACAGAAAAGCCCTCATTGCAATCCCTTGAGAAGCTGTCCACAAATCTGAAGATTTTCGTAGTATTCCTATTTGTGAAAAGGCATAACTTAACGATTCAAATCATAGCCCGCTCACGAATAATAAACAACCCTAGACTTTAGAGGAGGCACTATGGAGTATAAAGACGTTCTAGTAAACGTAGTTGATTCAATAGGATCAATTACTTTGAATTCGCCACGCACAGCAAACGCGTTGTCCAAGAACATGATTCTCGAATTAATTTGCGCTCTCAAATCATTCCGCGACGAATCTTCTGTAAAGGTCATAATCATAAAGGCAGCGGGAAAACATTTTTGTTCTGGTCATAATTTGAACGAAATGCTTGATGGTGGTGTTACCGAATACAAGTTCATATTTAATCAATGTGCGGAGATGATGCTTCTAATCCATGAAATTCCACAGATTGTGATCGCTCAGATACATGGTGTCGCCACGGCAGCGGGTTGCCAGTTGGCTGCTCAGTGTGACCTGTCAGTCGCGTGCGATTCTTCGAAATTTGGGACTCCAGGGGTAAAGATAGGGCTTTTCTGCAGCACACCCATGGTTGCTCTTAGCAGAGCGATCGGTAGAAAACACGCTCTCGAAATGCTTTTGACCGGGCGACTGATCACAGCTCAAGAAGCCAAGAGTTATGGTCTGATCAACCACATTGTTTCAGAAAGTGATCTGGAAAAGGCGACTCTTGAACTAGCCGAGACTATATCCAAATCGAGTCCTCTTACACTCTCTATAGGAAAGAAGGCTTTTTATTCTCAAATTGACATGCCGGAAAACAAGGCTTATGCCCATGCCGTAGAAGTAATGACCCTTAACCTTATGGCGGAAGACGCCCAAAACGGTATCAAAGCTTTCCTGGAAAAGAGGATCCCTGTCTGGAAAGGTCGATAGTAAAGTACCTGAAATCTTACTATATTATGGATGCTAATTAACTCAGGGGGTCATTTGGCGTCGACATGCGAAATGACTTCCTCAACCCAGCCGTAAGCTGCAATCATTGCCGGAAATCCTATGACGGTCGCTGACAACAGGGTAGCTTGTAAAAGGTCGTCGTGGGAAGCCCCAGCCTCTAAAGCGCGTCTGGAATGTGACTTAACCCCACCCATCGAACCTGCGCCGATTGAAATTCCTAGTTGAATCAAGTGCTGAGTTTTGGTTTCAAGCTTCCCAGCTTTGGAACACAGATCACCAACTTCTTTGAATTTTCCGGCGATTTCTCCGTGGTGTTCTATGAATTTTTTGAATACTTCGGGTAAATACATGTTGGTCCTTTCTTTTGTCAACCAATCGGATCAAAGTCCTGAAATAACCTCATAGATTGATATATTAAGCCTAGAAATCATTTTGGAACATTTAAAAAATAAATCAATTTGGATCGTCCTACGCCCCAAATCAGAGTAAGCCCTAGACATAAATGCGCTGCCTGTTGACCATGCCATGGAATTATAGTAAACGGCTAGTAATTCGACAAATAAATCATATTTAAGCGCAGGCGCCTCGGAAAGGAGTCATGAATTTGCGAGTTTTGTCTGGTATTCAACCAAGTGGAGCGCTTCATCTGGGAAACTACCTAGCGATGATGAAACCTATGATCTCTTACATGGACCGTAGCCAACTGTTCGTATTTGTAGTTAACATGCATGCAATGACAAGCGTTACAGACGGCGAGAAACTTGCCGAGGGAACGCTTGAAGCGGCGTCGGATTTCCTGGCCTTGGGATTGGACCCTCACCGATCAATCTTCTGGGTTCAGTCGGACGTGTCGGAGGTTGCAGAATTGGCGTGGATCCTGACTTGCATCACGCCAATGGGTTTGCTGGAACGTTGTCACTCGTATAAGGATAAAGTGGCTAAGGGTATTTCTCCCAATCATGGGCTTTTTGCCTACCCGGTGTTGATGGCTGCAGACATCCTTCTCTACCAGGCAAATGTTGTGCCGGTAGGTAAGGATCAAAAGCAGCATATCGAAGTCACCAGAGACATTGCGATCAAATTTAACAGTATTTACGGTGATACCTTTGTCATTCCTGAAGGTGAGATAAATGATCAGGTAGCTACTGTTCCCGGGATTGACGGACAAAAGATGTCCAAATCCTATGGAAACACGATAGAAATATTTCTGGATGAAAAGAGTCTTCGAAAAAAGGTGATGAGCGTTAAGACCGATTCGACACCTGTTGATCAGCCCAAAGATCCGGAAACCTGTAGCCTGTTCCAGATTTATAGACATTTTGCTCCTCAAGAGCGTGTCGATGAAGTGAAACGTTTATATATCGAAGGAGGCGCGTCCTACGGGGTTATCAAAAAGGAGTTGTCGGAAATACTCTGGGAGCTTTTCCGCAAACCTCGGCAAGAGAAACAGAAACTTCTCAGTGATCCCGGCTATATAAGGTCAGTGTTGGCTGACGGGGCTAAAAAGGCCAGAGAAATTGCAACCCCCACCATCGAAGACGTTCGCAGGAAAATAGGCGTAAAATATTAGCGTTGTGAATATAAATTTAAACACTTAGGGAGATGTGTTCCATAGAAGTTCAAATAGATAAGATCGTTGAAATACTCCATGAAGCGGTCACGGCAATGAGAGTCCCAATCGTAACCGAGATTTCTCAACATAGACGTTCTCCGTTTGAGGTCCTAATTGCAACAATTTTGTCACTAAGGACAAAAGATGAGGTGACACGTTCCGCATCGAAACGTTTATTTAAAGAAGCCAAAACTCCGTATGATCTCATCAAACTAAAAGAATCCCATATAGCCGAGCTAATATTTCCTGTAGGGTTCTATAAAACTAAAGCTAAGACCCTGATATCCCTTTGTAAAGTAATTATAGAAGACTATCAGGGAGAGGTCCCAAACGATTTGGATGAACTCTTGAAGCTCAAAGGTGTTGGTCGGAAGACTGCGAATCTAGTGATGACACTGGGATATGGAAAACTTGGTATCTGTGTAGATACCCACGTGCACAGGATAAGCAATAGACTCGGATATGTGAAAACCCAAAATCCTGACCAAACAGAGATAGCTTTACGTGGAGAGTTACCGACGAAATACTGGATTGATTACAATGACCTATTGGTAACATGGGGTCAAAACATATGTAAACCTATATCGCCACTGTGTTCAAAATGCGCTATCAGCGACTATTGCAATCGGGTGGGAGTGACAAAGAGCAGATGACATTTTTCGGAAAATTAGTCTCTATTTATCTTCAATTGTTTGAGAACGCGCCGCATCTGAAGACAGAGCGTGAGATGATTTCTTAACAGCCCTGGATGTTTGGATCTTCAGACACAAAAAATAGCCGGCGAATCCTAAGGGTATGGCGACTACAAAAGACCCCACAGTCCATCGCAAAAGAATATCGCCACCAAGGGCCAAAAACTGAGCGGAAGCGTCGCCAAGATGTTTAGCATCTAAAATCGGGCTTATCAAAAGGTAAAATTCATGGAAATCTCTAACCGGAGGTCTATTTAACAAGAGTGATCCTATAAGATAAAAGCCGTAGTACATGGGTCCCACAGAGACAGGATTGTTAACCCATGTAAACGCAAAAGCGACTAAAAGGTTGAACGGCAAAATCAATCTTAATAAACCCATACAAATTGTTTGAGCGCCCAACGGTACACCGGCTCCGATGAACAACCCCACAAAAACTCCCCTGGCGTCATACCATGGTGGGTTTTGGGACCGGACAAAAGGATCTACAAACACTCGCTTAATCTTGACGGAGAGTTTCTTCAGATAACCTAAAAAAGTATGGAAACTGTTATGAACGGCTAACAAGACCTATGTCCATTTAGATAAAGGGCCATTGTTCGGCCTAAAAAAGAACCGGCGTCTATCATAGAGACGCCGGAAATATTTAAAGACATCCAAAAGGAAAAACCAGAAACCAATTTGCCTAAGGAATATTTACCAGGGATGAAGGTCTCGCTAGTCCTGTTGATTCTGTTTACCCCATTGAAATTTGGTCTGCGATTGCTCCGAGTTGGATTCTGTTTGTCCCCACTTCATCTTTTTGGTCGCCGGTCTGTCTTGATCATCTTGGTCTGTTGTGCTTGACCCCACATTGCCATTCACCGACGAGTTGGCATTGGTAGTGGGAGGTGTTGATCCAGGTGATGTCTCGGCGGGTTTTGGGGAAACTGACGGCGCTTTTTGTGATGGTGTCGACCGCTGTGTCGATGTAGGAACGCTGATGTTTGTCCTGATCGGGGGGGGAGCTGTACGAACAACCGGTTCAGGTTGAATAGGGGTGGATGACCGTATGGCCGGGCCTGCTTCTGGTTGAGCCTCAGAGGTCAGGTCCTTGGTTTTGTAAGTATCATAAATTTCTTGGTCTCCGAATGTCGGACTTTGTTGAGTTTTATCGAAATCTATAGAGAAATCCTTGTCAGTTATTTCAGCGCTGGTAGGAGGAGCTTGTCCCCAATACATCTCATCTTCAGCAATACTAAGCGCCGGAGGAGAGAGGGTCATAAATACCATCAAAAATGCGCCTACTATCTTTTTCATGAAAAAACTCCTTTCGAGGTCGGGAACGTGGTTATAGGGGCTCTCCTAGCGATACTAATATTTTAAGAATATTATATAACAAAACTCTATAACTAGTCAACTTATTACAAATATTTTATAAATAGTTCCACATTGGAAAACCTCGTAGCGAGAATGAATATTTCTGGAAACACTCATAATTATACCCCCCTGAGTTCACCAGGCCATATGTGCTTGTGTAGCTGTAACTGAAGCCGGACCTCCAGTTTGTCCGAGAGCATCCAGGCAGCCAATTCACGAGGTGACAACATGCCAAACGCAGCGGACATCAAAATTTCGTCGCACGAGCCGATTAAGAACTTACGGTAAATTTCCACTGCCCAGTCGTAATCCCGCCGGTCGGTTAGGACAAATTTGACCTGGTCATCCCGCCTCAATCTCTCCAAATTGTTCCAATCCATCATATGGCTTTGTCCACTACCCGGGCATTTAATGTCCATGATGGAGATTGCCTTTTCGGGCAAGACAGATATATCCATTGAACCGTTAGTTTCCACCAGGACGATGCGCTGCTCCACCAAAAGGCGCTCTATAAGTTGCAATGCGCTAGGTTGGAGGAGCGGTTCCCCTCCAGTCACCAATACATGCTTCATCCCAAGTCTCTCGACTGCTAGTGCGGTGTCTCCTACACTGATTTGATCTCCTTCAGTCCACGCGTATTGAGTGTCACAATAGGAGCATCTAAGATTACAGCCGGTAAGTCTTACAATCGTGAACGGCAGTCCTGCGAAAGAGGATTCACCCTGTATACTTTTGAAAATTTCACAAACTGTTAAATTCATGTGTTGTGTCACGTCATTTAAATGAGATATTCTAAGACAACAATAGGATACAACAAGGAAATGCGTATTTAAACGTTTGTCAACATGCAAGCCGGCCGTTAGATGATATTTCCGGAACCAGCGCTGGAAGGACCTCGGGTTCGATAATTGTTCTAATCTCTTGCGCTACATTCGTTATGGTGGAGTAATTATGATTGAAAAAATCAAGGTTAAATTTCTTCCTGACAATATTACTGTTGAGACAATGGTCGGAGAATCATTACTCGACGCGGCTCTGGATGCCGGTGTGTTCATTCCCGCCGCTTGCGGAGGATCAGGGGCCTGCGCCCAATGTAAAGTCAAGGTCATTCAGGGAACAGTCAACGCTGAATCGACCGAAAAGATTCGTCCCCAAGAACGGGACGAAGGCTTTGTGCTTGCCTGCCAGACCAAGTTGGTGGAAGATGTCACAATAGAAGTTCCAAAGGCTAAAGTTGGGCGAAAAGTTATACCCCGTGATGAAGCGGAACGTATGAAGACCATGGCCCGGCCTATGGAATCTCCTGTAATTCCTGAGCTGAATCCAATGACGATGACAGTGCTCATGAATCCGCAGTCTCCCCGGTTGGAGGACAATACCAGCGATTATGAGCGCATTATTAGGGAACTCAAAGTCGATCATGAGCTGTCCCCAGTCATTGCTTCACTAGATGTCCTGAAAGTCCTTCCAAGCGAAGTCCGTGAACAAGACTGGAATTTCACGGCGATACTAAAACCTGAGCGTCTTCCGGGGATTGACCCCTATTACCGGCTGCTAAAAATTTCGGCGGGTAGGAAGCTTCCGTTGAGAACGGCGTTGGCTGTAGATATAGGTACTACGTCACTCTGGGCCGAGTTAATTAACATCGAATCCGGAGAAGTCCTTGAAAGAGCATCCCGCTATAACCCTCAGATTTCAATGGGTGATGATGTGATAAGCAGAATTGTATTCGCATTGAAGAAAGAAGGGGCTGAGAAGCTGCAGCAGGCGGTGGTTCAGGGATTAAACCAAATAATTGACGAAGTACTGGAAAAAAGTGGGACCTCAAAAGATTCTGTCAATTATATGGTGGCGGCAGGCAATACTGTCATGACTCATTTGTTCATGGGCTTGTATCCGAAATTCCTGCGACAAACCCCATATGTTCCAGTGGCTCAAAATATTGAACCTGTTCCAGCCCGAAGCCTTGGTCTTGATATGCCTGAAGCGTCCTTTGCCTGCGTATTTCCAGGCGTAGCTTCGTATGTCGGCGGTGATATCGTTAGTGGTGTTTTGGCTAACGGAATGTGGGATTCCGACCTAATGACACTTTTTATAGACATCGGTACAAATGGGGAAATAGTGGCAGGCAACAGGGACATGCTAATGACGGCTTCATGTTCCGCAGGGCCGGCGTTTGAAGGCGGTGGTTTGCAGCATGGAATGAGGGCTGCTCCAGGAGCGATAGAAGGCGTTCTGATTGATCCGGAAACGTTCGAGCCCATGATAAAGACAATCGACACCAAACCCGCTGTTGGTATTTGCGGTTCAGGCATCATAAACATTATTTCTCAAATGCTTCGAATAGGTATCCTGAATCAAAACGCAAAGTTTGCTCAGAACTTGGGGACCGACAGAATAAGAAAGGGAGCAAGTGGCTTTGAATATGTTATTTGCAGGGCCGCTGAAAGCGGCTTGAACGAGGACATCATCCTCAGCGAGGTTGATCTGGATAACATCTTGCGCGCAAAAGCAGCCATGTTTTCAGGATATACGTGTTTGCTGGAAAAGGTCGGTCTGAGCGTTGAAGAACTCGACCGTGTAATAATCGCCGGAGCGTTTGGAAGTTTCATTAACCTGGATCATGCAGTGACTATCGGGCTGCTTCCTGACATTCCGAGAGAAAAATTTTCTTTTATAGGTAACTCATCGCTAAAAGGGGCTCGTTTAGCTGTTATGGATCGAGACCTGATGGAGAAATCGAGGGATATAGCCAGGGCCATGATGAATGTAGAGTTATCTGAGGACCATTCTTACATGGATAATTTTATGGCCGCTCTTTTTCTACCGCATACTCGCATGCAATTATTTCCGTCGGTAAAGCTAGGCGCCTTCGGGCAATGACAGCGGCCCAACTGTCTTTACAATTTTGTTGCCTTGAAAGTCAAAGATTTGATAGACTTGTAAGTCTCTGCGTAGCACTTGGCATAATTGGGGTCTTGGAAATCCGGTAAAGTGAAAAAGTGTCATCATAACAGTCAACGTCTTTCCTAAATTGGTAAGTCTCTTGAATATATGTATAAAACATCAATACGGAGAGTAAGATGAGCCACAAATATGTTTATTCATTCAAAGAAGGGGATGGAAAAAACAAAAAATTGCTGGGAGGTAAGGGCGCTGGTCTTTGCGAAATGACCCAAATAGGTTTGAATGTTCCACCCGGATTTGTGATTACCACAGATGCGTGCTTGGCATATCTTGATTCGGGGCAGTCCGAACTTCCTGCCGGTTTGATGGATGAAGTCAAAAAACATATGGCTGATGTTGAAGCGGCCACCGGGAGAAAATTTGGCGATACCAACAATCCCCTCCTGGTTTCAGTGCGTTCCGGTTCGGCTCTGTCTATGCCTGGAATGATGGATACGATACTCAATCTTGGTCTCAATTCTTCAACCTTACATGGCTTGATCGCCCAAACCAACAATGAACGGTTCGCTTATGACGCGTATAGACGGTTTATCCAATTATATGGAAAGATTGCTATGGGTATTACCGACCAGTCTTTCGATGAGATCCTGGATGCGGTCAAAGTCAGGACCGGAGCAATCTCTGATGTAGATTTGACAACCGAAGACCTAAAGGAAGTCAGTGAATTGTTCCTCAATGTGGTCGAAGAACAGACCTTCAGGCCTTTCCCTGAAGATGTTTATGATCAGTTGAATATTGCTATTAAGGCGGTTTTCAATTCCTGGATGGGAAAACGCGCTGTAGACTATCGTCGGGAATTCAATATTACTGCAGACAAAGCAAACGGAACAGCAGTCAATATCGTGACGATGGTCTTTGGAAATATGGGTAATGATAGCGGAACGGGCGTTGGTTTCACTCGAGACCCTGCAACCGGTGAGAATGTAATGTTCGGTGAATATCTGGTCAACGCCCAGGGAGAAGACGTTGTGGCCGGGATCAGAACCCCTAAACCGATCCAGGCGATGGGCGACGAAATGCCCAATCTTTACAAGCAACTGGAAAGTCTTAGAAACAAGCTGGAAAAACATTACAGAGAAGTTCAGGATTTCGAATTTACAATAGAACGCGGGATTCTCTACTGTCTTCAGACTCGCAATGGAAAGATGAACGCTACCGCAATGGTGAGGACTTCGGTAGAGATGGTGGCTGAAGGCCTTCTTACAAAAGAAGAGGCATTGCTAAGGATAAATCCCGAACATTTGGAACAGCTTCTTTATCCTGGTCTTGATCCGAATTACCAGGCAATCCCTCTGGCGACAGGTTTGCCGGCTTCTCCGGGCGCCGCCTCTGGCAAGTGTATATTTGATGCTGACAGTGCGGAAACCCTCGGGAAAAACGGCGAGAAGGTAATTTTGGTGCGAGAAGAAACTAAACCGGAGGACATACACGGATTCTTCGCGTCCCAGGGGATTTTGACAAGTCGAGGAGGAAAAACCTCCCACGCCGCGGTAGTGGCCCGTGGCATGGGTAAGCCATGTGTCGCCGGGGCTGAGGGTATTACCGTCCAGACTGAGCACAGACTGGCGATAGTTGGTGACAAAGTAATTCATGAAGGCGACGTCATCACAATCGACGGGGCTACAGGCAACGTTTATCTTGGTGAAATCCCGACGATAGAACCCGAGTTCAGCGAGCATCTGAACACCGTACTTGGATGGGCTGATGAAATAGCGAGATTAGGCGTAATGGCAAACGCCGACACCCCAGAAGACGCAGCCAAAGCCAGAGAATACGGAGCTGTAGGTATCGGACTATGTCGAACTGAAAGAATGTTTAACGCTGCCGATCGCCTACCTAAGGTCGTTGACATGATCCTTGCCGATACCCCCGAGGATCGGGAAATCGCTCTTGGGAGACTCCTCCCGATACAAAAATCTGATTTTGTAGCCATATTCAAGGCAATGTCCCCCTATCCAGTAACAGTTCGTTTGCTTGACCCTCCGATACATGAATTCTTACCAAATGAAAATGAGCTGGTCAGACAACTTGATGAGCTAAGAGGCCTGAGATCCACGATTCGCTCAGCAGAACAGTTCCTTGAAGCCGTCAAGCTGGTTGATTCGGAGGCGCATGCCAGTTATGTGGATGGCCTGTCAAAATTACCCATAAACCTTTCTTCCCTGGATCCTGTAATGGTGGACGCCGCTATAAGCAAAAGGGGACTGATGCTTCAACGGGTAAGAACACTGCGGGAAGTAAATCCAATGTTGGGACATAGGGGAGTACGACTCGGTATAACATTCCCGGAAATTTACAAGATGCAGATTCAAGCCATTCTGGAGGCCACAGCGGAATGTATTAAAGAAGGAGTGGAAATTGCCCCCGAAATAATGATTCCACAAGTCTGCTCAAATTCAGAACTCCAGTGGGTCAAGAATTACGTAGATGAAATTCGGAAATCGGTAGAAGAGTCATATTCCGTAAAGCTCAAATTTAAATTCGGAACAATGATCGAAGTGGTGCGAGCCTGCGTGACCGCTGACAAGTTAGCTGAAATAGCGGAGTTCTTCTCTTTCGGAACCAACGATCTGACACAGGCGACTTTTTCTTTCAGTCGCGAAGACGCTGAAAACAAGTTCCTGCCATTTTACCAGGAAACAGGAATTCTTCCGGACAATCCCTTTGAATCTCTTGATGTGGATGGGGTCGGCGTAATGATGGATATGGCTGTTAAGAAAGGAAGGATGGCGAGACCTGAGTTGAAAATTGGGATCTGTGGTGAGCACGGTGGCCACCCGGCGTCGATAAGGTTCTGTCATAAAGTTGGACTCAACTATGTTTCATGTTCTGGACCTAGAGTTCCAATTGCACGACTGGCGGCGGCGCACGCAGCGCTTTTGGAAGAGAAAACCCATAAATTTGATGTGTAGAAATTGATAGTAGCAATAAAAAAGGCGGCCATCTTGTGGACCGCCTTTTTATTTCTTAAAAGGAATTCTACAAAGAGTAGAAAATGCCCATTTCAATTTTGAACTATTACTTTTCCCCAGGCGCCGAAACATTGACACCTGACATTATAAAATGTTAACATATTACATGAATAGATTGACTAATCTAACAGATCTTATTGGTAATTGAGGCTAAAATATGTCACACTACATGAAACTGATCGTATTTTTGGCGCTGGTTTTTTCTTTTGGAGTTGCCTCGTCGGCGCTGTGCGCAGATTGCAGCCCTGCGCGTCAATGCATGCCGGATTGTCCTGTTCCGCCAGAGTCTATCGGTTGCATGAGTCTCCCCTTTGATATTCCTATTTGGCCAACAATGATAAAGACCGAGTTTCATATCTTGCCATGGGTAAGTTTGAACAAATTTTCAGTCTGCCTGCCGGGAAGGTGTCAGGCCTTAGAATTCAGGTTCCCATGTCTTTCATTAAAGCCGGTCCCTGTATGGTTTCCCTGGTTAAAACCTTTGGACGCTGAATGCAAGAACTCGGAAGTTTACCCTATTCCGTGATCTGAATTTTTCGGAATTCTGATTCCAGAACTTATAAGCCTGAACTATTTTGGTTCATTGCTCTGAGAAGTTTTTCCCGAATGTAATACTACGAATCTTCTTTTCTGATAGTGTGCCAATTTGGCGTATTTTAGCGAACTAGCGCTGCTCATTAATACAATATCCCAATTCTTGGACGAATACGGCGCCGGTTTCTTTAGCGAGGACCGGCTGAACTTTTTTCAGAAAATGGTTCAGAAACTGTCTGAAAAGGCCAACAGTGATTGTGAGGCTTTTTATTTGGGATTGATAGGTGGGTCAGGGGTCGGCAAATCCACCTTGATCAACGCGATTGCGGGCAAAGAAATTTCTAGCCCGTCTGATCGTCGTCCTTTCACAAACAAGATCGTCGCTTACCGGCACGAGGAGCAAGACCGCGGATTGGCGAAGCTATCGGATTTATTCCGGGACCCCGATACGGTTCACGAAAATGATAAACTCAAGCCGGTTGTAATTTTTGATCTGCCGGACATAGACAGTCTGGAATCATCTAATCGAAATACAGTCACACAAATTCTTCCATATCTTGACGCTGTAATATGGATTGCAAGCCCGGAGAAATATGCGGATTCGGCATTATACAGCTTCGTTGGGATGTCTTTAATCCACCAAAAGAACTTCATCTTTTTGTTGAACAAGATGGATCAGCTTTTTGACAAACAGGGCGCTGACCCACATTTGAAGATGAAAAATGTTGCGGACGCTTTTGCGTTTTATCTCAAGCAGGAAGCGGAATTGATAAATCCCAAATTGTTTTGTATTTCATCAAAATGGGAATTTGAACAAAACTACACAGACTATTTTGTCTCGCACGAATTTAGGCGATTAAGAGAGTCTCTGGCCAGTAAGATAGATTCGAAACAAATTCGATCAGCTAAGCGGAACAACCTGATTCAGGAGACAAACAATCTGTTGAGACTGTTGGAACAGTACATTGATCCCCAGAACAAAACCAGGGCGCTTGAATCAATACAGATACATGGGAAGGCCGAATTCCATTCCAGCTTTTGTGAATCCGATTTTGAGATGTTAAAGGAATCATTGATCCTGAGGTCTACTGAATTTCTAGCTACAAGAGACAGATCGGTTCGACCGATAGTATTTGTAATTACAAAGTTGCTCTTGAGACGTAAAAAGGTCGACGCTGCTGAGTTATATGACTTAAAATCAATCATAAACACGCAAACCGTTGAAATTGCGCAACCAAGGCTCCTAAAGCTCGAGAGGGCTCAAAGCGAAATTGAGGCGATGATCCTATTCTCGACTGGGGTCAAGTATTATGGAAACAATACTATAAAAGTTGACGCAATCTATACCGGTTGTTCGAACAATGCTTTTGAAATCCTAAAAGGGAGACTGGAGAATTGGGTTGAGTCCAGAGACGGAATAGCGTCGAAAATAGCCAGAGCAACTCAATGTTTGATATTATTCCTGCCTGTAACACTCATGGTTCTCAAACTTTCCGGCTTACATTCATTTTCCTGTATCTTCCGAAACACGAACTGGTTAAGCATTCCTGATTACGTACTTGGATTTCTCCTTTCACTTTTCAGTTTGGACGGTTTAGTGGCGATTGTTTCCATGCTGATAATGCAGTTTCTGCTCATAACTTTCTTAGGGCTAAGACGCTTAAAGAAGATAGAGAAGCTAGCCAAAAAAAATTCTGACGAAGTTGTCAAAAACCTTGTGTTGTGTTTGAATAATTCAATTAAGTCCATGTTTGAACAGAGTCTGTTATTGGTAGACAAGATAGGAAATGGGGTTAACAAATTTTCTGAAATTGTCAGGGCTTTCGCAAAGGTTGTTTAGTGATTGTTTAAGTGTAGACTCTAATTTGGTGTAAAATATCTTGCTAAAACTTGTCTTCCGTAATGTCTTCAGACACCGTCTCCGTTCAATATTAACTCTATCAGGACTGGCTATCGCAATGCTGGCGTTTGGAATTTTGAGGACCTTGGTAGGGGCCTGGTATATTGGTGTAGAGTCTTCATCGGCTAACAGACTGGTCACTAGAAACAAAATATCCCTAGTTTACATGCTACCCCTAGCGTACAAAAACAGAATTCTTCAGGTCAATGGAGTAAGCGGGTTGGGCTTTGGGATCTGGTACGGAGGGGTGTACCAGGACAAGAAAAACTTTTTCCCTCAATTTGCTATCAGTGGTCTTGATTACTTGAATCTGTATCCCGAATTTCTCTTGCCTGAGGCCCAAAAGAAGGCCTTTGAAACTGATAGAAATTCTGCGATTGTCGGCAGATCTACGGCGGAAAGATTCGGTTGGAAAATTGGTGATGTGATTCCAATCCAGGGAACTATTTATCCTGGTGTAATAGAACTTACCCTTAGGGGCGTTTACAAGGGGGCGCAGCAAAATACTGACGAGACGGCCCTCTTTTTTCACTACGATTATCTAAATGAAAAGCTTAAAAAAAACTCGCCGGACCGGGCGGACAAAGCGGGGTGGTTCCTGGTCCGGATCAAGGACGCTGGAGAGGCTCCTCGGATATCTGAAGAAATAGACGCTGTTTTCAATAATTCCCTCGCTGAGACCCTCACCGAAACCGAAAAGGCTTTTCAGATGGGTTTTGTAGCAATGACTGAAACTATCCTGACGGTTGTTAAAGTAATTTCCCTCGTGGTTATAGGTATAATCCTCATAGATCG
>JAJYDQ010000024.1:44940-50652 GCA_021777225.1 Deltaproteobacteria bacterium
CCATGACAGCCCGTGAAAGGTCTTCAGAGTATGCTGTGCTGAAGACATTAGGGTTTGGCCCACAATTTATTTTTTGTCTGATTTGCGGGGAGTCTTTGGTCTTAGCTTTAACTGGAGGACTAATAGGAGCGATCTTGAGTTTCCCCGGTGGGATGTTTTTTCAGGCCGAGCTGAAGTCTTTTTTACCAGTCTTTGATATAACCAGGGGAACTATATTATTAATAATGCTGGTTTCTTTCATTGTGGGTTTTTTTGCGGCTGTTCCACCGGCGATAAGAGCATGTCGAATTTCAATTAGCGAGGGGATGAGACACGTTGGATAAAAGAAGATCCGTTTAATTTGACAAAGTTGACGCCAATTCTTTCGTGTGGATTGTCATGATTCAATTCCATTGGAAGGGATCCACTTCCTGGTGGTTCTGATGAATGCAAAAGCCGGCAAGGACACAAAGAAGGTCAAAAGGAAATAGTGTGTGTATCCTATACCGGTTGTTGCCCAACCACTGAGGGCCCCCGCAATTATTCCGGACATTCTGAACAGTGCGGAGAGTAGGGCATACTGGGTGGCGGAGAATTCTTTCCTGCAGATACTCATCAGAAAGGCCAGAAATGCGGCCGAACCCAGCCCCGCGCAAAAAGATTCTATTGTAGAGGCGATGTAAATACTGAGGCTTCCAAGATTGGGGTAGGCAGAAACTATGACATAGGAAAGATTGCTCATGGATTGCAAGGCGCCGAGCGTCCATAAACCTCTGTATATCCCAAAACTGGCCATGAATAACCCACCCGTCAAGCCTCCGGCTATAGACGCAAGGACCCCTACAGTACCCGTAATCAAACCAATCTCTGTTGTGCTGAGTCCCCTTGCCAGCCAAAAGGGCCTAATCATAGGTCCTATCGCCATGTCTCCCAATTTAAAAAGTAAGATGAACATTGCTACTCGAAAGACGCCGGGTCTTTTAAGTAGATCCTTTGCCGGGTCTATCAGAGAAATCAATGAAAATTTGGGACGGTCTACCTCTACGTGCGGCAATTTTAAAGATGTAAGCGCACAGACGAGCAGAACTCCTGAGGCTATCGAATAGGTCACCCGCCACCCAAGCCAACCTCCGAGGGCGATGAAAACCCCTCCGGCTACGACTAGCGCGCCGCGATAGGCAGCTTGACGGAACCCATTGGCTATCCCTATTTCTGAGGGTTTAAGAAGTTCAATTGTATACGCGTCTATGGCTATATCCTGGGTTGCGGAAAAAATGGCAAGAGTAGCTATCGCGAGCCACAGCATGAAGTCGGGCTGAGACGGATCCAGAGGCAAAAGCATGACAATTGATCCAGCCATTGTCAATTGCGCAAAACCAATCCAGTGTCTGCGAGCCCCAATAAAATCGACCGCCGGCGCCCAAATAAACTTTAACGCATATGGAAGGCTTACAAGGCTTAACAATCCCAGGTTAGCCAGCGACATTCCGTGTATTCGAAAATAGATCGGCAATGTCTGTTCAATTATTCCAAAAGGGAACCCTTCGGCAAAATAGAGAAGAGAAACTACAAATAGCTTTCGGTTTAATTTCAAAACTGCTCCGTTGTCCCTGTTTTTCAAAAATACGGACACGGCGAAGCCTATACTTTAAGAATAGAAACATAAATATAAAAAATAAATTAAATTGATTGGAACCATAACATTATAAGATGATTTAGTTTGTAATGACCAAGGACTGGACCTTATGCAAGAGGTCATATAGATTATCTTTTAATCGATACATCGATTCAGGAGCACGAAAACAATGGCTTGGCATGAGCTAGGAATTGAAGAGACAATTAAAAAGCTTGAAACCAGAATTGAAGGCTTGAATGATCATGAGGTTGATGAACGTTTAAATCGTTATGGAAAGAATGAAATCATTCGGGGGAAGCCTTTAACACCATTTGAAATATTCCTGAAGCAATTTTCAAACTTTTTTGTGCTGATACTCTTTTTCGCGGCTGGATTGGCTTACGCGGTGAGTTTCATGCCTGGGGAGGCGGACCGCTATCTTACCGCCCTGTTTATATTGGGGATCATAGTAATAACTATCGGTCTGGGATTTTTTGAGGAATACAAAGCTCAAAAAGAACTAAGAGGGTTGGATAAATTACTTAGATTCAAGGCTACTGTAGTTCGAAATGGGGCTCACAAGGAGATAGAAGCGGATGAAGTCGTGCCTGGTGACATCCTTGTTCTATCTTATGGACAAAAAGTCCCTGCGGACGCGCGCGTAATCCAATCCAACAACCTTAGAACCGATGAATCAGCTTTAACTGGGGAAAGTTTAGGGGTTGAGAAATTTGAGGCTCCGGTGGATTCAGCATCACCTTTGGCTGAGCGTTCCAGCATGGTTTTTGGTTCTACGCACATAACTCATGGCAAGGGTATGGCTGTGGCTGTGACCACCGGCATGAACACCGAAGTAGGTCAAATCGCTGAAAGTCTCGGACATATAGGAGAGAGGCCGACACCTTTTGAAATTGAAGTTCAGGTGATGGCCCGACAGATGACCCTAATAGTCGGGGGGCTGGCGATCATATTAGCCTTGATACTGTTCTTCTGGCTGAAGGAGCCGATTGTAGACGTTTTACTGAATACACTGAGCCTGGCTGTTGCAACAATTCCGGAAAGTCTGCCGATCGTTCTGATTTTCGCTCTAGCCCTCGGCGCTCATCAAATGGCTTCCAGGAAGGCTGTTATAAGACGTCTGGCGGTAGTGGAGTCTCTTGGGTCGGTTGATACCATTTGTACAGACAAAACTGGGACCCTGACCCAGAACACCATGACGGTAGAGCAGATTTTCACTGGTAACAGGATTATCGACACAGACAGAATAGATATCAGCGTTCCCAACGTATTTGAATTGGTGCGGGCGGGTCTGCTTTGCAACGAGGCTATTGCCGTACAAGAGCCTGAATTCAAAGTCGTGGGAGACCCAGTGGATAAAGCCATGTTCATGGTGGCTGAAAAGGCTGGTGTGAACTCCATGGCAGAACGGACAATGTCGCCAAAAGTCAATGAGGTCCCCTTTAGCTCAGAACGAAAAATGATGACGACCATTCACAAGAATGGAGAGCGGTTTGTCTCTTACAGTAAAGGAGCCGCAGGGGTAATCCTTTCAAAATGCTCCGCTTATATCCAGGATGGGAAAGTCCTTCCTCTTGATGAACACGAGATTGAATCGATTCATCAGACATTGGATGAACTTGAAAGTGGCGCCATGTATGTCCTGGCCCTTGCAAGAAAGGATTTAGAAACACCGGAAACAAATCGGGAAACGGAAGAAAAGCTCATCTTCATAGGTCTGCAGGCTATGAAGGACCCTGCAAGGCCGGAAGCCGCGAGAGCTATTGCCACGGCAAAAGGCGCAGGCATACGCGTCATAATGATAACTGGCGACAACAAACTTACCGCAAGAGCTATCGGTAAACAACTAGGAATAGGAGACCGGTTCCTGGAATCGAGTGAAGTTGAAAAAATGTCTCGGAGAGACCTTAAAAAGCAAATGTTGGATATTGACATTATCGCTCGCGCCACACCGGAAACGAAACAGAAAGTACTTCAAGCGCTCCAGGATGAGGGCCATTTTGTAGCGATGACAGGAGATGGCGTAAACGACGCTCCTGCACTCAAACAGTCGGATGTTGGAGTCGCTATGGGATTTCGGGGGACCGATATAGCCAAAGAATCGTCTGACATGGTTCTTCTTGACGATAATTTTCGTACAATTGTAGCCGCTGTTGAAGAAGGGCGGCGGATTTTTGACAATATTAGAAAATTCACAAATTATCTTTTGAGCACCAGCCTTGGTGAAGTCCTAGTTGTTCTGGCGCTGTCTATTGGTGGTTATTTTCCACTGTCGGCGCAAATGCTTCTGTGGGTTAATGTTGTGACTGATTTGGTACCGGCTGCGGCCTTGGCTGCAGACCCTGCTGTCCCAAAACTTATGTCCAGGAGACCGAGACGTCATGACGAATCCATACTCAACAAGGCGATTTACGCCACGATAGCGGGAAGTATCCTTAGGACACTGGTCGCATATCTATTCATCTTCTGGGTAGGGTTAAAGTTTGGTGGAGTAGACTACGCCCGGACTATGTTGTTCACGGGCATTGTCTTGCACGCGTTTACCCGTGTCCTGGTCGTTCGCCAGCTCGATGACCTTTCGATATGGTCCAACAAACCTTTACTTTGGAGTTATGGATTTGCCATTTGTTTACAACTTCTAGCTTTGTACACACCCTTGAGTTTTATTTTCGGCGTGGTTCCACTTGATTGGAGAGCATGGGTGGTAATGATACCTGTCGTAATAGCGTCGTCGTTCGCTGGGGTTTATATGACTAGATGGATACTCAAGCTTGTGCCGTTGTGGGACAATGAATATGAACCAGTGTGATCAACAGTTTGCGTTCCTATCATATTGAGGAACCACAAATTTTCAGCTAACACCAAAGACCACAATGATTACTTCTTAAGCTGATTTTCTAGTCCCGCCGCACAGGCTCCCGCGGGTGGGTCAACGCATATTGTTTGTGGTCCGAGAAGACCTAACGACATAGTAAGCTTGATTAAGTCTTCCATGGGCATGTCAAGCTTTTGGAAATTCTCTTCGGGTACAAGAATATTAAAGCCTGTAGCCGGGATTGGAGAGTTTGGCACAAAAACCAGCACATGGGATTTTCCGTCTCTAAGCGTATAGCGTTGGGAAGACGTTAGTAAGGCAATAGCGGTAATATTTCCCAGTGTTACCAAACCAACTCCGCCAAATTTCTCAAGACCGGCGCCGGCGCCCTTTTGGCCAAATATTTCAACGGCCTGTCCGACGGCGGAATAAATTTTTCCAAAAACGGGAATTTTGGCGAACATGTTGTTCACAGTTTTTTGAAACCTTGAAACTGTGGCCCTGGTAACGAGGAATCCTAGCAGGATGATGCACACCACTACGATAAGATAGCCTATTAGATAGCCTGGATATTTGTAGTCATCACCGACAATGGTCACTAACAACCGCCCAAAATTGCTACTCGGACCGACATAGGCGTCAGCCAGTTTGACAATCCATCCGACAACAAGGATTGTGACAACAAAGGGTAGAAGCGTCGCGAGGCCAGTAAGAAAAAGCCGCAGTGGAAAACTGGTAAATTTTCTCATGATGTCGTTTTCTGAAGGTCTTGGTTTGACAAGACGTTTAGTGGATTCATTTGAATCTCTCCGAAGCCATTACAGACTATCCGGAATTCTTGTCTGAAATAACGCAATAAACTGTGAGGATTTTTTACCGGGCCTTTGGGTTTGATAACAATAGAGGGCCCTTCAGAATTGAAGCTTAAATATGTTATCGTCAAAAAAACAAAGGTTAACGCGATGCCTACAATGATCATGACCAAATCTTTGTCGGTCCGGGTTCGCGTAGGGGAAGGTTTTTTATTGCCTAAGATTTTCTTAGTCATTCCAAGCCTCTTTCTTGGCGAGGCGGAATATAGCACGGTTGAAAGCGCTGCGCAATTTGTTAGAATGTATTTTAATTTCCTTGTCCAGGAATCTATTAGAGTCAGGAGGTTTAAACTCACATTCCGCGCCTCTGAAGGGTATTTTGTGAGGATTTTCCCTTGCCCCATTTTAGGAACCGTGAAAGAGCTAAATTTTTAGATCATCGACGTGCCCTTCGTTTTTGGTGAGCCTGAGAA
>JAJYDQ010000025.1 GCA_021777225.1 Deltaproteobacteria bacterium
TTTTGACCAAAAAAGTCATCCCAAGACCTCATTCTAAGGTGCGGAATGTGAGTTCAATTGCTGTCAATGAATCAGTCATCTATGAGTAATTTGCCCCCACAAAAAATGACTAACGGATTCTCAGATACATTCCAGGATAAACAGGGTGTCGATTTATCTTTATCTACGGCCTATTATGATGAACCTGGCAAATATTTTTGCGAGATGCCTGGGCAAAAGGACTTAAACCAGGTGATACAGATCGACCAAACATCCAACATTGAACCCCCTGACTCTGATAGCCTGTCCGTTACGAGTGATGGTCTGAGCCTGAAAAAAAGCATCATTTCAAATGGGGCCACAAACACTGGAACCAGCTACGCTTCGCTCGCCATGGTTTCTAATCTGTCTCCCGCTCCTGTTGTAATTACAGCTTCAAGTCAATATGTATCCCCAAACTGCCCCGCATGGCGGGCCTTTGACCAAAACGAAAACCATTCGACAAACCCCGAAGAGTGCTGGATCGCATCAGCGGCAGGGACTGAAACCGCTCCTCAATGGATAAAAATAGACTTTGGTCCGGACTCCTCCGTAATAATCAATAAATATAGCATCCTGTCGCGCAACTCCCTCGACCCAACTTATGTCTCAGCTCCAAGGAATTTTCAATTACTTGGATCCAATGACGACATTGTCTGGAAAACGCTCGATTCAGTTCCGGATTTGCCGGAGCTACCATCTAATACCTGGAGCAATTATCTCACCTTTGACAACAATGTCGCCTATCGATATTACAAATTTCAAATAATGGGCTCATGGGGAACAGGTCTAACCAGCCTGAGTCAACTGAAACTGGTCCAAGCGTCATATGCTGTCCCGACTTCACTCGAAACCGCCATTCTGTTCGGAACTTCAACATCGAGTTGGATGAATATTAAAAGCATATCCCCGAGTTTCTCTACCCCTGGGTCTAGTAAAATCTTTTATGCGTTATCTTTCAACCAAGGTACCCCTTCTGAGAACTGGAAAATCTGGAATGGTTCGGCATGGAAGAATATTGCGCAACTAGACTCAGGAAACTGGCTGTTCCTCGATAATTCCGGAACTTGGATCAACTCTACTGTGAACACCAGGCTTGATGCGCTCAAACAGGCCCTTGGGTTCAATACAAACCAAATGGACAGTCAATCTCTGGCCTCAATCAATGAAAACTTTTCCGAGGTTTTTGTTCCGGGCACGATTTCATTAGCAATCGGGATGATGGCCGATGAAAATCAGGAAGTACCCTCTCTCGGGTATTTCACTGTCACTCATGACGAAATCGGACAAGAACTGAATTTGATCAGCCGGCCATATTTCGCTGATGTCCCCATTACCAAGGCCTATGTTTCGTTTCTGGTTAAAGATTTAAGTCCAGGCTCAATGCCTTATATTGGGGTAGGAGGCGAGGCCCCTGACTGGATCGAATTACGTGGGTATTCGGAATTGGAAAACGTCTCTACTGGAGTAGGAAGTTATTCGGCCTCGTTGTCTGATCTTGAAGCTCTTACAGGAACGGTTAGAATTCGGGTGACAGCCCCTGCCGGGACAGAAATGCAGATCCATGGCTGGGCGGTGAACTGGGGAAGCTGAAAAGCAAAGGAAGGGGGCCTGTCAAAGGTTCACGAATCGGTCAACGAAATACTAGAAACAAAGCGCCTGCAAGTAGCATTGTCACAGGGAATGTAAACACCCAGGCCATGGCTATCTCCCGGAGGGTTCCATATTTCAGTCCCACTTTGTTGGCGACCATGCTCCCGGTTACCCCTGAGGACAAAACGTGCGTAGTGCTGACCGGCAATCCCATGACGGCCGCCAAACCTATTGTCAGCATCGCAACCATTTGTGATGATGCTCCCTGGGCATAAGTTAAAGGATTTTTGCCAATTTTTTCCCCGACCGTTACGACCACTCGCTTCCAGCCAACCATTGTGCCAAAGCCTATAGCGCTGGCTACTAAAAGTATCACCCATATTGGAGCGTAGTCCGTTATCCTTCGCAGCTCGTACCTCGCTCTGTCGATAATGGATTTTTCACTGTCAGAAAGGTTTAGCGCCCCGGAACGTTTCATTTTTCTTATATGGTCTTCCAGAAGGACAATCCTTTTTCGGAGTTGAGAACGTTCCAGTGTGGTCATGGACGCCAAAGCGTCCTGTTTCTTCAGTAATTCAATGACCCCTTCAATTTCTACAGAAACCGGGTCAAGAGGCCTGGATGAAAAAAGACCGGCGCCATTGTCCACTCTGGTATTTTGAGAACTGAGTTGGCTCACCATTACACTCTGTTTGCTCTGAATCACACCTTTAACCTGTTCCAGTGTTTGAATGGCCTCTGCCCCTCTATTAGACTTATATTCCGGGTTAAGAGCAAAATGCGCCGGGAGGGAAGCTATCAGGATGATCATTATGAGCCCGACCCCTTTTTGCCCGTCGTTGGAACCATGAGCAAGGCTAACACCAGATGAGGTCAACACCAGAACGGCCCGGACCCAGGTTGGAGGTTTCCGACCCTCTGGAGGCTCGTACAGGCGTCTATCGCGAACTGACTTACGAATGAGTAACAAAAGCGCCGCTGCAAGAGCAAACCCTAACACTGGGGATATGAGCAGAGACAGGAAAACAGCCTCGACATTGCGGAAATGGGCCGCCTGAAACACAGGTTCGCCTTGAACTAAAGCGTTTGCGAGCCCTACCCCTACTATGGCTCCTATCAGAGTATGCGAACTGGAAGCAGGGATTCCCTTGTACCAAGTCGCAAGATTCCAAAGTATTGCAGAGATAAGAATGGAGAAAATCATAGCCGCGCTGGCCCTTGATCCAACATTGACCAGGAGATCCGTCGGCAGGAGGTGCACAATTGCGAAGGCTACCCCCATTCCACCAATGTATACGCCCAGGAAGTTGAAAATTCCTGACAGGACCACTGCGACTCTAGGCCTCAAGGAATTGGTATAAATTACCGTTGCCACCGCGTTAGCGGCGTCGTGAAATCCATTTACCGCTTCAAAAGTAATTGCTACAATGAAGGCCCCGAGTAAAGCCATCAATGTAGCTGTCGGTAAATGAAAGATTTCAGAGATCTCCATTGTTTCGTAGTTCCAGTTTTAATCACTTAAAGATATTCATAAGAGATCAGGACATCAGTTCCTGTCGAGTTCCCATCCCCCTTCAAGTGTGGTCAGGTCAAACTTAAAAACTTGTCACAATGTCGCTTGCTTTTTATGAACTTCGTCTCGCGCGTCTATAATCAGATTATGCAAGAACTGTCAATCGCGATTCCGAATATTATTTAAAAAATCATATTAGCATAAAACCGCCCCGGCAATCTACCAATTGAACGAAAGATATTTCGGCAAAGTTTAACAGTTTGATGCGATTCCTCCATATAGGAGATTACGTTCGGCAGGGGATCCCTGAAACAAGACGCCAAGGATATGTTAACGATCGTGTAATGGATAAAACCCCAGATCCTCATTTTTAGAGGACCTGGGGCAGACATCTAAATGGTTGGAAATTAGTATGCTTCATCAGAAGCCAGGTCGTCTTTGGTTACTTTGCCTCTGAAAACGTAGTAACTCCAAATTTGATACACTATGACTATCGGCACAAAAGTGAGCGCCACTCCAAGCATGATTTTCAGAGTAAGAGGACTCGAAGAGGAATTGTAAATCGTTAGACTATAGGCAGCATTGAGGCTTGACGGAAAAAGATTCGGATAAAGTCCCACCACGCCGAATAATGTGGCCCCGACAATAGTCAGACTCGACGCGAACCATGCTTTCCAAAAAGCCATTTGTCCAATAAAAAATCTCGTAGCCAAAAGAGCGAGCACTGTAACCAACGGGATAATCAACAGAATTGGGTTGCTCAGATAGTTCGCATAAAGGTTGGTAGCAAACCATGTGGCGCCAAGGAACACCACGGCCACAATCAGCAAGATCAGCCATATTCCGGAAGCAGCCTTGGCTGCTCTTTTCTCAAGATCTCCTTCAGCCTTGATTGCAAGCCACAACCCTCCATGAACCAAAAACAGAAGCACAAAAAGCACCCCTCCCAGGAGGCCATAAGGGTTTAGCAATGTTAGTAAATTACCGTGAAATATTCCCTCCTGATCTATGGGTATTCCCTTAAAAATGTTCGCGAAAGCCACACCTAACAACAGGGCAGGGACAAAACTTCCGACGAAATGACAAACATCCCACAACTTATGCCAGGCTTCATTATCTTCCTTGCTCCTGAACTCCAGAGCTACCGCTCGAATTATTAAGGCAAAGAGTAACAGCAGTAACGGAGTATATAGAGCGCTAAACATCACGGCGTAAGTAGTCGGGAACGCTGCGAAAGTTACCCCACCGGCGGTGATTAGCCATACCTCGTTCGCGTCCCAAAAAGGACCCATTGAATTGTAGATGACCCTCTTTTCGTTATCGTTACGGGCAATGAAAGGGGCCAACGTTCCCAACCCAAGATCATAACCGTCCAGCATAAAATATACAGCCCAAAGGATGCCCCAAAGCAAAAACCAGATTGTTTCCAACATCGCGAATCCTCCCCTTTTCCTAACGATCTAAAGCAGGTATGGGAACAGGCCCTTTGCGGGCGTTTTTGATTAAAAGATAGAAACAGGCGATCCCCAGTAACGAATAAATAATTACAAAGGCGGCCAGAGACAGTCCTACCTGAGTCGCATCTACAGCAGACGCTGCGTCCGATGTCTTCATCATTCCATAAACAATCCAGGGCTGCCTGCCGACCTCTGTCACCGTCCAGCCCAAAGTCAACGCTATGTATGGTAGAGGGATGCAATAAATAAGCAATTTCAGGAATCCCGGGCTATTTTCCGGATTTTTGCGTTTTAACCACGCAATGACACTTATCAACGCGAAAAGCATACCCAGACCGACCATAATCCTGAATGACCAGAATGTGATCGCCACTGGAGGTCTTTCTTGCTTGGGCCATTCCTTAAGTCCTCTGTAAACGCCTTCCGGGTCGCCTAACGCCACCCAGCTAAGCAGTTTGGGGATACCCAAAATTTCAACCTTGTTGCGCTGGTTGGCCTCATCCGGGATTACAAACAGATACATTGGAGCGCCTTGGGTTGTTTTCCATACGGATTCAGCAGCGGCCGCCTTGGTCGGCTGATATTTCATCATTTCCTTTCCGTGAATATCTCCCACGAGGATTTCCCCCAGGGCAAAAATCACAGTAAATGTCGCCGCCATTCTGAACGACCTTTTGAAAAAGGAGAGTTCCTGCTTTCTGATAAGATGGTAAGCGCTCACGCCCATGACAAAAAAGCCGGCCAATATGTAGGCGGCGCTTAAGACATGTAGAAACATCAAAATGGCGTAAGGTTGTGTGACAATAGCCCAGAAATCGGATAATTCCGCGCGGCCGTTTCTAATTACATATCCCACTGGATGCTGCATCCACGAATTGGCTGTCAAAATCCAATACGCAGAAATGTTGGAGGCCGCAGCAACTATCCATATACATGCGGCGTGAGCCTTGGGAGAGAGCCTATTCCAACCGAAGATCCAGACACCGATAAAAGTGGACTCCAGAAAAAACGCCACCGTGGCTTCTATCGCCAATAGAGATCCGAAGATATCCCCGACATATTTTGAATAACGTGACCAGTTTGTGCCGAATTGAAATTCCAGCGTAATCCCAGTCACCACACCTATAGCGAAATTGATCACAAACAACTTCCCCCAGAATTTCGCCATTCTCTTGTATTCTTCTATACCGGTCCTTACATATTGGGTTTCCATAATAGCTACCAAAAGAGAGAGTCCCAAAGTAAGAGGCACGAACAGAAAATGGAAATAGGTCGCAACTGCAAATTGCAGACGTGAGAGAGTCACAGCATCCATTAGATTACCAACCTCCTTTCTCGATTGACAGGTGTATTGACTTGAAAACAGGCAGTTAGCTTCAGCCTCGGCCAAAGCAATCAGGGCATATTCCGCTAAATTCAATACTATGCGACACAGACTGGTACTTGGAACGCCTCCGGGCAATCTCTTCAATCTCGTTAATAGGTTCCATGTGTACGTCATCCACCCTTCCGCAATGATTGCAGCGAATGTGGTAATGATTTTCGACAGTCGCGTCGAACCGTTTTTGGGCGCCCGCAACATCCAGCCTCAGAATCATTCCTTCCGCCGACAGCGTTTCCAGATTTCGGTATACAGTAGAAAGGCTGATTCTGGGGAGTCTCTTCCTGACCATTTCGTACAACTGATCTGCGGTGGGGTGTGACGTCACTTTTCTAAGTTCCTCGATAATGATATGACGTTGTTTTGTCATTCTACGATTCAGTTGGGTGTGCATGTAAGATAGCCTTATCAGTATTGCTAAGCGTTTGCAATTAGATTACGCGATTTCAGGAACGCTGTCAAGTAATTTACTGGACATTTACTGACCATCCGGAATAGACTTCTTACCTTCCTTTTTTCGTGGTATTGGTTCTCGTATTAGACGAAAGGAGACCATGGAATGGCCGCTTTATTGAATTTCCTCAAGTCTGTCGCTGGCATTTCCGAAACAAAGCCATTGGCTCAAGATTTGTGGCGACTAGATGGGAACACTGTCACAGTCAAAGTTGACAAGGCGCCCGAATTGCTCAGGCCTGGTGGCGCAGTTTATCTAACTGGCAACGGCTTGAAGGAACCCATCCTGGTAGTCTCCGACAACGAAGGTGGTTTCCATAGCTTCTCCAATCGATGTACCCACTTTGGGCGCAAACTGGACCCTGTCCCCGGAAAACCAGCTCTTCGTTGCTGTAGTGTCAACCATTCGACTTTTGACTACCAGGGCGCCAACCTTAAAGGCCCTGCTAAAAAGCCGATCCACGTTTACAAAACTGAACTGAAGAACAGCGAATTGATTATCAATATCTGAATCTTCTGTGACCATAGGAGAACAATCCTTAAGGACCAGGTCCAAAACTCCATGAGGTCTTCGTGGCCTAATTTTGTTGGGCCACATAATATTCACAAGAGATTTGTAATGCTAACCAATCTTGAGATTCACTCCAAATTCGCATTGGCGTCTTGCCTGATGGTATTGGGGATCGCTGCGGTCGTGTCTATAAGCTGGGTCATCGGGGAACCTGAAATTGCAGGTTTCGGCGCAAAATACATCCCTATGGCGCCTTTAACGGCTATCCTGTTTTGCCTACTCAGCCTAACCGTAATTGCACAAATTATAGGCCCTCGAAGGGCTGCTAACAGGGCGCTTTTTTATGTATTTTTGTTGGCGGTTGGAAGTCTCTGTATCCTCGATCTTGTAGATTTTTGTTTGGAGGACCCGTTCGACTTTGAAGCGCCTTTACTTCCCAACCCGGAACCATTTGGAAAAGTTATGGTTGGCAGGATTTCGCCAATCGCGTCAGCATGCTTCCTGCTAGCAACCATAGCATCAGGTTTGTTAACCTACTTTCGAGGAAGCCGTAAAAGCTTTGTCAATGATATCCTTTCGATACTAGCCTCCATCTTGATCTTTGCGAACATAGTGTTTATCTTGGGTTACATCTATGGGGCCCCTCTTCTTTATGGTGGCACCGTCATTCCCGTGGGTTTATCAACTTCTATAGCGTTTATCTTTTTGGGCGGAGCAATTATTTTTACTAACGGGCCTGAACATCTTCCGCTCAGTCTTTTTACCGGCGCCACAACTAGAGCCATTTTGCTCCGGGCCTTTGTTCCAGTAAGCGTTTTGCTCGTCATTGGATCTAACATTTTTATGGCTTACGCTAAGTCCTATTTGAATATCCAGGATGCTTTACTATCGGCGATATCTACTTTGGTAGCAATGTTGGTTACCGGGTTCATCATTTTCCAAATCGCCAAGCAAATCGGTAGTTCCCTGGACAAAGCGGAAAAGGCTTTACGCGAAAGCGAGCAAAGATTTAAGTCGATATTCGAAAATTCTCTGGACGGCATATTTCTCTCTTCCTCCCATGGAGATATTTTGAAAGCAAACCCGGCTGCGTGCGCAATGCTGAATCGACAGGAAGGCGATATTCTAGCTTCAGGACGCGACTCATTTGTCGATCTCGACGATCCCACGTACTATGAATCTGTGGAAACCAGAAAGCTGACCGGAAAATTCAGGGGTGAAGTCAATTTCAGACGTAAGGACGGGTCAACGTTCCCCGCGGACATAGCTTCCGTCACCTTTGAGGACACCAGCGGCGCAGTCAGAGCCATCACAGTGGTTCGTGACATCAGTGAACGAAAGATGGCCGAGAAAGAAAAGGAAAACCTCACGACACAACTGGCTCAATCCCAAAAGATGCAGGCGATGGGGACACTCGTTGCCGGAATAGCCCATGATTTTAACAACATGTTACAAGTGATTGTAGGCTATTGTGAAATACTGCTGTTGGGAAAAAAGGAAGGGGAGCAGGATTTCGCTGAATTGCAGACAATTTTGAAAACCGCTCAACAGGAAGCGGAACTTGTGAAGCGTCTAATAACATTTTCAGGTAAGGGCGCTGTCAAGAAAGTTCCTGTTGATTTGAATGACAGGATCAGCGACGTGGCCACCATGTTCTTGCGCAGTTTTCCCAAAGAGATTGTAATAAGGTTCCAGCTCGCTCAAAATCTGAGCCTGATCGAAGCCGATCCTGACCAAATTGATCAAGTCATCATCAATCTGGCCATCAACGCGCAGGAAGCTATGCCCGATGGAGGGACGCTGGTATTTGAGACCCTGGATTCACACACAGATGGTGATTATGTAATGTTTTCCTTATCAGACACTGGCCGGGGAATGGACCAAGAAACTCTGGCGCGAGTCTTCGAACCATTTTTTTCCACCAAGCAGAGGGATTCCAGAAGAGGCACGGGCCTGGGCCTTGCCGTTGTGCAAGGCATAGTGGAAAAACACGGGGGATCTATTACCTGTGAGAGTGCGGTCGGCAGTGGGACGAAATTCAGAATCCTGTTTCCATCCGTCCAGTCCGATGCTTAATCTGTATCAATAGTTTAGTGAGCTTCGCAACGTTTCAGGAAATCCAGTATGGCTTCATTACATGCCGCCGCCTGCTCTATCAAAACCTGGTGACCAGCGTGTGGTATGACCTTGAGTTCAGCGTTGGGGATTCTTTCTGCCAATATTCTGGAATTCCCGGGTGGAATAAGTAAATCCTCAGACCCGGTTACAACAAGCGTTGGAGCTGTTATTCGCTGTAATCGGTCAAATGTGTCATGCTGAGACACGGCGTGCCACTGCTTAATCAATATTTCGGTTTTTGCGGGGTTTTTCAGGGATACTTCAGAATAATACGCAGGGATTTCCGGAGAATTGATCAATGTATGCCTGTCAAACAGTGTAGTGGCCGCCTTTACCTTAGCTTCAGTGGTGTTTTCCAGAATCATCCCCTTGAACAATTCTGTCACTTCTGGACTTGGCTCGACCTTTTCAGTTCCACCACAATGTGTGCAAACCAGAACCAGACCTTTGATTCTATCTGGGTAGTTAATTGCAAATTCCTGTGCGATCATACCCCCCATGGACAGTCCCATTACGTAAGCTTTTTGCAATTCCAACGCATCCATCAAACCCACGGTGTCAGCGGCCATCGCGGGCACAGTATAATCCCCACCAGGATCATCAGTACGGGCTATGCCCCGATTATCAAATATTATGACCTTGAAATATTGAGCCAGCGCAGCAGTCTGGGCATACCAGTGATCGGCGTTGCTACCCAGACCTCTTATCATAACCAGAGGCGTCCCCTGTCCATGAACTTCGTAATAAATATTAAGACCATCCGATTGCCTATGGGGCATACTGAACTCCTCTTGCGACATTAAAGTCCTAACCGATCAAACTTGTCGCCTTTTTAATTATTTCTTACGCCAAGTTAAAGATTACAATATTTGAAGACATTTGGTAACATATCGGACGAATTTTATTTAACTGATCTTTGATTTGGATAACCGTTATAATTCCATCATCTGCCAACCATAACCAATAGACGGAAATTACTGAAATGCCGGGCCAAAATGTAACCAAAGAACTACCCTTCCATGAATTAGGAAAAACTGGAAGTCCGGCTGACAATTCTAATGAAACTAACACAAAGGAACTGGACTAGCTTTCAAATCTCTCCCCCGATCAAATTCAGCGACTTGTCGCTGAGTTACACGTCCACCAGATTGAGATTGAAAACTAGAACATCGCTCTTCGCAGGGCATTGATCAGGACCGATAACGAAGATCCCAACATTAATAACGTCGAACCAGGGGGAAACGCCACTCGAGACCGTGAGGATCGTTTCCGCAGGATTTTTGATCTTGCTCCGGTCCGAATGGCCTTAACCGCCCCAGACGGCGCATTTATCGAAATTAACAGGGCGCTTGCCCGCATGTTGGGATATTCCAGAGCTGAACTCACGGCAAGAAACTACAAGGAATTCAATCATCCAGAGGATATGGGCATAACTACAGCACAAATCCTAAAACTGGTTTCAGGGGAAAAGAGTGTGGCATACTTTGAAAAAAGATACCGCGATCGAAAGGTCGTTGGAAATATAGTGGGGCGCGCCGAAAATTGCCGTTGACTGCGCATAATAAACTTAATATACTATAATAGTTTCCTGGGTATTAGAACCCCCGCATCGCAGTTCAGACGTATGCCAGCGAGGTCCTTCATGAAAAGGGATGAAGTTCAGCACGTGGCTCCCGTCGGGAATTCCGGTCGACAAAGAATTGTTGCCGCAGCCCGGCGTCATTTTTTTACTTATGGTTTCCGTGCCATCACTATGGATGACCTTGCGCGGGAACTCGGGATGAGCAAAAAGACTCTTTATGCGCATTTCCCCAGCAAAGTGGCGCTTGTGGAGGCTGCTCTGTTCGACAAAGTCCGGAACGTCGAGAGCGATTTGAAACGAATCACTTCCAACTCCTCATCCGATTTTCTCACGACGCTCCATCAACTGCTCGCATGTGTGCATGGGCATCTGGAAGAAGTCCAACCTCCGTTTGTGCGTGACCTTCGGCGTGAGGCCCCGGACATGTTCAACATTGTGGAGACCAGACGCCGGAAAATGATCCATCAATATTTTGGCAAGATGGTTGGGGTCGGCCAGGCGGCGGGAATTATCAGAGAAGACGTTCCAATTCAACTGATCGTCGAGATACTGCTTGGCGCCACGCAGGCAATCATGAATCCGGAAAAGCTTGCGGAACTGGGCCTTACCCCAAAAGATGGCTTTTCCGGTATCATCACTGTGATTTTCCGTGGTGTGTTCACAGAAACAGGGAGAACGACACTATGATCGGTTGCAACGAGACGCCGCAAAGAGTCGTCTTCTGCATTGGCTGCACATTCATGGTATTGGTTGCCCTGACCAGTTGTAGCTCTCCACCGTCAAATCGCGTCCAGGGCTACGTTGAAGGAGAGTTCGTTTATGTGGCGTCGCCCTTTTCTGGTCAGATGGAATCGCTCTTCGTCCAGCGGGGCCAGTGGGTAAAGGCCGGTGATCCTCTTTTCAACCTCGACAGTCAACCCCAAAAAGACGCCCGCGACCAGGCCGCGGACGAACTCGCTCAAGCGCGATCAAATTCGGAGGATGCGAAAAAGCCGAAACGCCCTACGGAAATCGAATCCATCAAGGCTCAGCTTGAGCAGGCCCAAGCCGCACTGGTGCTGTCACAGAAAGAATTCGAACGGCAGGATAATCTAGAAAAGACCGGGGCCTCGGCCCCTCAAGACCTAGACCGTGCCCGATCTACCCGAGATCAGAACCTTAAACGAGTGGCGCAGCTCGAAGCAGACCTGGAAACAGCGCGGCTTGGCGCCCGCATTGACCAGATTGCCGCTGCAGAGGCGGTTGTCCAGGCCAAGCAAGCCGCGCTGGCCAAGGCGGAATGGGATCTCTCCCAAAAGCGCCAGAATGCGCCACAGGCAGGTGTGATATTTGACACGCTTTATCGTGAAGGCGAATGGGTCGGAGCGGGCCGGCCGGCTGTTGTACTGCTACCGCCTCCGAACGTTAAGGTGCGAGCTTTTGTGTCGGAGACCGAAATTGCCAAAATACATTATGGAGACCAGGTCAAAGTCTTCCTGGATGGCCAGCGCGAGCCGCTGATCGGGAAGGTGAGCTTCATTTCCCCACAAGTGGAATATACTCCACCGGTGATTTACAGCCAGGAGAGTCGTTCCAAGCTGGTCATCATGATCGAGATCCGCTTCGACTACAAAACAGCGTCGACTTTGCATCCGGGCCAACCCGTAGATGTGCAGTTGGGGTCTTGACCTATGAATGACGAACTTGCAATAGACGTGCATGGAATGACCAAGAGGTTTGGTCAATTGACGGCTGTGAACCACATTGATCTTCAGGTTCGCAAGGGGGAAATCTGCGGCTTTCTCGGCCCAAACGGCAGCGGCAAAACAACTTTTATCCGGATGCTGTGCGGATTGCTCCGTGCGGACGAGGGCAGCGGCTACTGCCTTGGTCACAACGTGATCACCGAAAGCGAGGCCATAAAGCGCCAGGTCGGCTATATGACCCAGAGGTTCAGTTTCTACGAGGACCTGACCATTTACGAAAATCTCGATTTTGTCGCGCGTATGTATTCTGCAAAGAACAGGCGTGAAATAGTGAGCGCAAGCGTCGAACGACTTGGACTCAAGGAGCGTCAGCGCCAACTTGCAGGGGAACTTTCCGGTGGCTGGAAACAGCGCCTTGCCCTGGCCGCATGCCTGATTCACGATCCGAAACTGCTTTTGCTTGATGAGCCCACCGCAGGGGTAGATCCACAAGCTCGCCGCGACTTTTGGGAGGAGATTCATAGGCTCGCGGGCCAAGGCCTGACATTCCTGATCGCAACGCACTACATGGATGAGGCTGAGCGCTGCCATCGCCTTGCCTTCATCCTCAACAGCAACATGCTCACACAGGGCACGATAGCGCAAGTCACCAGGCAGACCCAACTGACCACGTGGTCTGTAAGTGGCCCGAATTTGGCCGAGCTTGCCGAGCGACTCCGAAAACTTCCCGAAGTGGAGCAAGCTGCCGCTTTCGGCAGCGCTTTGCACGTGAGCGGAGTCGATGCGGCCCAACTCGAAAAAGCTATCGACCCCTTTCGCACTGACGAATATAAATGGAGTCAGGCCGAATCCGGGCTTGAGGATATTTTCATTCACCTTATGGCCAAAGCGAAAGGCGGGTCTTCGTTATGAAAAGGTGGCACAAATTTTCTCTGGCGCGGTTTTGGGCAATGGTGGTCAAGGAGTTTATCCAGATGCGTCGGGATCGCTTGACTTTTGGGATGATGGTCGGGATCCCGCTGCTTCAGCTCATCCTTTTCGGTTACGCCATCAATTCGGACCCAAAGAAATTACCTTCCGCAGTGCTTCTGGCCGATGACGGTCCACAAGGGCGCACTTTGTTGTATGCGATTCAGAATAGTGGTTATTTTCGTTTCGTGAGGCAGGTCAAAACGGAAACTGAAGGACGCGAGGCTCTCGCCCGAGGCGAAGTTCAATTTGTTATAAACATTCCCGAAAATTTCAGTCGAGATCTGCTCCGGGGCGATAGGCCGGCAATCCTCGTGGAAGCGGACGCAACCGATCCCGGCACTACCAGCAACGCCATCAGTTCTCTGACATCCTTGCTGACTACAGCTCTGCAAAACGATCTGAAAGGACCCCTCGATTTTCTCTCCGCCACGAGCGGCCCGATCGATTTGCGTGTCCATGCTCTTTATAACCCTGAGGTTAACACCCAATACAACATCGTGCCCGGCCTGCTAGGCGTTGTGCTCACAATGACGATGGTAATGATCACTGCCCTAGCGATCACGCGTGAACGAGAGAGTGGCACTATGGAAAACCTTCTCTCAATGCCCACACGGCCTGTGGAAGTTTTGGTTGGCAAGATCATCCCCTATATCCTCGTTGGCTACGTCCAGGTTGCATTGATCCTGGTTGCTGGACATTTTCTTTTCGGGGTGCCAATGATCGGGAGCCTGACGCTATTGTTGATCGTCACGTTTCTGTTCATCGTCGCAAACCTGGCGATAGGGGTTACCTTTTCCACTATCGCCGAGAATCAGCGCCAGGCCATACAGATGGCGTTCTTTTTCTTTTTGCCTAACATTCTGCTGTCAGGATTCGCTTTTTCTTTTCGAGGTATGCCTGACTGGGCGCAGATGATCGGCGAGATTTTGCCACTCACTCATTTTCTGAGAATCGTACGGGGTATCCTGCTTAAAGGAAACGGCCTGTCAGACGTCGTGGTGGACCTTTGGCAAATAGCGCTCTTTGCGGTTGTCGCACTGGCGTTTGGAGCTAAACGCTACCGCCAGACGCTGGATTAGAGCGCATGTCCCTTTCCATTAGACAGAAGTTCGAAAAGTCGAAGTGCGTAAGAGTTTGATTATTCTCGATCTGGTTGTCGAGACTAAGCTGTTTCGTGGCTACAACCTGGGTGAAACGCCCAGTAGCTTGAAAGCCTGGTTTTGCAGTGGAGTGGGGGTGGCGTAGAGATCAAACATCGCGCCAGTGTTCTTAATATGGACTCGATTCTTGGTCAATGTGCCAAGATCGGCTATGAGACTGCGGAAGCTGTGTACAGGCAACCCCTCAGAGGTTTTTCCAGTGCGGATTTTGCGCATAGCGCTCATGGAACGTTTCGCGGGGGAGACCACAGATTCTCTGAGCGCTTCCGCCGCTGCCCGATCGTGGTCTTCAAAGAGCATCGGAGCAAGGGCTTGTTTCATATGCCACTCCACGTAGTACGCAAGCATGCATAACAGGACATGACTCTTGACCCTGTTCGAAGTCCAATGGAAAATGGGTCGTACCTTCAGATCGACGCTTTTTAGACTTCTAAAACGAAGTTTTTTGCTTTTTTTATGAGCAGTCAAGGTATTTATTGACAACACACAAATGCATGACTGAATTTGGCCTATGAGTCGTCTCTGACGAATTTGTCCATTGGCAAGTATTTTCCCAGATCCGGCAAATTATTTTCCAGAAGCCCAAACAAATTTACCAAAAACTTTGACAAAATGGGCTTAATTAGGCGCCGGAAACCCCCAAACAAGGCCTTTAACGCCTTGATATTTTCGGGCACAGATTTTGCTTATCGTAATTAAGAGCAGTCCACGAGAAATCAGTCCAAATCATGAGACAGAAAGTGATGAACATATGATCAGTAACAATAAGGGACAATCCGGAGACAGCTCGACCAAGCCTGATTGCGCCCAAAACTCTGAATACGGCGAGATCATCTTCGAGCAGCAAGGAGCGATTGCTGTCCTTACCTTGAATCGGCCGGACATACGCAATGCCTTCACCCACCTGCAGATGATCGACGAAATAGTCGATGCGTGTCAGAAAGTTCAGGATTCAGAGTCAGTCAGCGTGCTTGTGGTCACTGGCGCTGGGCCTTCGTTTTCCGCCGGTGGGAACGTCAAGCGCATGTACAGGAAAGACGGCATGTTCTCGGGAGACCCGAATGACGTACGTCAAAACTACCGTAAGGGAATCCAGAGAGTTACACTGGCTTTCCAACGCCTCGACGTGCCGGCAATTGCCGCTGTGAATGGCCCGGCGATAGGAGCGGGCTGCGATCTTACCTGCATGTGTGACATTCGCATTGCCAGTGATAAAGCACGTTTTGGCGAAACTTTTGTGTCTGTAGGATTGATACCGGGAGACGGCGGAGCTTTTTTGCTCCCGCGCGTGGTCGGCTTCTCAAAAGCCCTGGAACTAGCCTTTACGTGCCGTGTAATTGACGCTGCCGAGGCGCTTAGAATTGGGCTGGTTAGTGAAGTGGTACCGTCGGAAAAACTAATGGAGCGTGCAATGGAAGTTGCCCTGGAAATTGCGCAACACCCCGCACGAACCCTGCGCCTGGCCAAGCGCCTGTTCTATCTTTCGCAAGGCAGAAGTCTGGAAGAAACACTGGAACTGTCCTGCTCATTCCAGGCTTTGTGTCACCACAGCCCCGAACATATGGAAGCTTTAGAGGCGTTTTTTACTAGACAACGAAATCGGGACGAACTCAGACGGCAAGATTAAAGCCCTATGGTCTTCTTGAGGTTTTCCAGAGGGCCTGGACCTTTTTCAAATGAAAGAGAGGGTGTAGCGTTTCGTTTTATCAAAAACCTGAACGGGTCTTGTTTATATTGGCCAAGCGGTATTGTCCGCATTGTCACGAGAACTTCACTCCCCTGGATCTCCGTTGCTCTCACCAGGAGACTGTGTGGCAATTAACCGCTCACCAATGCGATAGTGATGTGCTACCTGTCTGGTTCCAGAGTGTCAGTTTTTCAGTAGCTGATCACCCGGCGCAAAGCAATTGGCTTATCAAAACCCTTTAAAGTAGTTTCTCTTACTTCGCCAAGCTTCAGACAGTCGATTTGATTATAGACTGCGGGAGTTACGAGAACCTCACCCTCTCCTGTCAGACTTTCAACCCGAAAAGCGATATTGATCGGGCTTCCGACCGCTCCATATTTCTTGCGTTTGTCCGATCCAATATTTCCAACCACGACGTCTCCAGTATTAATACCGATCCCCATCCTAAGTTCCGGCAAATTGAAAATATTATTCTCTGCGTTAAGATCGTTTAGACATTTCTGCATATCCAGAGCGCAATTAACGGCTGCAATGGCATGATTTTCTATTGATTTAGGGGCTCCGAAGAAAACTAGAATCCCATCTCCCGTAAACTCATCTATGGTCCCTCCGTGTTTAATAATGACGTCGGTCATTTTTTCAAAGTATCGATTCAGTATTTCAATCACGGTATGCGGTTCCAGGGAGTCGGTCAAAGTTGTAAATCCACGCAAATCAGATACCAGAATCGTAATGTTTCTCAACTCTCCGCCAAGTTTCACTCCATCCGGTGATTGCAGAATCTCTTTTACCACATCGTCGCTCAAATATCTGCCGAACGTTTCTCTGATGTAATTGCGCTCCCTAAGTCCATCGGCCATATTGTTGAAACCCTCACCCACAGCGCCAATCTCATCGTTGGATACTACCTTGACGCTAGCGCTCAGATCTCCAGACCCTATCCGGTTCATTGCCGATTCAGTTTGTCGAAGAGGACTCGATACGCTACGAGCAAGAAACGATGACAGTATGACGGCCAGTGTGACCGATAAAGTTAGCAGAAAACCTATGGCCAGCGGCATCTGATTCAAGAAGTTGGCAATTGACTGGTTTCCGTTCTGGATTTCCGTTATCTGCTGCAGTGTGATGTGACTGAAAACTATTGGAGGCATGATTCCAATCATGACAGATACGATAAGCAGTCGAGACAGAACGTTTATTTGGGGGGAACGAGGTCTGGTCCTCAATACTTCCGCTGGAAAAACCTTCGTTACTGTTGAGCGAATCCATGACTCAGAAATAAAGTAGGCTAGCGTGACAACTATGGGAGCGCCAAGAAAAACCGACCAAGCCGAGATTCTCCCGGCTGACACTTCGTCCCATGGACAGAACTGTGGAAAAATACGGGGGGCTATCCTGAAAACAAGCCCCGAGGCTAACCACACCAGAAGATTAATTACCGATGATCTTCTGGAAATGCTAAATATTTTCCCAACCAACTTGGAGAGCCCATCCCAATCAGTTGACTCCATGTTCGTTCTATGGGTCTTGCGCCCAAACATTTCAAATTCCTTTATAAGCGGCAAAAACCAACGAAGCTGAACAGGGACACTTATTGAGCAGACCATCACGACTAAAACAACCACAAAGATTGCCCGGTCCCTCAATGTTGCCAAATCTCCTCCTCCGGAGAGTCCCGGTTGGATCAGTGAGAACCAGATGAAAGTTATGGCGGCGCCCAGAATGTTAATGAGGATGTTAATCGGAGGGATAGTCAGTAATCGGCGCGTCCCATATGTTATCTCACCAGAGTCCATAGATTTTAAGTTCTCCTTTCGACGGGGCAAGTCATTCCTTACTAGCCCGTATAGTCAGCCACTGACATTAGCCGCTTCATGACGTTTTCCATCAAATTTCTCTCGAACACAGGTCAAAGCATTATACGGCTGGGGGAAACCTGTCGGTCACAATTTTTTGCGACTGCGACAAATTCTTGATACATTTGAACCAAATGGGCAATCTGTTTTATCTTTCAAAAACGGAATTGAAGATGGGCCTGACAATCATGGTTCAGAACCACAGGAGTATTTGCCATGGCGACACAGCGATGGGAGATTACCAAAATAATCAAAGTTTTCCTCACCTTGTTTTCAATAGTCATGATACTGACTTCAGTGAGGCACACCTGTGCTCAGCAAGGAAATGAAGCTCTAATAATCGCGTCTACTGAAGGAGATCTCAAAAAGGTAGAGGCTCTTGTCGGCGCAGGGGCAGATGTGAACTACCGGGACAGTCGGGGTTTTACGCCTCTTATGAGGGCGGCTACCAGAGGCTATCCGGATGTTGTGAAGTTTCTGCTGACGAAAGGCGCAGACATCGACGCAAAAGACAATAAGGGAGCTACGGCTTTGCTCCTGGCCTGCGCTGGAGGAGGCATTGAAGTCGTCAAAATTCTTGTAGATCATAGAGCTGACATCAATGTTCAGGACAAGAGCGGCGGATCATCCCTGATGGTACCAGCCTGGACGGGCCAATTGGACATTTTGAGATTGCTTCTGGAGAATGGGGCCGAAGTCAACACTAAGGACGAACATGGCAAAACAGCGCTCATGTTGGCGACTGAACAAGGACAGGTTAAGGCAATCGAGCTTTTGAAGTCATACGGAGCCAAAGAATGAGATTGTTGAAAAATTTGTGAAGAAGATCAAACGAGGACCTATTTAACTTCTATAGTTAAAATTTGACAAAGTCATTGGCGTTTTTTCTGTGAAGGCCAAAATCAGAATTTTTTTGTCGCCTCTTTTAGGAGTTCCTGAGCCTGAGCGCTGAACCAACAATCCAGGAAATCTTCGTTTCTAGGTTTGCAGTTTTCCCTATATCTCTCAACAATAAATTCGACCCGATTGGCTTTGGCCACTGCAAAGGCTTTGAGCGGGAGTTTTGAGAGGTTAGCTACCCTGTCCAGGGCTTCCGTCTCGACTTCCGTTTTGGGAAATACGTCGTGAATGAGTCCCTTCGCCTTCGCATCCGAGGATTCGACAAATTCTCCAAGATATAGCATGTCCGAAGCGACTTGATCCCCGACGATTTGACGCATAACCAAATCCGCCAGGTATGGTATTGGGACACCCAATTTGATCCCGTTAAGACCGATCAATACCCTCCCGGTAGCCGCAAAACGATAATCGCAGGTAGACAAAAGTATGGCGCCGCCAGCCACGGCGTGGGCTTTGGCCGCCGCTGCTGTAGGTAGAGGCAAGGTGAGGATGTTTAAAACCATCTGATTAAATATGTGGAAAAACTCATTCATGCCTAGTCTATCAAGCTTCAACAATGTCGGAATATCAATACCAATGGAAAAGAATTTTTCCCCACCCGCCAGGACCATGCCCTTGAAATCCCTTTTTATCCCGGTCATGGTTTCGGACAGCTCGTTGACTAAATCAAAACTCAGGGCGTTAGTCACACCACTGGACAGTCGCACAATAGCAAAATCGTCACGGCTTTCGAGATTTACAAGGGACAAGAACACTCTCTCTTTTGGGAACTACCTAACGACATTTTTAAAAGGAACCAGAACAGATTTTTACATTTTCGCCAGATACGTTGAGATCAGGTGATCAAGGGCCATATGGACATCTTCGACCGGCCCATATTCTCCTCTCTCTGACTTAACATGAATCACATGGTGCGCTTTCTTTTTCATGACTCCACCGTAAAAACCAACTATCGCCACAGAAGTAGCGCCATGTTCATTAGCGTATTCCAGCGCTTTTAAAGCATTTGGCGAATTTCCACTCGCCGATATGCCAACTACAATGTCTCCGGGGAGCATAAGATTTCTTAACTGCCCGACAAATATGTTCTCATAACCCAAGTCATTGCCGAGACATGTTACGTAAGCCATGTTCGACGCGATGCTGATGGCCCTGAAAGGCTTTTTGCCATCAGGGGACGCGCACACGCCCATGTCATTGGCAAAATGGGAAGCGGTAGCGGCGCTCCCTCCATTGCCTAGGAAAAATATTGTAGCCCCACGGTCTCTCGCGTCGATTAAAAGCTCAACAACCTTGTCAATTTCCGCAAAATCCAAACTATTTAGCAGGTCGGTAAGTCTTTTTACATAATCTTTAGCATAGTCTGCTGCAGACTGGCATTGGCAAACTGGACCTTTCACAGGGACCTCCTAATGAGCCTCCATTGTTTTCTTCCACTTTGTAATGGATTTTCGCATACCTTACAACTGATTCCACAATCAAGAATCCGCTGGAAGCTAATCATGCGATATATTAATGTTGTGTCCTCGTAGCGTACGGACCGTTCGACCGGGCTTGACGAATTGGGTTAAATTCTGTTATTTTAAGAAGGTGTGGCCATTTCAGGGACAATTCCAGAGGGCCATGCGCAATAAACTACCGGCGCTGGTCCCCTGGTGAGGGCGACCTGGAGTTACTGAACCCGTCAGGTCTGGAAGGAAGCAGCGGAAGTAATCTCGGGGGTCGGCCCTCTCCAGGTGGTCGGCGCTTTTCATTTTATCTTCATGATGGACCATTGTTGAATCATGTCGGCATACCTCGTATTTGCGCGTAAATATCGACCGACTACTTTTTCAGAAGTCGTTGGACAAGAGCATGTAATCACGACTTTGAAAAACTCCGTATTGTCTGGAAGGGTGGCGCATGCTTTTCTATTTTGTGGAGTTAGGGGCGTAGGGAAAACCACCGTAGCAAGGATTCTCGCAAAGTCCTTGAACTGTACAGGCAGATCGCATGACAATGCGGACCCCTGCTGTGACTGCCCATCCTGCAAGGAAATATCGGGAGGATATTCAGTAGACGTTCAGGAAATCGATGGGGCTTCTCATACATCAGTGGATAACATAAGGGAAATTAACGAAAATATCAAATATCCGCCGGTTTCTTCAAATTACAAAATTATCATCATTGACGAAGTCCACATGATTTCCATGAATGCTTTTAACGCGTTACTCAAAACCCTTGAAGAACCGCCAGCTCACGCAAAATTCATTTTTGCCACAACCGAATCTCACAAGGTTCCGGCTACAATTAACTCGAGATGTCAGAGGTTCAATTTTCGCACTATCCCAGTCAAGGACATTTCCACGGGGATGGCGAACATATTGTCCAAAGAAGGTGTAGAAGCTACACCTGATTCTCTGGATATGATAGCCAGGGAAGCTCAGGGATCGTTCCGCGACGCATTGAGCTTGCTCGATCAGATTGTAGCTTTTGGAGACGGCAAAATTGAAGCAAGCAGCGTCCAGGGTATTCTTGGCATCGGCTCACGAGACCGATTTTTTAATCTTGTTGAAGCGATAATAGAGCACGACCCTTCCACCGCTTTACAAACCCTCCACAAGGTCTTCGATGAAGGTTACGATACTGAACAGTTTACCCTTGATCTGATCCGTTTCTTTAGAAATCTGATATTGATAGCGCATTGTAAAGACTGGTCCTCCGCAATTGAGATGGTTGATACAGGGACAGCGGAACTGGAATCATTAAAAAACATTGCTAAAAAATCTACCCACGAAGAGTTAAACAATCTTTTTTCCATTCTTCTAAAGAGCGAGGCTGAAATCAAACGCTCCGGTATTCCAGTGATCGCGCTGGAAATGACAGTGGTCAAGATGTGCCTGGCCCCCAGGCTCGTTGATTTGTCCAGTCTTCTCAAGAAGATTGACTCCCTCCCGTCTGGCTCCAATACTCTTGCTCCCCCAAGATTAAGCCAAACTGGTCGGATTAAGTTACCAAGCGCTTCGACAGAACCATCCCCGAAAAGCCCTCCGATCGTTGAAGAGAAGCCTTCATGCCCATCAACCAGCGGCTCGGGAGTTCCCGGGAAAGCGCAACATGACTTTAAAATCACAGATATTACCCCACTGCCAGTCGGGTCCCTTGATGAAGTTTGGGACAACTTCAAGAAAACCATTAAAAAGCGTGGTCTTGATGGCCTCGTGCTTTCGATGTTGGAGCATGGATCCCTCATTTCTTACGGGCCGAAAGAAGTTGAAATCGGCTTCACTAAGAGCTTTTATAAGGAACAATTTGAAACCTATCTTAGGACAAAGCCTGAACTGATGACTGTGATAGAGGACCTTTTTGGCCCAGTTCAAACCAGAGTGCTTGTGCTTTCGAAAAGAACTTCCCTTTTGTCCGAAAAACCATACTCTGAGACACTCGACGGGCAATCAGACATGCACCGGGCGATGCGCAAGGAAGCCATGGAGAATTCAATCGTTCGGGCCATATTAGACGCATTTGAAAACAGCTCGGTAGAAGAAATTCGCATAATTTCACATAATACCTAAACCAGGTTTTGTAATTGAGTTTAGCGTTTAACCGGCTTGTTTATTCGTCAAAATCGTGCGAGGCTAGAGTTGTTGGATATTTCGACGAATTATTGATAAAAGAACATTAATTCAAGACTGAGGAGTCTTTCATGTCAGGATGTAAAAGTTGTACAGGTTGTCGGACGGAACCCAGTTTCAAAAACCTCAACAAACTGGAAAAGCTGGAGAAAAATTCGCGTTCGAGCAACCCGCGTTATCCTCATGTTGTCCCCGGCTGTCAGGCAATCTTAACAGATGAGACCAAACAGATAATTGTCGAGGTGCTCTCTGATAATTGTGACGAAAAACATGATCGTTTTACCCTAAAAATTGAGAGGGTGCTTCGTGACACGAATGGAACCGGTTCGGATACCTTAACGTTTGATGTTGACCAGGCGGCTGGTGATTCCTGTTGGAAATTGCAGGCTTTGATCTGAGACTTATTTCAGCTTGTTATGAATTAATCTGAGTCTGGGGACTGCTGGATATTCGTTTCCCATTTTTTATTGTTGAATGGCTAATGTTCCGAGGGATCAGGTGAACCTTCCGGCCACGAGGCCTTTTTTGATTAGATCAAGTAATATATTGAATCTAAGTTGGGTATGCCGAATATGAAAAATTTCTCGGTTACAGAAATACATGCGTCTGACGGGAAAAATGGCGCCCCATCCCTTGTAGTTGTCCAGGAAAAGGTCTACGACGTTTCCGGTAGTCTGAAGTGGAAAGATGGGTCTCACATGAGACGTCATCAGGCAGGACAGGATCTAACTATTGACATAAAATCCGCGCCGCATGGACCCGAGGTGTTGGAAAGAGTAAAATTGGTGGGCTCATTAGAGGTCGGGCCTAAGGACCATGGACAGGGATTGCGGGCGAAAGTTGAAACGTTCCTCGAAAAACACCCCTTTTTCAGAAGGCATCCACATCCCGCTGTTGTTCATTTTCCTCTGGCTTTGTTGATGGTGTCTTCTTTCCTTGAAATCTTGGCTATCTTAACTTTATCGGCAAAGACTGAATGGGCCGCATATCTGGTTCTTACAATAGGCTCGGTTAGTTTGCCGGTAGCGATGGCTACCGGATATTTCACATGGTGGCTGAATTATGGGGCCACAGACGGGCCTATCTTGAAGCAAAAAAAAAGATTGGCGTGGCTAGCCGCAATTTGGTGCGTGTTGGCGTTTGTGATTCGAAGTTTCTTCCTGTCTGATCCTTTAAACATCTCGAACCCAATGGTATTAGTATATCTGTCACTTGTTGTGTCTCTGTCGGCGATAGTTGCTACCATTGGTTTTTTGGGGGGCAAACTGACTTTCCCTTATGAATAATTTCAAACTCTCTATTGTTTGCATCAAAAAGATCGGATCAGCATGAGTATTGTCAATCAGACAGGCGGTGGGGAGTTTGTAAAGTACTTTTCCAACCTAAAGCTGTTTTGGGGCCTTTCCCGAACACCGCATGGGTTGCTGGATGTAGCCACGCCGGCGATGGCGGCGATGCTCCAGCTTGGTCAATTTCCGCCTGTATCTACAATAGCCATTGGGTTAATTGCCGCATTTTCAGGCTATACGGCGGTATACGCCATGAATGACCTTGTCGACGTGAATACGGACAAAGAACGTCTTGCTTTAAAAAGGAAATCCGACGTTGTGTTTCATGTTGATGAGGTCCTGGCGGAACACCCTGTAGCTCAAGGTCTTATACCCTTTAAAAAGGGCCTTGCGTGGGTCATTTTCTGGACTTCACTGGCATTGATCGGCGCAGCGGCGCTGAATCCGCTCTGTGCCGGAATATTTGCAATCTCCGCCTGTTGTGAACTGGTTTATTGTAAGCTTCTCAAGGTAACCCACTGGAAAATAGTACCATCCGCAATCGTGAAAGCGACAGGTGGTCTCGCCGGAATATATGCTGTCAATCCTGCGCCAAATCCGTCCTTTGTGGTGTTCGTGTTTTTGTGGCTGGCGTGCTGGGAAATCGGCGGTCAAAACATAGCTAATGATATTGTGGACATGGAGGATGATGACCGGGTTGGCGCCAGGACCATGTTAACAGTCTTAGGTCTTCGTAAATCGCTTTTCATCCTTGTAGCGGCGGCGTCCATGGCCACATTCGCGGGAGTAACGATATTTCTGTTTGCAGGCCCAGGGTTGGGCAGGATTTATCCTGCAGGAGCAATGCTCCTAGGTTATTTTCTGCTTCTCAAACCTGCGCATCTTGTCTGTGAATCACCAGGCCCTCGAATGGCGGCGGCTCTATTTAACAGGGCCAGTTACATGCCCTTGAGCTTTCTGGTTCTTATCGTAATGTCTATTTGGATCAAGATTTGATATCTTCAAAGAATCAGCAAATGCTTATGAATTGGCCTGAAAGAGTCTGGATTTACAGTCCTGTTCGAGTACTGTTTCAGAAACGGGAGATACGCAAATTTCTTAAACTCGGGAAGCCGGAAAACTGTGACGCAGCATTGGAACTAGGCTGCGGTCTTGGGCGTGGAGCGCGTCTAATTCATAAGAGCATGGGATTTAAGGATGTTTTCGCTTTTGATCTGGAGACCACACTTGTCCAACGGTCCTATTCAGGGCTCAATCAAGACTCTAAGAACAATGTTCATTTTCTGGTGTCCGATGCACAGTTTTTACCATTTCCCGACTGTTCGTTTGACGCTGTTTTCAATTTTGGGATCATCCATCATGTGCTTGACTGGCGACTGTGTTTGAGCGAGATCAACAGGGTGATGAAGTCTGGAGCCATTTTCTATTTTGAGGAGATTTATCCACCATTGTATGCTAATTGGCTGCTAAAGAGAATGTTGAGACATCCAACTGAAGATCGTTTCTATGAAAATGATTTCCTTGGTGAACTTGCAAAGCTGGAATTATGTCTTTTCCAGGGTGTAAGGACCGGATCAAGATTTGGCGTTGTGGGCGCGGCTCAAAAACTGTAATAGTCGCAAGAAATTTGTGGAAATGCTCCTATTGTTGGAATAAAGTCACACTGTCCAATTAATTTCGGGTCAAATAAGGTACGTTATTTTGGATTACATTTTTATTGCTATCGGGTCAGCCGTACTAATCTACATTATGTTTTTCTGGTCCTCGAGAATGCATGAGATTGCTGATAACGCAAAATGGGTCCCTGTTCTTGACCCTGAAAACGTGACATTTCTGCCGGAATCTCGCCCTCTCGTGTCGGTTGTAGTCCCTGCCCACAACGAGCAGGATCTGATCAAAATTTGTCTCGAATCGATACTTGACCAAGATTACATGAATCTGGAGTTAATTTGTGTTGATGACAGGTCTGCGGATCGGACGCCGGAAATAGTCACAAAAATCTTTAATGGCAGATCAAATTGCAAATTGGTAACTATAAAGGAGCGGCTTGTTGGATGGACCGGCAAATGCCACGCCCTTCACGAAGGGGTCAAGCACTCTTCGGGCGAATGGTTAGCCTTTCTGGACGCTGACAGTTCCCTTCAGAAGACAGCCCTACGACAATGCGTGAGTGAGGCCTTGCATAGGAATATAAATCTTGTAACCCTGTCTCCTCAGTTCATATTGAAAACATTCTGGGAAAAGGCCCTTCTTCCAACTTTCGCCGCAATGGCAGCGATTCTCTTTCCTTTGTCCAAGGTCAATGACCCTCGAAGTTCAGTTGCGACAGCGAATGGTATGTTCCTTGTCATCAGTCGTATGGCATATGAAAAAATTGGGGGTCACTGCAACGTAAAGGACTTGGCTGTAGAAGATATAGGAATCGGCAAGAGGGTCAAAGCCGCAGGTTTGGGCATATTGTTCGCCAATGGACAAAATCTATTACGGACCAGAATGTATTCAGGGTTCCATCAAATACTCGATGGTTGGACTCGAATTTTATGCGCGGCAATGAATTACAGGCTTTCAACGGTCCTTAAATATCTAACGATGCATGTTCTTGTAAGCCTGCCCGTATTTGTCCTAGCTACACTCCTGTATAGCCAGCCAGCCATGGACTTGTCCCCAACCTTTTGGTTCTTCTTGCCTTTGGCCTGTCTGATTCAGATGATAGTTGCCTCGAATCTTTTCTTTGACCAGCTCGGTTTACCGAGGAAATTTTCAGTCTATGTAGCGCTGGGAAATTTGATGTTGATCTGGATCTTTGCAGTGATGGTAAAAAAGATTATCTGTAGGGACGCTTTACAGTGGCGTGGCACAACTTATCAGTATACTCGGTACCAACCCAAATACCTGGACCCTTCAAATCTTGAGCAGCAACAATCGTATATAAGCCCAAAGTCGGTCAGGTCTGTCAATCAACCGGAACCATTTTAGATTCTTTTAAGCCTTTTAGAAACAAATCCATAAATTGTTCAGTCTCTTCTCTGGTAAAAAGCCCTCCTGAACATGTTAGGACAAAATTGAGCCTGCTCCTGAACAAATACAGGACGAGTAGCATCCCTGTTTTTGACAGCATTCTATGAGGCACTCCAAAAATTTCTACCGCCTCTAAATCCCCAATTTTTGTAAACGCTGGCTCGCGGGTTGGTTTTCCATTTTGGATTTTTGGCCAAACGGCTCCAAGAACGGTAATCGCTATGGAAAACTGGTGCCGATTGGTTAGGTAGCTAATTACTCTTTTTCGAAGATTGAAAGGTAGGAACCTAAAAGCGTCAGTCATCATTTTTATGTTCTGAGAAAGTTTTAGGTCAGTCTGGTTTCGGAAATGCCTGATTCTGGACAGGGCTATTTTCCTGCTAAAAGATCTGGAGTTTCGGCGATCCTCAGGAGAAGATTTATAGAAAATCAAAGAACTCGAGTTCATTAAATCCACACCTGAAAAACGGCCTCTCATGTTTACCGACATGGACGTTGTGAGAAGTCCAGGAGTAAGACCACGTTTCATATTCCATTTGTCAATGGTTTCGTTGGATGTAGTCACTATTCTGTCAACAAAGGAAACGCCGTGATTATTGGAAGTTTCATATAAGAGAGCGGTTTCCTCCTCAGACAGAATTCTCTTGACATGATGCTGGGAACCGTCTCGATCAGACCCTGAACCCACAGGAAGAACCGCCTTCTTAAAGAGATTTTCCAATGTCTGTCGCACATCCTCAAGATAGTTTCGCAAAGTAAGTTTTTTCGGATTTACGCGCCTCTTTTTGGAACCGGAAATGGAAAAATATTCACTACCCCAATCGGGTTTCGTCTTGTAGTGTATTTCATGATATTGAGCGAGGGTTTCCTGGCCAACGTCCGTGCCAGTAGCGGCGTCACCAGCGACGTGGTGCATGAGCCACCCGGCTATGTGACGTTCATGCGAAATTGAAATCAGGTGAAACTCGGCGACCGGCTCGTGAAAAAGGTCCCATTCTCTATCAAGCCGATATTTCAGGAGCCCCAAAATTTGATCCAGCATCGGTTCTCCCGGATCGAATTCCGTCATCTTTTGGAAAAAAACCGGTAACGTTAGGGGTTCTTCTTTGTCCCAGACCAGATAATATCGTCCTCTGGATCCAATTTCCTTTATACGCCTCGTCAATTGAGGGAACTTTCTCGCCGCCAACCTTGCGGCTTCCAACATTGCCTCAATATTGATTGGTCCGTTAAGTTCTATGAGGCAAATCAGGATGTTTTTCGCATCACCGGTGGTTGAGAGCGCCAACATTTCCGACGTAGGGTCCAATTTGTCAGAGATTTCTATCACTCCTTACCCTCCTTGACCAAACGAGTGTCAAAGATGGTGGCTGGTTCATAAATCCAGAGCGACAATTTACTCACCCATCTGAAAGGCTTTATCGATTACTCTCAGTGAAATAGCCGGCAACTTGAAATCTCCAAGATGATCCTTTTGAGCCCAACACGCGTTGGAAGCGTCACTACCAGCGACTAATGCGCCACTAATTACCGAGCATTTGTAGTCAGCTATTACATAATGAAACTGGACTCTGTCGTTCTTGTCTCGAATCACACGTTCAACTACATCAACCAATGGACCTATCCTAACAATAAGGCCAGTTTCTTCCAAAGCCTCTCTGATAACAGCCTGGGTCAATGTTTCGCCGACCCGGGCCAAACCACCGGGGATGCTCCATTCTCCCTGAGAAGGAGGTTTAGACCTGCGAACCAGAACAATCTTGGAACCCTGGATTATTAGCGCGCCTACGCCGACAAGCGGGCGCGCAGGGTATTCTCGAGATCCAATATCCATTTAACTATCGTTTTCCGGGTATCTTCATGAGAAAGGGAGATAATCTTGGAGAGTGGCCTTCTTCCTTGGTCTGCTCTTTTTCAATAATGGGCGTTCCTTTTCCTCTTGCGGTAGTGGGGCCGTTTCCGAATCACCGGAGGGAGAGATCATTTTTTTGTCTACTAAAGCGTCTGCGACATTGTTCGCTACATCGGTGGGATACTCCTCAACCAATGCCTGATCCGCAGTATCTACAGAAAGGAATATACTATCCGGTTTCAGATTCGGTACATCCCCATCCCCACTCCGGTTTGAATCTGCTTCGGACGCCTCGTTTCCCAGCAATGGCTCTTCGGCGCGTACCGGGAATTCCTGGACATCGTCGGATGGCTTGGTCTTTTTTCTGGGCCTTCGTCTGCGACGGGGAGTTTTGACTTCCTTTTCCGGTTCCGGGACTGCCTGTAATTCCTGGACGAGCGAGCCCTCCTTGACGGACTCAACCATGTCGTGAACAGGTTCAATCGATTCAATAAGCGGGGTTGATGCGATCTGCTGGGATTCGTCCTCCTTGAAATATTCAATCGTAATACCGCTGTCAGGAAGGTTATTCTTTCCTAGAATAACTATTCTGGACCCGTATTGAGATTCAAGTGTGTGAAGTTCGGCCCTCATGAAGTTTAATATGTAGTCGGCCACCTGTGATGGAATTGTCGCTCTGACTTCACGAACGTCTCCTTTGGCAAGGATCGCTTTAATTTTTCTAAATACATATAAAGAGCTGGTCTCCGGGGCACGAAGGCGCCCGCTACCCTCGCACAGTGGGCAGTCGTGATATTCACCCTCTCCCAATGAGGACCTCAGGCGTTGGCGGGAAAGTTCCAGCAATCCTAAAGAAGACATTCTCAAAACTTTTGTTTTGGCCCGGTCGCGCCTCATGGCTGATTTTAAGACCTTTTCGACCTCCTGAACGTGTTTTTTGTTCATCATGTCGATGAAATCAATCACTATGATCCCACCGAGGTCCCGCAACCTGAGTTGTCGAGCAACTTCAGGCGCAGCTTCCATGTTGACCACGAATGCGGTGTCTTCAACCTCTTTTTCTCTAGTAGCTTTACCGGAATTGACATCTATGGTTACCATTGCCTCTGTCGGCTCGATAATTATATATCCACCCGACTTTAATTTAATTTTGCGACAATAAACCCTTTCAATCTGTTCTTCCAGCTGGTATTTGTTAAAGAGCGGTCGCTTTTCTTGATATGGCTTTACAAGTTTCTCAAACTTGGGCATTACCTGCCTAAAGAAGTCGCGTGTCTTATTGAAAACCTCTTTGTCGTCAACAAGTATTTCGGTTATATCGGCTGAGAAATGTTCTCTTATCGCACGCACGACAAGGTCGTGTTCCTTGTGCAGGAGACATGGGGCTGGTTCTGAAGCCATGTTTTTTTCTATGGTTTTCCAGAGTCGCAATAAATAGTTAAGGTCTCTCGACAATTCGGTTTTAGTTCGACCAAGCCCCGCTGTCCTTACAATAAATCCCATATTATCAGGTGGGCAAAGTTGTTTTATTATTTCCTTGAGTTGTTTTCTTTCAGCCTCCTCTTCAATTTTTCTTGAAACTCCACATAACTCCGCTCCAGGCATCAACACGAGGTATCGACCAGCCATTGATATGTTGGTTGTCAGAGCGGCCCCTTTGTTGCCCCTCTCCTCTTTCACAACCTGCACAACTACATGGTCGTCCTTCTTGAAAATCTCCTGAATTCTCGGGCGCCGTCTGGAGTCATGAAACGATTCCGGAAAATATGAAGGATGAATGTCGTTGACCGACAAAAAACCGTTTTTTGAACTGCCATAGTTGACAAATACCGCCTGGAGGGAAGGTTCAATCCGCGTGATTACCCCCTTATAAATGTTCCCTACGGTAGCCTCTTTAGGGCCAGTCTTGATGTCCAGTTCATCAAGCTCTCCGTCAACTACTACCGCCACCCGACATTCTTCAGGATGGCTTGAATTGATAAGCATTTTCTTGGTCATGATTTTTTCTTTATGAATTCTTTCTCTATCATCGTGCGGTTTGGCCCGCTATACGTCTGAATTAATTGTAAACTTCCCTTTGTTGTGAGGTTTGGAGCGCCATTTATCCGAGAGTTCAATAATATGACTCCATATCTCTTTGCGACCTAACCCCGTAACTGAAGAAAAAAACTCAACCGGCGTTTCCGGACCCCATCTTTCAGAGGTGGCTTTCATTAGGGTCATTCGCTCCGAATGACCAATCTTGTCGGCCTTGGAGAGTGCAACAACAAAAGGAAATCCCCGGAATTGAAGAAATTTGATAAGATTTTCATCCAGTTCGGTTGGTTCTCGTCTTGAATCAACTATTACAACAACACCCGCTAATTGCTTTCGTTCGGTCAAATATGTATTGACCATCGGTGCCCATGATCGCCTGACATCCATGGGTACAGAAGCATAACCGTAACCTGGTAAATCTACAAAGATAAAACTGTTGTTTATGAAAAAGAAATTTATTTTCCTTGTAAGTCCCGGCGTCTTGGAAGTGCGTACCAGGTTCTTCCTTGAAAGCAATGAATTGATCATTGATGACTTACCCACGTTCGACCTGCCGGCGAAAGCAATTTCCGGGACGTGAGTAGGTGGATAATCTTTCCTGGCTTCGGCGCCACGTATAAACTCAGCGCTAAATATCTTCATGAAGCGCCCTCGGTAAAGAGAACAGGATTGGCTCCCACCGTTTCGTTCGGAGTCATTCTAAGTTTGTGGGGGATTTCGGAGTCTGGGGACAAGCGCACAAATCTTTAGAAAGAACCTGTCAAAATCGAATTGGCGGAGGCGCATGGGAATCGAACCCACCCAGAACGTTATTAGCGCCCTGCTTACGGTTTTGAAGACCGCGGAGCCCACCAGAACTCTACCGCCTCCCGAGTTTCGGACAATTTCCGATGCTTTTTCTATTATATTACACATTTGTGTTATTCTAGCAACCGCTCTTTTTTAGTGATTCGGCGAACACCCTTTCAGGCTGTATTGGTTCAGCGAATTTATCTTAAAGAATCTCTGGGATTAGTCCTAAAAACGAAGTATTCATTGGACTGGAATAGTTTTAATTTGTCTGATTTTCAACTAGGGGAGAATCATGGATCCACAAGGCGTCACGAGCCATTACTACAATAAGGTGGTTGGCTGGCTGAAAATTGTTGCAACAGACCTGGGAATAAGCGAGATCTCATTTACAAAAGCGCCCCTGGAACGCTTGGAATCTCCGTCTCATCCTTTTCTGGAAAGTCTTTTCATTGAATTGAACAACTATTTTGGAGGGAAAAGTCACGTCTTTACCACTCCCATACATTTCACCTCAGGGACTTCATTTCAACAAAAGGTGTGGAAGGAACTGCTCAAAATACCTGCCGGCAATACCAAATCTTATGGACAAATCGCCGCCGCTATAGGAAACCCAAAAGCAGCCCGCGCTGTTGGAAATGCTAACGGCAAGAACCCCATCCCTATAGTCGTCCCCTGTCATCGGGTCGTTAATTCCGATGGATCCCTTGGCGGGTACAGTTCCGGCACAAATATTAAGAGGGCTCTTTTGGATCTCGAAAAAATCTTTTGGGGAGGTCTACCTCTGGAAACGGAAGCAAAACTTGTGATCGTTTCCAATAGCCCGGCATCAATAATCCTAAATTTGAAATCCCTGAACTCCATCGCTGAGTTTCCTCTTGGCCCCTGCAACGAGCAATATTTCCAGGATCTTTATTTTGATTTGCCTGACCGATCGCTTTACCAAAGAAAGTGGGCGCTACGCCTGAGAAAAAATGGGAAAATGGATAGGGTCGCTATGAAAGGGCCCTCGATAGAGGTGAGTGATGGATCGATAAAAAGACCTGAAATAGAAATGCAATCTAACCATGAGGCGATGAAAAGCATTGTGGCGCATATGAAAGATCTAGGTATCAATATCGTTTCCACTTTGTCGAAACAAAGTGGAAATGCTGAGGATTCACTTAAGTTCTTGGGACTTGAAGTAATTCAGGAACGGGACACACGAAGGATAGTCAGGAACATATTTGATCCAGAGACATCCGAACCGATCGCTGAAATGGACATTGACCAGGTTTCATTTATCGCGGGCGATAAACAGCTTGAGCATTATGAGATTGAGATTGAATCGTGGGCAAAGCCGGATTGCCCTGTGATTGAAAACTCTTTGGAATTCCTGAAAGCCGAATTGAAGGATTCCGTAATAACATGGAAACTTGACAAATTGAGCACAGTAAAGCTCATTTGCGATCTCTTTCAGGAGGGACGCGCTCCCAGGGACTTCTCTGGAAAACTGTTGACGGTCCCTATTTATGAAATGGTCACAGAGCAGTCTGTGCGGAGAGACCGATGTGCGGGCGCTTCATTTTAATTAGTTCTCAAAAGGAGTTGACCGAAGAGTATGGATTGATTGAAACACCGGAGGTTCGCCCTCATTATAACATAGCGCCTTCGCAGGAAATAGCGGCTATCAGGTATACCCCTGGAGCCCCTAACAACCGTGAACTGATATTTCTCCGATGGGGATTGATCCCTTTTTGGTCCAAGGACCCTTCCAAGTCATCAGGGCTTATAAACGCCCGTTCGGAAACCATAGATTCAAAATCCGCTTTTAAATCATGTTTAAAGAAGCGAAGGGTCCTGATACCCTCGAATGGCTTTTATGAATGGAGCAAAAGCGCCACTGGGTTTAAACAGGCTTACCTGATACATTTCAGGAATCATCGTTTCTTGTCGTTCGCTGGGATTTATGACGAACACAAATCACCGGCCGGGGATATCGTAAGGACCTGCGCGATTATTACCACGGAAAGCAACAAAGAACTCAAAACAATCCATGACAGAATGCCCGTCATAATTAGAAAAAATGACTACACTCTGTGGCTCGAAGCCGAAAATATCAACCGTAAGGAATTCAGAGGCATGTTAAGACCTTATAACATACCGGGTCTGGAAATTTTGCAGGTAGGAGCTAAAGTGAACAAACCGGGATATGACAAGCCAGACTGTATGGAACCCCCAGGGGATATTTGCGCAAAATCTGAGAACTCGTGCCAGACGCCATTATTCCCGCCCAGATAATTATTTCAAAGGCCTGTTTAATCGTTGAGAAGAGGGATCTCACGCTATTTCATGATGAATGTTGAAGATCCTTACCCTGAACTCATCGATGACAAACTGAAGATGTTCATGCATTGAGGCCTGGGCCCTTTCAGGGTCCCGGTCACGAATGGCCTCATAAACCTTGCGATGGTGTTCAAGGATCTTCATTTGGTCTGAACGACTCACAAACATCTGTTCTCTATGGAACTTTATTGATTCACGGATCAAATCAAAGAAACTACCTAGCAGGTGGGTGAGGATCGTGTTATGGGTGGCTCCAGCAATTTCCTTGTGGAATTTCGCGTCAAGTTCGTAGTGGATTGAGCCGGTTTCAAAATCCTTCTCCATTGCTTCTATCAGGGAAAGAATCTGTTGGAGTTCATCCTCTGTCCGGTTGCAAGCTGCGCGTTTTGCGCTCCACACTTCCAGTAGGGCCCGGACATCAGTGAGTTCCAAAATTTTCTCTTTATCGGCGTCCAATAGAACTGCAATAGGTGTCCGAATTTCTTGGGCAGCAATATTGCGAACAATTGTGCCGCCGCCTTGAACTGTTTCTATCATTCCCTGCAATTCCAGCAACTTGACAGCTTCCCTTATTGAGGGTCTGCTGACTCCCATCAGTTCCGCCAAATCGGGTTGGGACGGCAGTTTTTCTCCGACTTTAAATCTACCCTCGCTGATTGCCTTTATTAGCTGTTCGCCGACTTTTTCAGACAAGCGTTCAGACCGTATTTTTCTGAAGACAGGCTCTGGTGGATTCAGTTTTTTGGAGCTATTTTCAGGCATGATGGAAACACTACTACAAGCCAAGAGGACAGTCAACAGGTTATAAGCTTGTCTAATTAATTTCTTGACAAGTTGTCAGACAATGTTATTGTTTGTCTATATATCCTTCCCAATAGGAAATCGCGCCTAATGAACAAAACTTTCACTTCCAGGCTCGAAGAATTACTCGGATCCAGGAAAGTCCTTTCATCAGAATCCGAACTCCTCTGCTATTCCTATGACGCTACGCCCCTTACTTCCTTCAAACCTGACGCCATCGTGCGCGCTTACAACGAAGAAGACATACAAAAAGTTCTCGAATTCGCCACGCAGGAAAATATCCCCGTAACCACCCGTGGCAGTGGAACTGGTCTCAGCGGTGGTTCTGTTCCTGTCAAAGGCGGAATTGTGCTCGTTACTACCGCTATGAACAAAATTGTTGAAATTGATTCTGAAGACCTTTCTGTAACTGTCGAGCCGGGGGTAATAACCGCCAATTTGCACTCTGCTGTCGAGGCCCTGGATCTTTTTTATCCTCCTGACCCAGGAAGCATGAAGATTTCCACTATTGGGGGCAATGTCGCGGAAAACGCCGGAGGTTTACGTGGTCTAAAATATGGAATTACCGGCGATTACGTCATGAGTATTGACACTTTTTTGGTCGACGGTTCCAAAGTGAGGTACGGCACTAAGTGCGTAAAGGACGTTGCGGGATATAATATGACAAAGTTCCTTGTGGGAACCGAAGGAACGATAGGCGTCTTCTCGAAAATCGTCCTGAAACTCGTCCCAAAACCAAAAACCAAAAAGACTTTCCTGGCTCTATACGATGACGTTATCGACGCTGCCCGAACTGTTTCAACCATAATATCTCGGAAAGTGATCCCTTCTACTCTAGAACTTATGGATCAGTCCACAGTAAATTGCGTTGAGGACTATTCCCAGATTGGTTTACCCAGAGACGTAGCTGCTTTGTTACTGATAGAAACTGACGGGCACCCTGCGGTTGTCGCCGAAGAAGCCAATGTAATTGAAGAAGCTTGCAAAGCCAACAATGTCCGGACCTTGAAAATGGCCAGGAGCAAACAGGAATCCGACGAACTTTTCACCGCCAGACGTATGGCTCTTTCGGCGCTAGCCAGGTCAAAACCCACCACGATACTTGAAGACATTACTGTTCCTCGTCCCGCGATTCCGGAAATGATGGCGCTCATACGTGAAGTAGCGGGGAAATTCAAGATTTTAATAGGCACATTCGGGCACGCAGGTGATGGCAATCTTCACCCAACCTGCTTGACCGATGAACGAGACCTGGACGAGATCCATAGGGTCCATGAGGCTTACGAGATCATATTTGACAAAGCTATTAGCCTGGGCGGGACTATTTCCGGCGAACATGGCACAGGCATAGCAAAATCAAAATACCTACCGAGAATGGTCGGGCCAAAAGCTATCGAACTGATGCGCAGAATTAAGGCATGTTTTGATCCTACGGGTCGGTTGAATCCTGGCAAAATTTTCCCCATAGAAAGGTAAACCGACCAATGCGGAAACATCTCAATCCGGATGATATTGCTTTGGCCCTATCAACTTTGGATGTTCACGATTACGGAGATGTGTTACAGTGTATGCGGTGCGGACTATGTCTTCCTACATGCCCAACCTACCGAACTGACGGAGTGGAAACACAGTCCCCTCGTGGACGGGTGGCCCTTATAAAGGCGGTTATAGATGGGAAGATGAAAGCTTCAGAGGAGTTTGTAGACCATATATATCACTGTCTCGACTGCCGAAATTGCCAGACTGTGTGCCCAGCGGGAGTTAGAGCCGGCGAATTGGTGCTGGAAGCTCGCTATCGCATTGAAGAAAATCGAACCCAACCTTTAATCAAGAAATTCCTTTTGAATTACGCTATCCTGGATCAGAAAAGACTGGCTAAACTGTTGGCCCCCCTCAAAATTTATCAAATTTCAGGGCTTCAGGCATTAGTCAGAAAATATGACATTCTAAAGCTGATTTCTGATGATCTCCAATTCATGGAGGCCCTTTCCCCCAAGTTGCCTGCACATCCTCTATCTGAACAAATTCCCGAAGAAATCCCTGCGTTAGGAGTTGAACGCGGTCGGGTCGGTTTTTTTCTCGGCTGTGCGATGAATCTTATCTTTGCCGACACTAGTAGGGCTACAATCGATAATTTGAACAGAGCGGGCTTCAGAGTAATTGTTCCGAAAGAAATTCAGTGTTGCGGAACACCGAATATTGCGGAAGGTGAACGAAAGATCTACAGGGAAATGGCGGAGAATACCATCAGGATCTTCGCAGACAGGCGGGTCGATTATGTTGTCACTGACTGTGCGGCCTGCGGATCGGAACTAAAGACCTATCGTGAAATATTTCGAAAGAACCCTACATTTTCAGGTAAGGCTGAAGAATTTTCGAACAAAGTCAGAGATGTTTCCGAATTTTTAGACTCAGTTTGGACACCTGATATTAAGCTCGGCCCGGCGCCGGAAATTGCGTGTTTCCATGACCCGTGTCATTTGAGACACGGCCAGAAATTGACCTCCCCCCAAAGAAATCTTCTGAACAGAATTCCACAACTGGATTACCGGGAACTGCCGGATGAAGGCCAGTGCTGCGGGTCCGCCGGAATCTACAATATTACCCACAGAAATCGTTCAATGAAAATTTTGCAATCCAAGATTGAAGCCATAGAGAAAACGAAGGCCCAAACTGTGATAAGTTCTAATCCTGGCTGTTTGATGCAACTGTCCTACGGCGCCGCACATTGGAACAAGGCCTGGAATATAGTTCATATATCCGAAGTTCTTAACCGTTCCCTGCGCGCAGGGGAGAAAACTGGTTAAACAACGGATGGTATGCTGTTGGATTGTAAAAGGATCTGACGGTAGAGAATGGTCTAGAGACATTTTAAGTAATTGAATTGGTTGACTGGAAATTTTTGACATTAGTGGGGGGCAATGGGGGAAAGGGGTTGCCCTTAAGTTCCAATCTAATTCAAAAGATCAAGAGGAGGCTTGGATTATGCCCTGGCACCAGATTTATGATCCGTTTAACAATGTGACGCTTTCCACTCTTTTCGCAGCATTGCCCATTGTAGTGCTTTTGGGAACTTTGGGCTTCTTACGAATGAAAGCTCATTGGGCCGCAATCCTGGGCCTGGTTACAGCATTGGTAGTAGCCATCGTGTTTTTCAAGATGCCTGCAGGCTTGGCGCTGGCTTCAGCAGGTTATGGGGCTGCTTTCGGCCTTCTTCCAATAGGCTGGATAGTCCTGAATGTTATATTCCTGTACCAGCTAACCAAAGACAAAGGTGAGTTTCAGGTATTACAAGAGTCATTGACTGGCGTAACAAACGACACCCGTCTTCAGTTGGTCCTGATTGCGTTTGCGTTTGGCGCTTTTTTCGAAGGAGCTGCAGGATTTGGAACTCCGGTCGCTGTCACAGCAGCGATTCTAATTGGCCTTGGGTTTAGCCCACTCCAGGCTTCCGGATTGTCGCTCATCGCCAACACTGCCCCGGTGGCTTTTGGCGCCTTAGGTATTCCGGTTATAACACTTGCCGCAGTTTCTGGCCTTGATGTACACGATTTGAGTTCAATGGTCGGGCGACAGTTGCCATTCTTCTCAGTATTGATACCATTTTGGTTGGTTTGGGCTTTTGCCGGATTCCGAGGCATGGTCCAGGTATGGCCGGCCCTGCTGGTTGCCGGAGTCTTCTTCGCAATCCCACAGTTCCTGGTTTCCAACTTTCATGGCCCCTGGCTCGTTGATATTGTAGCGTCTCTCTGCTCTATGGCCGCAGTAACAATATTCTTGCTTAGATGGCACCCTAAACATATATGGGGACATGACGGGCATGACGAAAACGCCGACTGTCGCGCGTGTCACGGATATTCCACCAATCAGGTGGTCAGAGCTTGGACTCCTTGGATAATACTTAGTGTGTTGGTATTTATCTGGGGACTGCCTCAGATAAAATCTTTTCTTGATGGCCTGTTGATATTCAAGTATCCCATTTCAAGCCTGAACAACATGGTTATGCGCGTGCCACCGGTAGTGACGGCGGCCAAGGCTGAGCCCGCTGTATACATGTTCAACATTCTGTCCGCTACAGGTTCAGGTATTTTCATTGCGGCGGTAATATCCGCAATACTGATGGGGTATTCGATAGCCGAGACCTTCAGAGTCTATTTTCGAACAATTGCGAGAGTGAGATTCTCCCTTTTGACTATAGCCGCTATGTTAGCGCTAGGGTTCACCACCAGATACTCCGGATTGGACGCGACTTTGGGACTTGCTTTCGCAAAAACGGGTCACCTGTATCCTTTCTTTGGAACTCTCCTCGGTTGGTTGGGGGTGGCGTTGACAGGTTCGGACACCGCGTCCAACGTTCTATTCGGGAGTTTGCAGAGAATTTCCGCCGAACAGCTCGGTATCAGCTCAAATCTAATGGCATCGGCCAATAGCTCCGGTGGTGTTATGGGTAAGATGATTGACGCTCAAAGTATCGTTGTCGCAAGTACTGCGACCCAATGGTATGGTCATGAAGGTGACATCTTGCGATATGTTTTCTTTCATAGTTTGGCGTTAGCTTCGCTCGTTGGAATTCTGGTTTTTCTGCAAGCATATGTGTTCCCGTTTACCCAAATGGTGGTCAAGTGATAAAAACACCAATAATCATCTCTCTGAGTGTTGGTTTATAGAGAGTCGACACAGTTGGGCCGGTTCCAAAAACTGAGGTAAAAAAATGAGAGTTCAGCTCTTTGCTACTTGTCTTGTTGACACATTCTTTCCTGAAACGGGAGAAGCGGTTGTTAAACTTCTCAGACATTACGGGGTCGATGTCAGTTACCCTAAAGAGCAAACATGCTGCGGAAAACCCCCTAATAGCGCGGGCTATAGAAAAGAAGCCAGGAAAGCGGCGGAGCACTTCATTTCAGTTTTTGATGGAACCGACCCGATTGTTATCCCGTCGGGATCATGCGCTTCAATGGTAAAAAACCATTACCCGGATCTCTTTAAGGATGCCCCAAAGATGTTTAGGAAAGCTGAAGCGGTAGCTCGGAGAACCTTTGAATTCTCCCAGTTTCTGGTTCATGTTCTAAAAGCTCACGAGTCAGGGTTTCCAAACGGATGTGGGAAAATAACCTATCACGCTTCATGTCAATTAACACGGGAACTCGGTGTCAGAACTGAACCGATCGACCTGCTGAACTCCATAAAGGGAGCGCAGTTCGTCCCCATGAAGAATGCGGATCGTTGTTGTGGTTTTGGCGGCGTTTTCATGGGAAAAATGCCGGAAATCTCAATGGCTCTGGCCGATGACAAAGTTGACTCCGTTCTGGAAACGAAAGTGGACACAGTTACCGGCTGTGATCATGGGTGTCTGATGAACATCATTGATGCGACAAAACGCAGAGGCGGAGGTTTCGAAGTTAAACATCTTGCGGTAGTTTTGGCGGAGGCGCTATGAAGACAGGCGCTGGACAATCAATAAACTTTAGGGATAATGCTCGCCGAGCGATTGAGAACCCCACGTTGAGGCGCGCCATGCGCAACGCTACTGAGTCGTTCAGACAGAAGCGGAGCGATGCAATTGTAGGGATGCCGTTTCAACAGTGGCGAGAACAGGCGTCTGAGTTGAGAAGGACCGTAATCGGTGACATCAACGGCTATGTAGATGAATTCGCGGTGAATGCTACGAAGCGAGGCGCCATAGTTCACAGGGTTAAAACAGCGGGAGACGCCAGGGATTTAATCGGCGCCATCCTCAAAGATAACGGCGCAAAGAATATCGTAAAATCAAAATCCATGGTGACGGAGGAGATTCACCTAAACAAACACCTAGAGAGTCTGGGTCTTCGAGTAATAGAGACGGACCTCGGGGAATATATTATCCAGATTGCCGGGGAAACGCCGTCGCACATTATAGTCCCAGCTATTCACAAGAGTCGCGAGCAAATTGGCCGACTATTCTGCGAAAAACTAAGCTGCGATTTTAGTGACGATCCCACTGTCCTCACCAATACCGCCAGAGGAATTTTGAGACAGGAATTCCTTACAGCCGACGCCGCAATTTCCGGGGCGAATTGTTACATTGCCGATACCGGTAGTGTCGTCCTTTTTACCAATGAGGGAAATGGTCGAATGGTCACGACCTTACCGCCTTTGCATATAGTCGTGACGTCTATTGAAAAGGCTCTTCCATCGATCGAAAACCTTCCACTGTTGATGCGGCTGTTGCCACGTTCCGCCACTGGTCAGACCCTCACCAGTTACTTGTCCATTATAACTGGCGCCAGGATGCCTGGCGCGGCAACAGGAGCAAAACAGCTCCACATAGTTTTGCTCGACAATGGAAGGTCTGAAATAGCCAGGGGGCCATATAGAGAGATCCTGAAATGTATCAAATGCGGGGCATGCATGAACGTTTGTCCGGTATATGGCATGATTGGAGGCCACGCGTATGACTCCACTTATCCAGGTCCGATGGGTGTAATCCTGAGTACCCTCCTCAATGGAATTGAGAACGCGCACCCATTGCTCGATGCGACAACTCTCTGTGGCGCGTGCGCAGAAGCTTGCCCGGTTAAAGTCCCATTGTTGAAACTTCTTTACGAATTACGCGAAATGAGAGTCGAAAAGGGTTACAATAAAACTGTGGAAAGTCTTGGTATGGCCGGTTTTGGCGTGGCCGCCAAGAATGCGCGTATCTTTCAGGCTGGCCAGACCTCAGCGAGGGCCTTGTGGTCCCTAGCTGGATTTTTATCACCTTTGACGGTGAACCGTCTTCCCAAACCTACTGATAGAACATTTAGACGGAGGTTCTCGTGAAAAACGAAGAAGCGGTAATCATTTTCATGGAAAATTCAGCCAAAGTAGCTGCCAGGCCGATACGCATTAACGGGATTACTCATATGAATGAAGTGTTAGGCGAGATCCTAGCCAATGAGCCGGCTATATATTGTCCTGGAATTTCGGAGCTTGAGAAATCCATTACTATCGACACAAAGCGTCGCGTCAACGCTTATAGGGATGCGACCGTCGCAGTTGAAGAAAGCGTCGCAGGCATAGCCGAAACGGGCAGTGTAGTAGTTACAAGCGCAAATGGCAGAGCAGTTCAGGCAAGCTTGCTACCGGCCCATCACATAGCAATCTTATCTGCTGATAACATTTTCATGTCTCTTGACGACTTTTTCGCCGATCTAGGAAAAACTCCCCCCACCAACCTAACTCTTATAACAGGGCCCAGCCGAACGGCAGACATTGAATTGACATTAACAATAGGTGTGCATGGGCCAGAGAAGGTTTCAATACTCGTTGTATAGCAGCGTCAATTTTTTTGTTTGCTTTTTTTTAGTATTTCTAATAAACTTTAAATAAAGATACTCAATGAATTTATTGGGGACTTTGTGTCGTGCCAGATTTTCGAAACCTGGGCATCGTGCGATGATAACTTCCTTTTACCCAAATTCTGAAAAGTGAGGCAGTTCACTATGCGGGGGGTATCGATTGTCGTGCCGGCTTACAATAGTTCCATGACTTTGAGCATCCTGACCGAACGGATCTTTGAGACTATGGATGCCATGCACTGCGATCTTGAACTGGTCCTAGTCAATGATGGAAGCAATGACAAGACATGGGAGGTCATACGGGAGCTTGCCTCAACAAATGACAGAATCATTGGTCTCGACCTCTCAAGAAATTTTGGTCAACAAAACGCTTTGCTATGCGGGATACGTTTCGCAAGGTTCGACACATGCGTCACATTGGATGATGACCTCCAGCACCCACCGGAGGAACTGCCCAAACTCCTCAAAAAACTTGATGAAGGGTATGATGTAGTTTACGGCGTGCCTATTGTTTCACAACATGGACTGGTTCGAATTTTATGTTCAGTTTTCCTTAAATGGGTTGGCATGGTCTTTTTCAGGATCCGCAGGGCTACAATTCTCTCGGCGTTCAGGGCCTTTAGAAAAGACGCAATTGGTGGATTCCAGGACTTGCAAGGCCCATTGGTGTCGGTCGATGCGATACTCAATTGGAATACCAACAACTTTGCTCACATTAAAGTGCGACATGAGAGACGTATTTGTGGAAAATCCAATTACAACGTAATGAAATTACTTGCTCTTTCAACAACAATGTGGTTTGGATACAACTTTGGGAGGTCCCCCAACAGGTCGGAAGGGCCTCCTTACATTATCCGTGAAATAGCTATAAAGAAATTAACATATATCGGACTAGGGGGGAACTGAATGAAACCCGACCCAGCTAGCGGTAAACAAGGCATAACAGCCTTTTTTTCTCCAACAGAATCCAATCGTTTAAACAAGAGAGTTGTACGGTTTACGATCACCAGTTCAGGCATCGGCCCACTTCGGAAACTGATAGAGTCACATTATCCTGATCTCGCCATAGTACGGTTCCCGTCTCACAAGGTTGATCTCGTTAACGAACTCTACAGGTCTTTTCCGGAAGTAGTTTTCGGAGATTGTCTTGTTGAATACATGATTGATCTCGAACAAGTTTCTGCTCCTAAAAATCAGGACGATTTTGATCTCGGCGTACTCGAGGCCGAAGAAATGCACTTTGAGGCCTTGGACCATATCGTCATGTACTCTTTTTCCAATTACAAGAATCATTACAGTCGCAATCCGCGCCTCAAAGGATTTGACTTGATCCCCGCCTACCAGGAATGGGTCAGAGCTAGCGTCACTTCCTTGGACAAAACATGTCTCCTTTTTTTTTACGACGACATTCTGTGCGGTTTCTTCTCCGCCGAGAAAGCTGGAACCGTTTACAGAGGGCTACTTTCGGGTGTCATTCCCGCATATAGACGAAGTGGCGTTTTTAGAGGAATAATACGGTCTGTAAAATCCATCTTTCACCAGAATGGGGCTACTAAAATTGTGACTAACGTGTTGCTGGAAAATAGACCAGTCCACAAGGTCCTGCTAGGTGAAGGGTTCGTTATCAGCAATTCGTTCCTGACTATGCATTTAAATTTAAGAACATCTCACACATTGCCTCCGTCTCGGCGATGGGGGAAAACGTTCAGGTCAATAACATCAACACCGAGACGTCCGCGTCTGCGTTCACGTCATGCAGACTTACCAGTCGGCAATACAAAGACCGACTGAGAAACATTGGGGGGCAAATGATTGATGGCGCAGGGTTTAGGGTCCCTTTCAACAAACCCTTCATAGCGGGAAATGAGCTTAGTTACATCAAACAGGCAGTTATTAGTAACGGCCACATTTCAGGGGGCGGAGAGTTTACACAAAAATGCCAGTCCTGGCTGGTAAATAATTTGCGCTCCGGGGCTGCGTTCCTGACAAACTCATGCACAGCGGCATTGGAAATGTCTGCTATCCTGTGTGATCTGCATTCCGGAGATGAAGTTATAATGCCGTCATTTACCTTCGTATCCACGGCAAACGCTTTCGCTCTCAGGGGGGCCACGCCGGTTTTTGTAGACATACGCCCAGATTCTCTAAACATTAATGAAACCTTAATTGTGCCCGCCATCACTCCCAAGACCAAGGCCATAGTCCCGGTCCATTATGGAGGAGTTGCATGCGCAATGGATGAAATACTTCTTATTGCCAAGAACTTCGGGTTGATCGTGATTGAAGACGCCGCTCAGGCGTTGCTTTCAAATTATAAGGGGAAGTTCCTGGGCTCCATTGGTCACATTGGCTGCCTAAGTTTCCACGAGACCAAAAATGTGATCAGCGGAGAAGGCGGAGCCCTTCTGGTAAATAGGGACCTCGGGCCAGAACTTTTGGACCGGGCGGAAATTGTCTGGGAAAAGGGGACAAACAGGAAGGCCTTTTTTCAAGGTCATGCTGACAAATATACATGGGTTCAGCTTGGATCTTCCTTTCTGCCCAGTGAAATCGCTGCGGCGTTTTTATTGGCCCAATTTGAATATGCTCATGAAATTCTTGGCAAACGCAGACGTTTATTCTCCTTATACAGACAATCGCTGAAACCGTTGGAGGATTCCGGTTTTATCAAATTACCTCAAGCTCCGGATCCTGACTCAGATTCGGATTCAAACGGCCATCTTTTCTACATTTTGACTTCTAACGCCAACGAACGAGGCAAGTTGATTGATTTCCTGGCGCGACAAGGCGTCATGGCGGTTTTCCATTATGTGCCCTTACATTCATCACCAGCGGGGAAGAAATACGGACGCACATCTGATGATCTAACGGTAACTGATGACATAAGCTCTCGACTGTTGCGACTACCATTATACTTTGAAATGGAACCGGACGACGTGGCAATTGTGTCAGAAGCGGTTCATAAATTTTATTTCAGGTAAAGGGCGTGGATTGTTGACGTGTTTCTCGATAGGATTTAAGCTCGAGAAGTTTTCATAGCGGCTAAAAATTTTGCAAAAAATAATAGACAAGCCATTTGTCCTGACAATAATTGTGGTCGCTCACAAGCTCCGCAATCCGGTTCGTGAGGCGCCATGACGCAATCAGTTCACATACCCTGGGGTAAAGGATCCATGAAAATTGGTCTCCCAACAAATTGGAGGGTCTTGGGAGAGCTAAAACCGAGGGGCCTGCCGGGGACAGTGGCTGTACCACCAGTGGAAGCCTGCGTTCTCGGCCTTATGGAGCCGATAGGAACTGAGAGACTTGCATCTAGGGACCTTTCCGGAAAAAGGACGCTGGTTCTTGTCGACGACCACTCCAGACCAACTCCAGTCGCGAGTTTCCTGCCCGCTGTCCTCAGCGAATTGTCAGCAGCGGGAGTGACCAAAGAGTTTGTGGAATTCCTTATAGCTACTGGCGTTCATCGGGAGAGTAGGCCGGATGAAGTTGCTAGTAAGCTGGGCAGTGAGGTAATGGCGAGCTACAAATGGACCTGTCACAACAGCTATGAATCTTCAAGTATTTCAAATGTTGGGACTACTTCAAGAGGAACGAAAGTATTTCTTAACAGGAAATTGTTGGACGCAGACCTTATTGTGTGTGTTGGAGCGGTAGAACCCCATCTGTTGCTGGGCTTTGGCGGCGGCTTGAAGATGATCATTCCTGGTTGCGCCGGCGCTGAGACAATCGGGCGAAATCACCTTCAAGGAGTGGATCCCGAGCATTTTAACTACGTCGGAACACATGGCGAAGATTCGCCTATGCGACTTGACCTTGAGGAAGGAGCGCTTCTCTTGCGCAAGGAAATATTCATAGTGAACGCTGCTATGAATGAACGAGCGAGGCCTATAAAGTTTTTCTGCGGAGACCCAATCATGGCGCAAAGACAAGGAGAGCGTTTTATTGAGGATAGCGTTAGACTAGAAGTCCCTGAACAAGCTGACGTGGTGATAACCAATTCCTTTCCGATGGACGCTGACCTGCGTCAGTCTGTTAAATGTATCGGAAATACACTGTATGCGGCTAAACCGGGTGGAATAATGATGGGGTTAGCTCGATCATGGAATGGTTTGGGAGAAATGCCTCTGGCGAAGAAGACGCTCCCCTACCCTGTGATGCGAACACTTCTAAAGGTAATTGGGAAAAAAAGAGTGCTTCCGTTGGTGAAAAAGGTAAAAGGCGGCGAGCCTGTTGAAGAAGTCTTCATAGGACACTTTGCTCTTCAGATGCTTAGAAGGAACCACATTTCAATTTTCAGTGACAGCCATCTGCTCCCCGCCGAAATTGGAGCCAGGATGGGTATTGCCCGTAGTTTTACTGACATTCCATCGATAGTCAAATGGGCGAAATCTAAAGCTCCCAGTTCAGCGTCTGTTTGGGTATTTCCCTATGGTGGAGCGTGCTATGCCACTTTTGAACCTTAAACCATAGTCAAAGTAGCTTTTAGTCAATGCATTGCTTCTGACTACGAAAAAAAGAGCCTGCCGAAGCAGACTCTCTTTTTTTATCTTTCATTGATATAGATCAACAAAACCGACGCTACCAGCGTGAACCGCCACCGCCGCCTCTGTTGTCCCTACGGCCACCGCCACCGCCGCCGCCACTAGTTTTGGGGCGCGCTTCGTTCAATTTCAGAGCGCGGCCTGCGAAATCCTTGGAATCAAGTTCCTTTATCGCTTTCAGGCCTTCTTCACGGTTCTGCATTTCAACAAATCCGAATCCCCTGGATCTACCCGTAAACTGGTCAGAGATAATCTTGACGGTATCCACCGCCCCGTACTCTTCAAATAGTCCTTTTAGTTCGCTTTCATTGGCATCAAAGGACAGGTTACCTACATAAATGTTAATACTCATTCTCTAGCTCCTTTTGGAAAATCGCCTGACACATTTTAGTGAGAGTGCGTTTGGGTTGATGGATAGCGGGTTTTAGTGATCGGGGATAAATCGACTAGATATTTAAAGAGGTTATCCACCGCACGGGCCGCACGCATTACATTCTTAATTCTCGCATAACACCCGTGGGCCCTGAAAATCAGGTCGACTGGAGCAATACAAGTTAAGCTTCTGTTTAAATATATAGTACCAATAATACATAGTCAATTAAAATTCAGCTCGCAATTTTTTATTTCACCTTCTTTTGGCCCCAAAAACTACAACAATTGGGTTGCCACAACTAGAATCCATGAATTAAACTACAAGTAAATGGGGGTAATTTGAATTTGAAAAAAGCCGTTGTCATAATTATCTGGGGAATCGCGTTCGGATTTGTAGAAGCCTCGGTAGTCGAATACCTGAGAGCAATCTATTACCCAGTATCTGCTGGAGGGTTCCACTTTCCTGTTAAAACTCTTGCCGAGTTACAGAGTATGGGTCCAGAACACCTCCATCGATTGCAAATAGAGATTGTTAGAGAATTTTTCACTCTGGTCATGCTTGCCACTATCGCTATCGCCGTAGCCCGGAACCGACGTCAAGCATGGGCGTATTTCATGATTGCGTTCGGTGTTTGGGACATTTTTTATTACGTTTGGCTCAAAATATTCCTGGATTGGCCAGCCGGCCTAATGACATGGGACCTTCTTTTCCTTCTTCCCGTTCCTTGGGTCTCTCCCGTTGCGGCCCCAGTAATCATATCCCTAGCTCTCACCATTTCAGGCCTGATTGTGCTTGGTTTCGAGGACAAAGACCAGCCTCTCCTGATGACGTGGAGAGACTGGACCTTGATAGCCTTTGGTGGATTTATAGTGATAGTGTCTTTTTGCTGGGACTACAAAAACATCATGGCAGGAGGATTTCCAAATCCTTTCCAGTGGAAACTTTTTTTCATCGGGCTGGCGCTGTCAAGCGTAACCTTCGTATTCGCCGTCAGCAAACGCCTTAAACAATAACATGACACTTCTTACAATGAAGTAATCTCTACCGAAGTTGAAACATTCTCGTCCCAACCGTCCCACAGGTAATCGTTTTCTTTTCCATCGGCAATAAGCCTCAGGGCATATCGGACCTGCTCTTCGTACAATTCACAGAACGCCCCGGGATGATTCATCGCCCCATTTATCTCGTATGCCTCCGCTGGACATGGGGATCCGCAGAAATGGCGCACAGCGCAGGACGAGCAAGGTTCAATATTTTCCACTTTCCTGCCTGTAACCAGTTTGAACGCCTCTGTCTCAAGGATTTCCGCAATGTCGCCACTAAACAGGTTGCCGCCATTAAATTCAGGCACGCCCACAAACTCGCTGCACGGGAACAGATCACCCTTGGCGCCCACTGCGAAGAAACACCTACCCCCTCCACATGGAGAAATATCGCACATGAGACGGCGCGCTGACGGCGCAACGACACTGACCAGAACATTGGCAAAGTTGGCGATCACAAGTTTTCGACCCGTCTGTTTATACAGCTCATGGGTCCGGTCAAGCGCCGCCCTGTAATAAGGCCACATGTCGTTATCCATAGGCTTGATCTCACGGGCGCCTTCTCTGGTGCATCTGACAGGATTCAACATACCGATAGGAACTTCCATTTCATGCATAAAGTCTACGATTTGAGTAAGACTCGACATGTTTTGCTGAGTGACCGTGCAGATCAGATTGTAATTCGGATAACCCTTGAGTTTTTCTAATACGGACGTGACCTTGCCGAAAAACCCTTCGCCATTCCAGTTTTTTCGAGTCGAATTGGCGATTGCGGCTTCGTGCCCATCAAGCGACAAGCCTATCCCAATACCCTCGGAAGTCAGAAAAGAGATAGATTCTTCGTCAAGGAGCGTTCCGTTTGTTTGGACGCCGAACAGGAAATCATTCCTGAATTTCTTAATACCCGCAAACACAGCTTCACGAGCCAGCATAGGCTCTGAGCCGTGAAAAATGATCTGAGGCAATCTATCCTCGGGAAGGGTTTTGTTAAAAAATTCCTTGAGAATGGACAGAGCTGAAATCAATTGCTCTTCCGACATTTGGACGCCGCCCTGTCTCATTGTCTCGGGGATGTAGCAGTAAGAGCAATTTAAATTGCATCGTTCCGTAGGGTTAAAATAAACTGCTGAAGGTTTAAGACCAAATCTCAGGTTGTCTATCTCTTTAACAAAATCGTCCCGTTTCTTGTGAAATTCCTGCATAAGACCACTGGAATCGGCAAGAGCGTCACCTATTTTGTCCTTTTTCAAAAGAGACCAAAACGCAGTGTCCGGATCAATGAGCGCGACATAATCCTTGTGCCCGATGTCTACGAACTGCATCGTAGGACCTGCGCCCGTGTTTGAATAACAGCCACGTGAAAAACCGAATTTCTTTGTTTGTTGGTTAAGTTCCATCACTATATCTCCTGGTGCATATCTGGGTGTGGTCAAGTCTGGATGAGCGGGGCGCGTCCCGCAAGGAGCGCCCCACTGGTTCATTGTCGCATCATTTAGGTTTCGCGACGATCATGATGTAATGAGACAGTCCTGTCCCGTCAGCCGAGCAGTTCTTGCGATAGGCGATAACGTCCTTCATTTCAAAGATCACCTCCTTTCAATGGTTATGCTGGCCGTCTTTGCGGCCAAGAGCTATAGACCAAATAAAAAAGCCCTGACGCCTTTAAGGCGCAGGGCTGCTTTTTCCATCAGTTTACCCTAGCTCAGCAACTCGTCTTCTGGCTCCCGGGTCATCCTCCTCCCATCCTTCCCACCAGGTTTAAACCTGACAGTGGATATACGGGACTCGTAACCGGTTACAGCGGCGGGACCGCCACGGGTTTTCACCGTGTTCCGTTAGCTTCTGAGCTATATACAAACATATCTAGCAACAAAATACGATGAAGTGTCAAGCAAAATTTGCTCCCCTAAACTGGAGGATTCGGCCTATTGCGCTTGAAAAAGATCTTGAGCCAATATATTATCGCCACAATATGGAAATCGACGTTTCCTCATATATTTTGCGATTCCAACTGAGGAAAAGCGCGCGTGAATCCGCCTTAAAGCGCCATTACGCCAAAGCGCTCGAAGTTGCCGCAAAAGCGGCGGAATTATTGCGGACAGGTTTTGACGCTAAAAGGGTTGTCGCATTTGGATCGGTCACACACGAAAACCTGTTCCACTTCGGTTCTGATGTGGATCTGGCCGTGTGGGAGTTGGGCCCCGGGGCGTACTTCCTGGCTGTCGGCCAATTGCAGTCGATTGACCCGTCAATTTCAATTGACCTTGTAATGTTCCAAGACGCCCCCGAATCATTGCAGCGTCTTATACTCCAGGAGGGAATTGACCTGTGACAGATGACTTCCTGCCACTTACCGGTCGTATTCAACAGTCCCTCGAGGACCTGGACGCAATCGTTTACCGTGCTGATACGCTCATAGACAAGTACCAGACCAGTCTTGATGACGGATACCTGGATGGGGTTGCGCTCAACCTGCACAC